>JBKKCM010000017.1:0-47959 GCA_046712755.1 Nitrosarchaeum sp. | reverse complement strand
GTGTACCATTTCTATACATGAAAAGACCGATAAAAATTGCATCTACGTCTGGTTCTCTGACACATTTAATTTCCCAATTTAGTAATTTTTCTTCGTTATAGACAAATTTCTGCATTTCATCTGGAGTAATTTTCCAATATCTTGATCTTGACAATCTGTTATCCTTTCAAGTAATCTGATATAAATTCCAATGTGCAATCAACAAAACAATGCCTTCTATTTGACTTTAATTTTAAGAGATGTGATTGACTGATTTGGAACTATGTTTTTTAGAAATTATTACTTCGATAACAAGACCTGTAACTATTACTGCCAATACTGCTACTGCAGACCATAATAATTGAGTTAATGGATCTGCTGTTTGCGCTGTGGATGCAGCTATGGTGTCCTCTATAGGAATTGCTTTTAGAGCTATATCTGGTGTTTCTGAAGGTGTGGAACTCATCATTGGAGTTTGCTCTTCCATGTTTACACTGGACTCTGCTCCTTTTTGGATAATCTGTGATGAAAACCATGCAGCTATGGACACTCCTCCAAGTGTAGCTAATCTGTGAATTCTCGTAAATGAATTAAAAAGAGACTTGCTCTTTTTTGCAGGTTCGGACATTTTTGATGGTAGTATTATTATCGCAAGCTTGTCTATAGTGTAAAACTTCATGTCGTGGGATTTTGTATTTTTTCCAACACTTGTGATTTTTATTACTCCTGATTCTTGCATCTTTTTTAAATGATAAATTACCAATGGTAATGAAATTTCTGTTTTTTGTGATATTTGATTTGCCGTCAACGAGTCATCAAACAAAATTTTTAAAATCGCCCTGCTTGAATCGGAACTTAATATTTCTCCTATTGCCTTTATCTTTTGATCTTCTGTTGATAGAATCTCCACTCTGTCTGAAATTCCAACTGAATCATCTTCCACATTGTCTTTCATTGACCAAATCACATTTGATGTGTCTTATTAAGACTTGTTGTTAAAATGAAATTTAATCAAACCTTATCTACAAAAATATGTACTGTATATTATGAAACATTCAAAACAAATCATTACAGCAATGATTGCTGTGCTGGTAGTCTCCGTGACTATGAGTGCAATTTCTGTGACACCAAATGCAACTGCACAAGAAGTCACTCCGTTCCCATCTAGGGAAAAAGTGATATCTGTGACAGGTACTGCAATTTCAAGTGTAGACCCAGATCTTGTAAACATTAGTTTTGGTGTTGAAATTCAAGAGAAAACTGCTAAAGACGCACTAACTGCAAACTCTGAATTGATGAGTAAAGTGATAGACTCTATAAAACAAGTTGGAATTATTGATTCAGAAATCAGTACATCCCAGTTTAACATCTATCCTGTGTATGATAACTATCAGGAAAAAGAAACTGGTAGATATACCCAAGAACTTGTTGGATACCGAGTAAGCAATATCATCAATGTAAAAACTGAGAAACTTGACAGTGTAGCTTCAGTCATTGACAGTGCCGTAAGTGCCGGAGTAAACAGAGTAGACAGTGTATTTTTTTCACTATCTCCAGAAGTTTATTCCAAACTTAAAGATGACCTTTTAGAAAAAGCAATTCTAAATGCACAGTCAAAAGCAGAAAAAGCATTATCTCCACTTGATTATAAAATAATCGGAGTAAAGGAAATATCATTATCTGAATTTTCAATGCCATATCCAACACCCATGTATGACATGGCTTACGGTGCAATGGAGAAATCAGTTCAAACACCAATATTCTCATCAGACCAAGATGTGAGTACTAGTGCTAACGTTGTCTTCCTCATAGGAAGCAACTAGTTTTTTCTTTTTTATAATAAAAACATCATGAGAATTATTTGTTAACGTTTCGGCATTTAGGTATTAAAGCCAGAATCTAGTAGGAAGATAGATTAACCTCTTTTTAATTTTGCAAATTATTAATGGCTACTTTTAATGTTCACGTGACCATTGAAAACAAACCTGGAATCAGTGATCCTGAAGGCGAAACAATTCTCAATGATCTTGTATTGAAAGGCACAAATTCTGCAATATCTAAAATCAAAACTGCAAAAATGCTAAAATTTACAATCAAAGAAAAAGATAAAAAATCTGCACAAACTAGAGTCAAAGAAGTCTGTGATGAATTACGCATTTACAATCCTATGGTGAGCAAAATCACAATTGATGTGTTTGCTATTTAGTTGATTTTTATCTTCTAAATTGTTCAATTCATACGCAAATTTGCCAATACATTAACAGATCTCTGATTTATTGTATCCAATCTGTTAGGTGCAAGCGATCAACTATTCTTCATTTTTGTGTTTTTTGACTAGATTCAAATTAAATATCTCTGCAGATAAAACTAGTTGTGAAGATAGGCGTAATAGTTTTTCCAGGTAGTAACTGCGATCGAGATATGTATCATGTTTTAACTGATGTTTTCAAACTTGATGCTGAATATTTTTGGCATGAAAAAGGACTCCCGAAAAACATTGATGCTGTAATTCTACCGGGTGGATTTTCTTATGGTGATAGATTAAGATCAGGAGCAATTGCGGCTCATAGCCCAATAATTAAAGATGTTAAAAAATTGGCAGAGAAAGGAATTCCAATTTTAGGTGTATGCAATGGATTTCAAATTCTTGTAGAGGCGGGATTATTGCCTGGAGCATTACTCAAAAATACCACCCTTAATTTCATGTGCGAATGGACTAACCTCATAGTTGAAAATAACAAGACTCCTTTTACAAATAAATTAAAACTTCATCAAAAAATTCCAATTCCAATTGCAAATGGTGAGGGAAGATATTATGTGGATGATGAGACACTTAAAAAATTAAAGAAAAATAATCAAATTGTATTTAGATATGATAAAGTGATAAACGGTTCTTCAGATAGAATAGCTGGAGTTTGTAATGAGGATGGTAACGTTGTTGGTATGATGCCCCATCCAGAAAGAGCGGCTGAATCAGAAATTAATCCAATTGACAATAAGCCGTCTTCTCTTATTTTTGAATCGTTATTAAATACAATTGGTGTTAAAAATTGAGTTTAGAATCACAGGAACTAGATGATCTTACATCTAAAATCGGACGAAAACCCACATCTACTGAATTACAAATTGTAGCTGCTGAATGGTCTGAACATTGCTCATACAAATCATCAAAGAAACATCTCAAAATGTTACCAATGAAAGGACCATTAGTTATATCTGAAAAAGGATATGATTCTGGAGTTTTAGATGTTGGTGACGGTTATGTCATAACTGCTCATATTGAGAGTCATAACCATCCATCAGCTGTTGAACCGTATGGTGGAGCTGCAACTGGAGTAGGTGGAGTCATTCGTGATATTCTTTCAGCAGGAACAAGACCTATTGCCATTTTTGATAGTTTAAGATTTGGAGATATTGAAAAGGATCTGCAAGCAAGATGGCTTTTCAAAAACGCAGTTACTGGAATTGCAGATTATGGAAACTGTTTAGGAATTCCTACTATTGGTGGCGAAGTTGAATTTGATGAATGCTATTCTAATTATGCATTAGTTGATGTTGCAGCTATTGGGTTTGGAAAGAAAAAGAATCTAATCAAAAATCATGCTAAAAAAGGAGATCTTGTAGTATTACTTGGAGGTTCTACCGGTAGAGATGGAATTGGAGGCTCACAATTTGCTTCTGACTCTTTAGAATCTGAGAATAGATCTGCAGTCCAAATTCCAGATCCATTTATTGAAAAATTAATCATAGAGGCAATACTGGAAGCTCGAAATCAAAATCTTATTCATGCAATGAAGGATCTTGGCGGTGGTGGATTATCTTGTGCTGTATCTGAAACTGCAGATGCATTATCCATTGGAATCGAAATGGATGTAGATAAAGTTCACACGCGTGAATCTAATATGAATCCTGATGAAATTATGGTATCTGAATCCCAGGAAAGAATGTTAATCATAACAAACAATGACAAACTTAAAAAACTACATGAAATCTGCAAAAAATTTCGTATCACATGTTCTGTCATTGGCCATGTGACTACTGATAATATGATGCATGTAAAAAGAGGCAAAAAGACATGCGCTAATCTTCCAACCGGTGTTGTTGCAAATGCTACTCTTTTAGATAGACCATCCAAAAAACCTGCATATCTAGAAAACATAGAAAAGGAAAAGAAACTCAAACCAATTTCAGATTATTCAAAAATGATGATGAAGTTTATCTCATCACCAAACATTGCAAGCAAAATTTGGGTATATGGACAATATGATCATGAGGTTGGAATTCGAACCGTAATCAAACCTGGCAAAGATGCATCAGTTCTTAGACTTGATAATGGTAAATTTTTGGCAGCAAAAATAGACGGCAATCCAAAACACTGCTATGTAAATCCAAGAGAAGGAGCAATAGGGTGCTTTGAGGAGGCATGCAGAAACGTTGTTTGCACTGGCGCAAAACCAATTGGCATGCTTGATCATTTACAGTTTGGAAATCCAGAAAATCCTGAAATATTTTGGACGTTTTTGGAATCATTAAGGGGAATCGACGACTTTGCAAAATACTTTAAAATTCCATGTGTTGGCGGAAAGGTTAGTTTGTACAACGAAACACCATCTGGTCCGATTAAGCCTACTCCTATAATTGGAATCTTGGGCTTGATTGATAAAACTCCTCCACACTCTCAGAAAATCTCCCCCGAAGATTGTCTTGTAATTATTGGTGATACTAAAAATGAAATGGGGGGTTCTGAATATTTTGAATATATTCACAAGTTTATTGGAGGAAAATGTCCCGTTGTTAATTTCCAAGAATCTAAAACTAATATGAATATAGTTTTAGATGTGATCAGAAAAGATCTTCTAAAAACAGCACATGATTGCTCTAAAGGTGGTCTGGCAGTATCTGTTGCAGAACTCTGCATGACAAACCAAATTGGATGTGTTGTCTCGTTAGAGAAAGTACCATGTCCAAAACTAGATGTTGATAGAATCTTGTTTTCTGAAAGTCATTCTAGATATCTATTGGTTTTAGAAAAGAAACATCTCAAAAAACTAGAAGAACTTCTCAAAAAGAGCAAAGCCTCATACAAAATGATTGGAGTATTTGGCGGCGAGAATATCCGATTTAATAAAGATAGTAAACAAGTTATAGATCTAAGCGTTGATAAGGCTCAAAAAACTTGGTTAAATTCGTTAAGGGAGTTGGTAGTGCATGGTTAAAGAAAATTGTGGTGTTGTTGGAATTTTTAGTCTTAGTGGAACCAATGTTGTTCCTATGGCAATTGATGCACTTAGAGCATTACAACACAGAGGACAAGAAGCCTGGGGTATTGCAATTCCAAACAAAGAACCTCTAAAAAGACTAGGTCTTGTATCTGGTGCTTCATCAGAGTTTAAGAAAATTTGTGAGGATTATTCTTCTCCGGCAGTAATTGGTCATGTTCGATATTCTACTATGGGGAGAAGCACACTTGAAAATGCTCAACCCCTCAAAGTAAAAGATCTTTGTATTGCTCATAATGGAACAATTGCAAATGTTCAAGAATTATCTAATCTAGTTGGAGGATGCTCATTTACCCCTCAAAACGCAAGTGATACACTAGTTGCCGCTCAAAGATTAGTATCATTAATTTCTGAAAACGGTCAAATGGGAAAAGCCCTTGCAATTTTGAAAAACGAAATGGTTGGCTCTTTTTGTTTTACATTTATCTCTGATGATAATTCCGTGTATGCTGCAAGGGATCCCAAAGGATTCAGACCTATGGTTTTGGGTTACAAAGCGTCTGATGATACATACATCGTTGCATCTGAATCATCTGCTGTTTCTGCAGTAGGCGCAACACTCCAAAGAGATGTCAAACCAGGTGAATTGATCAAACTTAGTAAAAATGGGTTAGAAACTGAACAATTCTCTGATGATGTGTCCCATGCTCATTGCTCTTTTGAATTTACTTATTTTGCGCATCCTTCTAGTAATATGGAAGGTGCTAACATTTACGTCTCAAGAAAGAGAATTGGCCAATTCTTGGCAAGAAAATTCCCGATTAAAGATGCCGACCTTGTAATACCTGTTCCTGATTCTGCAAGACCTGCAGCACTGGGATATGCCCAAGAATTGGGTCTTACATTTGATGAAGGATTACTCAAAGATAGATACAGTAAGAAAGGACCGTTGCGTAGTTTTATCGAACCACACCAAAGCGATCGAATTGAAATCAATCGTTGGATTATCCCAATTCGAGAAATCATTGAAGGCAAGCATGTTGTTGTAATTGATGATAGCTTGGTCCGTGGTACTAGTTCCAAAGCAATTATTCAAGCACTACGAAGAGCTGGAGCAAAAAAAATCAGCATGGTTATCACATATCCGCCAATTAAATTTCCATGTTATGCTGGAATTGATTTTCCATCTCAAGAAGAACTTGCAACATTTTCAACTGGAAAGGATATGACTGATGAGGAACTAACTGAAATGGTCAGAAAGAGTATTGGGGCTGACTTTCTGGGTTACAATGATGCTGAAAACCTTGCAGCTGCTATAGGGATTCCAAAAGATTCAATGTGTTTTACTTGTTCGTCTGGAAATTATGATTCATTGGGAATTACGCCAGAGTTTAAAACCCGTATGGAGATGAAAGGCGAGTAATATGGAAACTGCATATGTTTTAGTTAAAAGCGAAATGGCACATGAAATGGAAGTAATGAGTGATCTTTTAAAAATAGATGCTGTAAAAGAAGCCAAGGGAACATTTGGTGTCTATGATATTTTTGTAAAAGTTGAGGCAAAAACCTCAAAAGAAGTAGAAGATACAATTACAAAACAGATTCGAAAAATAAAACATGTACTTTCTACAACCACTTTATCTGTAATTCCAGAACAAAACAAAAAATAATTTAGTTCTTTAAATGTTGTTTTTTAGGGAATGAAACTATGCACGCAATTTGGAATTATATTAAAATACAATAACATTCTTAATTATTAGAAAAACATTGTATCTTTGGTGAATAACTACACAATTCTAATTGTAATTGCTATTAGTGTGATAATATTGATGAGTGTTGTATATGGACTTGACGTTATAAAAATGTCAATATCTGTTCAAGATCATGCTATCTTTGTTGATCCTATTGTTGACAATCAAAATTTGTTTGTAACTGGGAGAGTGAGCATACAAAATATTGGAGCAAAACCTTTGACTAATATTCACATCAATTTTGGTGACGGGGATATTTTGGATATTGCATTGATAAAGCCAGGTGATAAAATTATTGTTTCTCCACCGTCTGACAATTCCATGCAATTTGTAATGATTACCGCGGATAATGATATTTTTGTAAACAAAGCATATCGTACTCCTCCAAAGATGGTTGGTATGATGGGTTCATAGATTTTTCATAGCAGTTAAATCATATTGAAAACAAGGTTGTTTGTTTGAAGTTTATTGCTTTTGGAAAAGTAAAGGATCTGTATTCTCTTGATGATGAGACTCTACTTTTCAAATTCTCCGACAGAGTATCCGCGTTTGATGTAAAATTCAAAGAAAATATACCTAAAAAGGGGGAGATTTTGTGTAAATTTGCTGAATTTTGGTTTAACCAGCTACCTGTTTCAAATCATTTTGTAAAAAGACAATCCGATACTGAAATCGTGGTAAAAAAAATGAAGATGCTGCCAATCGAGTGTGTGGTTCGAGGTTATTTTTATGGTAGTTTGGTAGGAAGGTGGAAAAAAGGCGAAATAAAACTCCCTGATGGTTCTAATACAACATTAGCTGCAAAGCTTCCACAACCTATCTTTGATCCTACTACAAAATCAGAACATGATATTCCAATTGATAAAACAAAAGCTCTGGAGATGAAACTAGTTACTGAAGAACAATATATATGGCTAGAGAAAACATCTATTGATATCTACAAAAGAATGTCTGATCTTGCAGACAAGACAGGATTCATTTTAGCTGATTTGAAACTTGAATTTGGAATTTTAGATGGCGCCATTACTTTGGGCGATTCTATAGGTCCTGATGAATATCGTTTGTGGCCAAAAAACTCCTATCAAGTTGGCAAAACTCAAGAGGCATTTGACAAACAAATCTTACGTGATTGGCTAATCGAACATGGATATCAAAAACAATTTGATGATGCACGTGATGCGGGAAAAGAACCTATAGCACCAATGATCCCTCAAGAAATAATTCAAAAAATGACAAATCGATATGTCACTGCATATGAAAAACTAACCGGACATTCCCTGTAGTTATGATGTTTTTAATTCTTTTTTGTTATGACTAGGTGTTAACTTAAAACTGACGTTCAACTCGAATTTTATTTTTGATTCATTTTCAAATATGTTTTATTGTGATATTTGTTTCTATATTCTATACTATATTTTCACATTTGTTTATTTTTGTTACTTTTTTATAATATATTATAACGTTATGATAATCATTCCAGTGCTATTATATTTATGATAGTGGTAATGATAATTATCCTTATATTACAATATTTATCATAATGGTCACTATCTTTTTGATATCGGTCTTAAAATTATTATAACAAAAAAAAATTGATGCGATTAGACAAAAAAATATGATACAAGGATCTTTTAGATCAAAATTAAAGCAATTATTAGCATGTCTACATTGTTAGAAAAAGAAATCAAAGTGAATCGTATTCTTACTACAAGCGTTAAACACGCACGTGCAATTGAAGACCCTGCACGAGCAAAAATTATTGAAATTCTATATCACCGTGCCTTATCTGCAGACCAGATTTCAAATGAGCTAAAAAAGACAGGATACAAAAAAGCCCTGACTACGGTCAGGCATCATCTTGATATTTTAAAAGGATCCGGTCTGATTGAAATTGCCAAAATTGAAGAATCACGTGGTGCCATAACTAAATTTTACAGTACCTCTACAAAGTTACTTGGCTATGCTGCACCTGATGATTTTGATTCAAAATATTCTAAAGTCATTGATAGCACATCTGTAAAAATTGAAAAAATACTACGAAATATTACTCCAAAAACAACAAATGCAAAAAAAACTAAGGGAGAGAATGGCGATTATTCTCAATATCTGGTAATGGAAATTATGAACCGTGCCATGACAAATATCATGGAAAATTCGAGTAAAAAACATGGATCGATTAAATCTGGCTAATCTCAATAATATGCAAAATAGTCAATCAAAAGCATTGCAAATGGCTTCAGGCAAAGAATATTTGAAAATGTGGTGAATGTTGGAAGAAAAAACAATAAAATTATTTCAGCAAAAAAATATTGTTTTTATTGCGACTCTAATGAAGAATGGCGCTCCGCAACTTTCACCTGTATGGGCCAACTATGATTCTGGTTATGTCTTAGTAAATACTGCAGAAGGCAGAATTAAGCATAAAAACATCTTACGTGATCCTCGTGTTGCAGTTTCTGTAGTATCCATTGATAATCCACTTGATATGACTATGATTCAAGGAATTGTAGAAGAAATAATCTCAGATTATGATTATATCCATGCAGACAAGTTAACTCAGCAATACATGGGACAAAAACATTATCCATTTAAACGAGAAAATGAGAAAAGAATTATTCTTAAAATAAAACCAGAGCGTGTTTTTGTTATGCCTGAATTAAAAATAAATGATAACTAAAGTACTTAATATTTCTTAATTCGAATTTAGAAAGATTTCATTATGTTAGTAAAATAAAATGGAAAAAAGGATGAAAGCAGCTTAACGTCTTCGTCTTTTTGCTGCTTTTCTTTTTGGAGCTGCTCGTCTTTTTGCTGCTTTTCTTTTTGGAGCTGCTCTTCTACTTGGTCTCTTACGAGTTGCCGCTGCTTTTTTTGCAGCTCTACTTCGTTTTCTTCTCGCTGCCATTTTAGCTGCGTCTGCTGCTTTTTTTGCCGCATTTCTTTTTCTTGTACGTGCGGCCTTTCTAGCTGCTTCTGCTCTTTTGGCTTTGGATGTTGCCATGCCTAGTTTACTTTTGTCATCGTGGTTATATGGGTAAAGTCACACATAATTGCCTCATTGCTAGTAAAATTTGACAATAATTTTTTTGCGATCAACAATTAGTAATACAAATTAATGCAGTATCCGTAGATGATTGTTGTTTTGATGGACGAATTACTATATTGTATTGCTTTGTCTCATCATATGGAACATCAAACTGCGTAGCCCACATTACTGGCTTGTTTGGCTCTAACCAGTCATCCAACAGATCTTCTGTAGAAAATCCGCCATATACTGGCTGATATTTTTGTTGTTTTTCATCAATTAGATAAAATTGACCTCCTGAAATCCTGGTTTTTTCTTCGCTGATATTTTTTGCAATTATCCTTATTTTCACAAATGTATTTACAGGCATTGTTTCTTTGTTTCCTTTGTGGGTTCCATCAAATGTTATTGTATACTCTACAGGACCTAGAACTACTGGTTCGCCTGTTTTTACCGTGATAAAGTTTGTCTGATATTGGGCGTACATATACATTGCAGCTGCCATTGAAATTACAATTGCTCCAATCACAATTACTATGCCAATTTGCGCCATTATGTTGATCTGGAAAAATTTGGTATATAGTTGAAGCGTAAAATGGGAAAAATACTGGATTTGTTTAGCACTATATTTTCTAAAAATCTACCTGATAAATTCAAAATCCACAAAATGATTCTTTTTCTCTATTTTTTCTTTATTCTGGAGGGGCTTAGCTTTTATGCCTAGATAAAAAACACCCAACATGTTTAGCTGTGGCATCTAGGTGGTTTTGTGATTGCTTTTCCTAGGTAGGCACAAGTGCTAAACCCCCTCAAAAAATGAATGGTTTTGATAATATGACATTGTGCCTATCTAGCAGAAAATTAATGGGGGGATTAGCTTTTATGCCTAATTTTCAAAAAACTATGAATCATTGTGGAATCAATAAATTATCCATTTAGAATGTCTTCATCAAAAAACGTGCAGTTTTTTCATGCATTTCAGATACTCTGTCAATTGCATCAAAAACCGTCTGTTGGTTAATGTTTTCTTTGGCATCTAATACTACAAAAACCCCTACCTTTTTCTTGCCATCTTCTGTAATTATTCGATTGATTGCTTGTATTGAATTACAAAAATCGACTGTTTTTCTCTCAAACTTGGCTTTTTCTTCGTCATTGAATCCCAAATATCTTGCAATTTGATTATTTTTCATTATTACTTTGGCACCTATTACAATAACTCCTGGCTGTGATTTTGGTTCAAATATTTCAACAGGAATTCCATATGGTCCTGCATGTTTTACTAGGATTTGGAAAATACTTTCAGGATTTTTAACTGATTCAAATGAATGACTCTCATGTATTAACCATCTTTCTACATCATCTTTCATTTTGGAACTAGTCATATTGATGTGTTCTTTTCAGGTCTATATGATTCTAAATTTTATGTATACCTAATACTGTTAATTTCAAATATTTCTAAATTCGAATTAAGAAATAATCTAAAACCATGCCTGTTTGCAACCTATTTTGAACCTCATTTTTAGACATTTACGTTGAAATCTGGTGCTAGATTTGGAATCTGCGTCACAATCAAAACATTGATGACAATTCCAACTATGGCTAACGCAATACCTACGTACAAACATTTTTTTGCTTTCTTTGGATCATCATGTCTTAAAACCAAATACGCTATGATTCCCCCAATCAATCCTACAAATATTGGTAAAAGATACCACATATTACTTCTGGATTTCACCTGTTCCATTTTGATCTCTATTTGGTTAGTAAACCCATAAAATTCATTCTTTTTTAATTTGTTTTTTTCTGATTTTGAGTTATCTCTATTTCAACAGTTTCAAGCGGGTCGTCTACCTGATTTCGTCTAATTGAAAACATCTTTGGTTTTTCAAAGTCTTCTGTACAATCTGGACATGCATAGACTAAAACTCTGTGTTCGTTTGGCGCTTTTGGATTTGATAGTCTAGGGTAATACACTAATCTTGACCCACAATCTACACAATATCTGTTGGTCCTTCTAGTTCTGACCAATGTAACCCTCCTGCATTATTGTTAATATGCGATCATCTATTAGATCTATCCAGTCTAATAGAGTAAACTAAATTGTTTCAATCGATCAATATTTCTAAATTCGAATTAAGAAATATTCTTTTCAGAATATCCTATCTAAACTTTATACTTGGAAGTTTGTATTTCAAAATTCGAGATTAGAAATAAAGAGCGCCTCCCATCAGACTTGAACTGATGACCATCCGATTAACAGTCGGATGCTCTACCACGCTGAGCTAGGGAGGCACAAGTTTGTACCTTAATAAAAGCGATTTAATCCTTGCGCCTGTTAGATTTAGACTAGCTTTGAATGTTGTTAGTTGAATTTAGCAAAGAATTCTTTGATCTCTTTGGAATAACTTTCCACCAGTTCAATTATTTCCATATGCTCATCTGCAGTTGGTTCACGTTTGTGAACAATCTGAAATGCACTTAATGCAGAACCAACCATTTCACCTACAAAAAAACCACAAAGAAAATCACCAACGTTTTGACAATTCCATAACTGACCTACTCTTGGGGATGCACCAACACTCTTGTATAATTCCAATGTTTGTTCAATAAGCGATGATGTTTGTTTTAAAAACTCAGAATCAAGTGTCATGTGATATGATCAAAAATTAAAAATGTGTTATTTTTCTATTCCTTTTTTCTTTTCATAGGCATAGACTCCATCTAGGAAAACTCTATGATCTTTATCTTTTACTTTACTACGTAGTTCTATATTTGCTGCAGTTTGTGTGATGTCATTCCAAACTTCACCTGTTAAAATCACATCCTCACCTTTTGGAACTACTTTGGTATTTCCAATGATTCTTGTAACTCTTGCTGATCTCTCGCCTTGAAAATTTTCAATTAAAATAGTCTTGTCTTGAACCTTTACAGTAATTGGAAAGTGTGCAAATACTATTTTCATTTTAATTGTATATCCTGTAATTAGACCTTCACAAATATTTCTGATAATTGATCTTGCGGTGTGTAGTATTGAATAGTCTCTTTTTCTATAACCTTGTGATTTGAGTATTATTTTTCCATCTTTGACTTCTATGTTGACTGGTATGTATCTGAAATTTTTGTATGTTTTGCCTAATGGGCCTTGAAAATGCAGCATACGTTTTTTTAATGTGACATTTACTCCTTTAGGAATTTCCACTATCTCTTGGAATTTTTCAATTTGCTCAGTAGACATATCCTATCAAAAATCCTCCCAACCCTTTGTTTACAGCTTCATGATGTGACATAACACCTTGGTTTGTTGTTACTAGTAACATTCCACGGTTATATGCTGGCAGATATTGCTGCTCCCAATCATTATACTCTTCATTTTTTACTTTAAATCTTGGTGAAATTGCACCACATTTTGTAATTTTTGCTAATAATCTTATTTTAAATTTCCCACCTCTTTTATCGTCTATGTGTTCAAATTCTCCAATGTATCCATCTTTTTGAAGTGTTTTTAGAACCTCAATACCTAATTTTGAAGTTGGAAGAATAATACACTCACTTTTTCTTCTGGCTTCATTATTATATAATGTTACAAATAGATTTGCTAAAACATTTTGTGCCGGCATGCTTATCACATATTTTTCCTAAACCCTAATGAGGTTGCTACTTCTCTGAAACATCGTCTACAAATCATTAGATCATATTTTTGAATTACAGCTGTATAGTCGCCACATCTTTTACACCATTTGGAGCCTCTACCAAAATCATGCTTCTTTCTTCCTGTGGCTTCATATGATCTATCTTTTGCCATTATACTATCGTCACTCCAAATTCCCTAGCTAGATAATCCTTTGCTTCTTGGTTTTTTATCGTATGTGATTTTCCAACACTTGCTTTATGTTTACTTCTTTTTCTAATTCCATATCCTGGTCTAGTTAGTGTTACCGAAATTCCAAGACCCAAGATTCCAACTTGTGGGTCATATTTTACACCAGGAATATCTATGTGTTCTTTAATTCCAAATGAAAAATTACCAAAATTATCAAAAGATTTTCCGTTGATCTGATTTCCCTTTGACTCAAGTAATCGTTTGAGTAACTCTCGTGCATCTTTTCCTCTAATTGTAACTGCAACACCTATTGGTTCTCCTTGTCTTACCCCCCATTCTCTTTGTGTTTCTTTTGCATCACGTGCACATGATTTTTTACCTGAAATATGATCTAGTGCTTTTTTTGCTACTTGTATGATATCTCCTGATTTTCCTAGTCCCATATTTAGAACAACTTTCTCTAAAGATATTTTTTTCATTGGGGATTGTATTAATTGAGACATATGATCACTTTATTTGAATTATAGGCTCCTTTTTTCCTATCGCCATAATGATGTCTGTTGGAATTTCAATTTTTCTCTCTCCTAAAATTAAAACTGCTCGTCTAGGTAGAATAAAAGTTCCCTCTTCTATTGATTCAATTTTACCTATTTGTCCTGCGTTAATTCCACGGGTTACCAAAACTTGTGAGTCCTTTGCTAATTTTATAACTTCAAGAATTTTTTGATCTGGAATTTGTATTAAGCATGTATCTCCAACATTTACTTTAGTATCTGAAATTGTTGAACGACCATCATGAAATCCTATTTGCATTTTACCTTTGCTGATAGTTGTTTTACTTGTAACTCTAACTAATTTTTTTGCTTTCTCTGATTCTTTAATTTGTAACGGTTTTAGTAATTTTCCTTCCATTGGGACTAGACGATATATTTCTGGAACATTTTCTAATTCTACAACATCCATCAATCCAATTGCATGGTGAAGTGACTTTCTGACAACTCCGTCAATTTTGACTTTACCTGTATAGATTGCAGCTTTTGCTTCTCTTAATGTAGTTACAATTTTCAACACATCTCTAAGAAATACGGCAGTTGGTACAGAATACTCTTTTTTATGTGGACCTGGCCTAACTGTAATCACAAATCTTTTGTATTTTCTTCCAATTCCCCAAAATTGCGGGGCCATTTGTCTTTTGAGTTTTTTACTTCCAGATATGCTTACCATTATTTTTCAACTTCCTTTTTTTGAGTCTTTGTTATTTTTGTTTCTTTAGTTGTATTTTCTTTCTTTGTTGTTTTTTCTATGGCTTCTTTTGGTTTTTCACTTGGTTTTTTTCCTTCAAGTTTTGCAATTCGCCATTTATCCTCTGTATTCAAGCCTGTAACTAGAAGATTTGAGGTATGAATATACACATCAAATTTATCGCCTTTCGTCTTTTCTTTTTTTACTCCTTCTACTGCAACACTGCTTTTCTTTGTTGATACTTTTGATATTTTGCCGTCCACTCCTTTGAATTCACCTCTTACAATTTTTATGCTATCTCCTTCGATAACTCTCACACTTTTCTTACCATATTTTTTACGAAGATCTTCTGATAATTGACTGCCTAATTGTTTACTTCTTGTATGGAACGTTGCATTGTAAATCAAATTATTGCGTGATTTTGTTGGTTTCATTTTATACCACCATTGATGCCAAATTAGCTACTCTTGGCCATTTTTCTGAAGCTTCTGCTGCAACTGGTCCTTTAATGTCAGTTCCTTTTACTTCTCCTTCTGGAGTTATCAAAACTGCTGCATTGTCTTCAAAGCATACTCTTACACCGTTTAATCTGCGAACTGCATATTTTTGTCTAATTATTACTGCACCATACACCTGTTTTCTTAATTCAGCAGGACCTTTTTTCACAACTACATTACAAAAATCTCCAACTGCGGCAGCTGCTAACTGTGCATGTCTTGTTTTGTGTCTTTGTACCATTACTATTTCTAAAATTTTTGCACCTGTATTATCTGCACATACTACTCGTGCACCAATAGGAATTGCTCTTGTTACATAAGGACGGAATTCTGCTACACCTTTTCCGGCTTGTTTTGCCATTAGACTTTAACCTCCACAACAACATATGATACTGATTTTGATATTGGCCTGCATTCTGCAGTCAATACATGATCACCGGTTTCAACATCTATACATTCAGGTACATGAGCATGAATTGTATTTTTACTTCTTGCATATCTTTTGAATTTCATATAGTATATTGGTGATTCTTTTTGTAGTGTAATTGTTTGCTTTGCTTTGTTGCTTGTAACTTTACCATCAAACAATTTTCCTCGTACTGATAATTTACCATGAAATGGACAATGTGCATCTGTACATTCTCTACTTGGTGCTTTTACTTTCAATCCAATGTTTAGTGTCATGCCTTTACTCCTATTCTGTCAAATGATCTTTTTGCAATTTTGGAACCGTTTAAAACAATGCCTTTGTTATCGATTAAGAATTTCCAACTGTTATTTGATTTTGCAATCATTTTTGTTCCATTTGCAGTGTTGATGGTGAACATTGATTTTGTTTCATCTATTATTGTTCCATTTAATCCTATGATTTGTGTATTTGATGATTCTACAATTTCTGTGCGTAATCCGATTAATTCATGCGATGTGATGTTCTCTGTAGTGATCATTTTGTCTTCATCTCATTTAATCTGGTCATCATTCTTGCAATATCATGTCTGAGAGGTTTTAGCTTTCCACTTTCTTTTCTTAATGTGCCTTTTGAACCATCCACTCTTAATTTTGCAAGCTCACTTCGTGTTTCTTGAATTTTACTTTTAAGATCTTTTTCATTTAATTCTCTTATTGTTTTCATACTTAATCGTGTCATTACAATAATTTCGCCTCTTCTTCTTCCAGTGTTTCAAGTTCTTTCATTTTTTCTTCTTCCAGTACAATTTGTTCAGACTCTGTTCTTGCTTTACGTTCTCCTTCTGTTTCATCTCTCATCTTTCCAGTGTCTATATCTTTGATTTGTTTTGCTTTCTTTGTCTTTTGAGTTCTTAATTCAAATTCTGGAATGAACTTTTCATTTCTTGCAATTCTTATTCTAATTCCAATTAATCCCATTGCAGTTTTTACATGTGCAATATCTTCATCTACTATTACTTCTGCATGATGTCCTGCTCTTGGTAGAATTCCTGCAGTGTGTTTTTCAAATGCAGAACGATCCCCTCGTAATTTTCCTGAAATTGTTATTTGAACCCCCATTGCACCATTTTCCATAATTTGTTTTAATGTCCACATGGTAGCTCTTCTAAACGCTGTACCGCGTTCTAAGTGTGATGCCATTCTATTGCACATTACACTTGGTGACAGTTCTGGTTTCTCAATTTCTACTACTGATATCTGTGGATTTTTTAATTTAAAATCTGTTGCAAGTTTATCTGTTAATTCTCTAATTCCAGAACCTTTTCTTCCAATGACGATGCCTGGTCGTGTTACATGAAGTGCAACTCTTGTTCCCATAGGTGTTTTTGAAATCTCCGCATGTGAAAACCCTGCATCTTTAATTGCAATTCTTAAGTAATCTTTGAGAAGCATCATGTTGTAATTATCTTTGATTACATTTTTTACTGCTGACATGTTATATCTCCTGTGCCACCAATTCTACATGTGTCAATACATTATTTTTTGGAGTAGCACTTCCCATTGCTCTTGGAATAAATCTTTTTACAATAACTCCTTTGTGCACTGTAGCGTTTACAATTCTTAATCTATCTAAATCCATTCCTTTGTATTCTGCGTTTGATTCCAAGTTGTCTAGTACCTTGATGAATTCTTTGACTGTTTTTTGTGGATATCGTCCTGACATCATTCCCGGATCCGATCTGTGTCCAACTTGATTGTTGAATCTTCTAAATGCAATTGCTCTTTCTTTGTGAATTACTGCTTGTAAGTAATCTCGTGCTCTTTCAATTGAAAGCCCCTTTTTTGCAACAGCTACTTCACGAGCATGTTTGTGTGAAATATCTTTTTCTCTTAATGAAGAACGTACATGTTTTGTTGCATCAAAATTTTGAAATGCGTATTTGAATCTACCCATAACAATCACTTTAATGGTACATAGAGGCTAGATCTTGATGCTCCGACACCTGGTGCACCATGTGAGACTCTTTTGTTTGTAATTACATATTCGCCCAGATAGTGACCAATCATTTCAGTTTTTATTAGAACTGGAGTGAATTCTTTTCCCGAGAAAACATTTACTGTAACACCTACCATGTATGGTAGAATAATTAAATCTCTAGAATGAGTCTTTATGGGATTTTTTATTTTTCCTGCTTTTGCAGATTTTATTTCTTCTATCAACTTTCTTTTATCATCTGTAATTCCTCGTGTAAGTGATCGTCTTTGTCTTGAATTGAATATTTGGAATAATTTCTCTAATGACATGTTGTCTAGCTCCTCTTTTGGCAATCCACGATATAGAAATTCTTTGACCATCTTATTTTTCCTCTGTTAGTATTGATGAAATTTCATTGTCCATATTATAGCATTCCTATCTTTGTGGCTAAATCTCTGGCTTTTTCTGTAGTTTCAAACTGGACAAATGCTTTCTTACCATAAATTGTTCTTGCTGTGTTTACATTGGTGGCTTTTTGATTGTATAATGCATCTACAGCTTCTATTATCTGTGGTTTACTTGCTGTTTTATCTACAATAAAACAAATCTTACTTTCATTTTCAATCATAGCAAATGTTTTTTCAGTGATATATGGTTTCAAAATGATTTTACTTGCTTGATCTACATTCATCGTGTTTTCACCATTAATTCTAGATGTGTTGATTTTATTTTTGCAATTTCTTCTATTGCTGCTTTTGAATAAACTGTTAATCTAATGGGATCTGACCCTGGTGCCAGATCTAATACACTCAAGTCTTTCACTGCTCTTACTTCTACTCCTGGCAGTGTACCACATGCTTTACTTATTTTTGATGAATCTTTTGTTACAAACAATACGCTCTTTCCAACTTTTTTACTTCTTCCTCTAAGTGAAGCCTTTCCAGTACGTGGTTTTCTATCTTGTAGCCTTTCTACATCTTTCATCAATTTCAGATCTTCTAAAACTTTAGAAATTTGACTTGCTTTTGAAATAGATTCTATCTCATTTGATACTATGATTGGAAATGACTTGATGTCTTCTACTTTGTGACCTCTTGATTGTATCAAATCTTTTGATGCTGTTGCAGCTATTGCAGAGCATAATGCTAATTTGTTTTCTTTTTTATTTAATTTCTTGAAAATTACTTTATCTACAATTGGAGGATGAGCTTGTCTTCCGCCCCTTACTGATGCGACACCACCAGCTTGACCCTGTCTTCCACCACCGCCACCTTTCATTTTTGCAATACGTGCTGTATGCTGTCCTGTTGGTGGATCATTTGATCTTGCTACTACATCCATGCCTGCAGTTGGGTGTCTTCCCTGTGGTTGGAATTTGTGTGAAGTTAGATTTGTGAATGCTTTGTGAATTAGTTCTGCTCTAAATGGAGTTGAAAATATTAGTGGCAATTCTACTTCACCATCTTTAGTTCCTGTTATTGTTAGTGTCGGTGTTTTCATTATATTACTACCTCTAAAATATTTGGTTTGGTAATTTTTACTGGTATGTTTCTAATTTGGCTTCTTAGTTTGATTAATCTTCTATATGTTCCTGGAACTGAGCCTTTTAGAATAATGAAATCTCCTTTTACTAAACCAAAATGTTTGTATCCGCCATCTGGGTTTATTTTTATCTGATTATTTTCTGTATTGCCCATCATCATAATTCTTTTATCGTATTCTGTTCTTTGATGGAATCCCATTTGTCCTGCTCTTGGAACTGAATACATGACGTTTGATGGTGAAATTGGACCTAGTGAAGCAACTTCTCTTACTGTTTTTCTTGATTTATGTTGTTTTTTCTTGACTCCGAATCTTTGTATGACTCCTTGCCATCCCTTGCCTTTTGTAATTGCTGCAACATCTATAGTTGCACCTGTTTCAAAAATTTGATCAATTTTAATTTCTTTTCCTAATAGTTCTTTAACATGGGCAAATTGTTTTTTTACATCTCCACCGCTAACTAATGCTTCAAAGATGTACGGTTTTTTCTGCTCTAATCCTGCAGCGCGTGGTGATACTGCAACTATTGCAAAAATTTCTTTGACTCTACCAAGTATTTTTTCTGCGTTTTCAATTGCGCCCTCTTTGTTTTTTAAATTAATTTCTTTTGAGATGCTTTTTGGAAATTCACTTGCATATACATCAAATTCGGCATGTAATCCATAATGATCTTTTGAATAACCTCTAATTCCTAATATTGAAACTGGTGGAGTAACTAAAACTGTTCCAAGACTAACTAGTTGTTTTCCTGCATTTGGAGTCTTTTCACGATCATCTATGGTTACTATTTGTACACACCCTGCCTTGAACCCGCAATGTGCTAAAATTTTTGGCTCATCTGAATTATTTTTTGGCCATGTTCTGATTCTTGCTTCCATGCTTTTGGCACGTCCTCTTGGATAGTATGCAGCACTGCCTCTACGTGGTTGAGCATATTTTCTATGTCCCATGGATAAATCGAAATCGTCTTCAACCGTCTAATAAACCATGTGAGATATGGTTAACCTCCTAAAATTGTTAGGTTAACGAACTATTTCAATTATGATCAAGATCCTATCAAATTATTTGCAAAATTCCAAATAGTTATTCCACCAATGATTATTCCTATGATACCTAACCCAATTGCTAAAATTAAGAAATTTCGTTTTTCAGCCATGTTTTTGTTTTAACCTATTTTATGTGAATTAATTATTGATAATGTTCCTAGAATTGCTTCTTCCAAACGTACTGTTTCAGTTGCTTGATTTGGAAAGAAGTTTAATGTTTTAGCATTTTGAACATTTTTCATTTTACCGCCTAGTATTTCATGTACTCCTTTTTCGGGTGAACCAAAAACTACCAAAATTGGAATATTTGAATCTAGATATTTCATTAGCTGTTCTTTTGTGGCTGTCTTTCCTTTCTTTGATGTGATGATTGTATTTCCTTGCCATTCAGTTAATAATGAAAATAGACTCGCTCTCTCTTTTACTGCAAATCCCCAATACATTGGAGCTTCACTCCTCTGAATTTCTTTAACTGAAAAATCGGGGTATCCTGTTTTAAACTGAACAGTTACTCTTTTACCTACATTTTCTTTTCCAAAAAATGGTAACAACTCATTGATTCCAACATCTACAAATCGTTTGCCTTTGATACTTACTACAACTCCTTCTCTTACATCTCCGGCGTTTATTTTTTTAGGATTTGCTGGCGTTGAGTGACTAGGAATTTTCAATGGCAGTAAAACACCTGCAAATTTCAATTCATTCATTTTTGGAAAAAGTCTTCTTCGTAAAAATTGGGGTGTTTCTAAATATTTTAAAATAGTTACAATTAAATTTCCATCTTCTTTGTAGTTTCCTTCTTGATATACATAGATTGTATCTATTTTAAAAATTGCACAAGCTCTAGCGAGAACTGATATCTTTCTAGTCTTATCAAGTTTTAAGGATTCATCAGATAATGCTGATTCTGGAATTGCAACAGATATTTTCAAAGTAATTTAATCACATATTTAGTTGTAAATTGCTATTTCTTTTCATGAGGATATTTTTCTTTAGCTGTTTTTGCATATTTTGCTATCTGGTCATCTGATACTAATTCAAATAAACCTGTTTTTGATTTGATTTGTGCCATTCTGATGTGACTTGTTCCTTCTTTATCTTCACTTGATAGATAGATTGCTGCAGATGCTAATGTTGATGCATCATCTAGAGATAATTCCTTCTTGTATGTTTTCTCTAGAAAATCAGTTACTTGATCTGAACCTGAACCAATTGCAATTGCATCATATGAAATGTATGTTCCACTTGGATCTGTTAGGTAAAGCTGAGCATTATTGTTAACCACTCCACCTAAAATTAATGCAACTCCAAAAGGTCTTACTCCTGCATATTGTGTAAACTGTTGACATTGATCAGCTAAATGTTTTGCAATTGTTTCAACTTCCACTGCTTCATCATAAATCATCCTATTACTTTGAGAAAAGAATCTTGCATTATCTACTTGACTTCTAGCATCTGGAATGTATCCTGCAGCAGCTACTCCTACATGATCATCAATTTGAAATATTTTTTGAGCAATATCTGTTATCTGTAATTTTCTTGGTTTTTCTTCGACTGCAATTACAATCCCTTCTTTGGTTTTTATTCCAACTGCAATCGTTCCTCTTCTTACAGTTTCAATGGCATATTCTACTTGGTAAAGTCTGCCATCTGGTGAAAACACCGTGATTGCTCTATCATAACCTTGTTGTGCAGGAAGCATTTGATTTCATTGCTTTGAAAGTTTAATTAAAGCGTTACTTGTCTTTACTAAAATTTATGCATAATAAGAGATCAGGCTCAATCTTCAAGTAATATCGCAGATTATGGTATTTTAACAAACGTCATTTTTATTTTCTGATTAAATTAAATAGATGATGTGCTTTTTCCATAAAAATTGTGCTTTAATCTAGTGTTTCATTTCAATAGAATAAAGTTTTCTTAATACAACGCAAAAAATCCAAGAAAGTTTAATTTGAGTCTGGCTATTTATACTGCCGTGAGATTTGAAATTCAATTTTCTGGTCATGAAAATATTAGATCAAATCATCAGAAAACAATTGAAATTACAAAAGAGTCTCATCTTACTACAAGTGGTGATTGTATTGTTGGAGTTAACGCCTCGGCCAGCTGTGCTGATTTACCGTCCTTATTAAAAAAAAAATTACAAAATCCAAATTCAAAAGTATTATTTTCAATCAAAGTAGGTAAACATGAATTCAATGTTGAGGGTAAAGGCCATGAGAATCTTCTTCTAACTCATATGGCAGATATAGTAATTAGAAAGAGTAACTTTGTATGTCCTAGAACACTGGCTGTAAAATGCGATAAATCATCTGATCTCATTCCAAGAGAGATGATCTTATTACTACAAAATCCACAAACTAAAGGAACATTTACCATCATAGTTGATTGATCTGTGACGATTTTATATGTTCATGTTTAATCTATAACATGGGTCTAAAGACAAAAATTTTCATTATCATTCCGTTAGCCGCATTTGGCGCACTGATTTTTGGATTTGCGATATATAATACAATTTGTAAAGATTCTACCTTAGCATTCTTTAATTGTTAATTCCTTTCAATATTGATTACTTTTCATTTATTTTCTGTTTTAGTTAAATCTGATTCAGCAAGAATTTCTTAAACTATTAGTTACTACTTATTTCATGCAAAAACCTGTAATTGAGTTACAAATATCACAACAGCCTACTGAAATTGAATTAAAAAAACTACGAGAGTATTTTAAAGAAATGCCACTTTATGATATTTTATCTGGTCTAAAATTTGCCAAAAATCGATGGTCTGCAAAAGATGCTGGAACACTAAAAGTTGGAAGAAAAAGCATTATTCAAAAAGAAGTTCATTCTGTTACATCTGAACAAGCTCAATGGAGATTAAAGAATTGGAAAATGATGATTGCCAATTATCGACGTAGAGGATACAGCTATCCTACAATATCTAGAATTAAAAAAATTTTAATTCAAAAAAGTAAAAAGAAAATAAAATAATACTAGTTCTTGATCAGATTAAAAGATCTGATGTTCTTCTCTGAATAATTTCATGTTTTAGATTGTCTGGAATATCTGGTATTGATGATTTTGTTTGTCCTGCAATTACTGAATGTGCTTCTTCAAGAATTGCTAGTGTGTCTGCACTGGTAACACTTCCTGTGTTCATTAAATCACTTCCTTCAATTGAAGATCCCATCATTACGTCTCCTAGTATTTGTGATAAATCTTGCATAGATGATGTTGCTTCTGGCATTATTCCACTAAGTGATGGACTTAATCCCTTGATTATTGACATGCATGGACTAAGCGTTACTACAACATCACCCAGTTCTGATACTGTATTGAGTCTTAATTGAATTTGTTCCATTGAGAGTTTTGCTCCGCTTACCATATTTTTCATCTTTCTGACTTGAACAAGTTCGTTTGCATATGCTTGAGCATATGCATTATTATGTGACTTTTGAGCATTAACCACCTTTTCAAAAATTCCGTCATGTTTTATTTGTAACTTCTCTGTAATTCCTTCTAATTTGCTAATCTGAAATTGTAATTTTCTTTGCGCCTCTTCAATTCTTGTTTTTAATGGAATGTCTGGCTTTACTCTGCTCATTACTCTTTGAGAAATACTTTCGCCTTCTGCTTTATTCCACGAGTTACTTATCAAATCTTTATTTCCTCATTAATGCTGTGAAATTTTGTTTTAAATGAATTTGTCACTAGCACATGTGTAACTATAGTAACATGGGGGTTTGGTTACATGTTAGCCAAAGGTAAATGTGTATATTTGAAATCCTGGAGTTTCTACAACTATTTCTAGAGTATGTTCTTCAGGCGTATCTGTCTGGATAATGTTATACAATCTTGGTTCATGTACGTGTACTTGTCCATTAACTCCTACATCTTTTCCATATATTGAAGGATCAATAGTCATGCCATCAATGTTAATTCTTAGATTAGCTTCGCCAGCAGTTACAATATTGACCTCTTTTCCACTGTATGGGAGAATAATGGAGCCTGAATCAGAAACTAACTTCATACTTCCTTCCAAATTCTTCCATGTTCCATCAAGATAGAAGTAATGGAGTTGCGTCGATTCTGGGATAGAATATGTAACATCTTGATTTGGTTTGAATCCCTCTGGACTTCCAAGTTGATTTCTTCCAGTGGCAAAATTATACCCAAAATATAATTCAGGTGTTCTAATCCAAGAATGCTCGAATTCTTTTATTTGTACTAGTTCTTCATCTAGTATCATTTTCATTCCAATCGAGTCAGATCTTTCTTTGAGTAATTTCTGAATTATTTTTTCAGTCTCTTGATATCCTCCTTCCCCGATGTGATCATATCTAATATATCCTTCGTGATCTGCAATATACTTACGAGGCCAATAGTTATTCTCAAAGGCTTTCCATGTCTTCTTTTCATTATCAAGAACCACAGGATATTTTATGCCGTATTTTGCTACAGCACTTTTTACATTTGTAACATCTTTTTCAAATTCAAATTCTGGAGAATGAATACCAATTATCAACAAGCCTTCATCAGCATACTTTTCATCCCATGATATAATAAAAGGTAAAGTACGAATACAGTTGATACAGCTATAAGTCCAGATATCATATAATACAACGCTTTGATCAATTTTTTCTTGTAATTCATCAGGTAGTGTGTTGATGTACTCTGATATTCCCACTAATTTTGGAGCTTTTTTGAATTCTGATTTGTTTATTTTATTTTCACTAGTTATAATATTTGTTTGATTGTCTTCGTTTTTGGATTTTAAAACTTGAGATTCCAGAGATGATAAAAATAGACTGAGTACTATCACTGCAGATATAATTGCTATTCCTAAAATTAATGGAGTCTTTATTTCTGATTTCATATAATCATCCTAACAATACCAGCTCATTTAACAGCGGAAAGTTTGCAATGTATGCAAGCTGATTTGTAAATACAAGAATTCCCAAAATTATGATAAATCCACCTAATATCAAATTGTAATATTTTAGATGCTTACTCATTGCTCGAATTACTCTTGTAGCCCTTGAGAAAAATACACCCATTAAAACAAATGGAATTCCCAATCCTAGAGAATATGCCAGTAACAAATGAAATGATACTGATGGAGTAGTTGCAGCCAAAGTTAGAATCGTTCCAAGTATAGGACCTACACATGGAGTCCATCCAGCGGCAAAAGCTAGACCAAATACAAAAGATAGTGGATAACTTGATTTTTTTCTTTTTGGAAAAAATTTCTTTTCGGCATTTAGAGATTTAATCTTTATTGATAATAACAAAAATACTCCAAATGATATGATGATTATTCCTCCAATATAGTTTAGACTTTGTAATATGTCCCCAGCTGCACTAGATAGAACACTATTAATCAAAACACCCAAAGCCGAAAATACTACTGAAAACCCTAGCACAAAAAATACTGTATTTAGGATTATGCCTGCTCTATTAATTGAGATGACAGATCCATTTTTAGAACCAAGTTCTGTAACTGTAGTACCTGATATGTATGCAAGAAAAGCTGGAATCATTGGAAGTATGCATGGAGCAACAAATGATCCTAGGCCGGCAATTATGGCTACAAGTATTGTGACATCTGCCATGAATTAAAGTGTAAATTTTTCTTTTAAAAGATTGTTCCAAATCTTGTCTGATACAAAGACATTTCGTTTTTATCTAGGCTAGAATTGCTTGTAATATGAACAAGCGTTTTGTCATTGTAGGTATTGTTTTAGGCATTATTGTTGCATTTGCTGTTTTTATTGGATCACCATCTATTGGTGGCTTTGATATGTTCAGATAATGAATAGTGTCTGTTTATACATTCTAAATATAATAGCCAAAAATCAGCACCTAAATTATTATTGGTATGAACATCTTTCTGTTTTAACTAATTCATTTGTTTAATTCTTTTATTGTTTCCAATTTTTGTCTATAATTACTTGTTTTGAATTTGTTATGAATTATAATATAACATTTTGAACACTGATCTTTGAATTTATATTTTGAATTTTTTAGCAGCTTGCTCAAAAATAGCCAATGTAATATTGATATCTTTCTTAGATAACCAAGCAGTAACTGATATTCTTAATCTTGCTTTATTTTTAGGAACAGTTGGGTATCTTATGGGTTGGACAAATATCCCTCTTTCAAAGAGAAATTCTCCAAAATTCATTGCTGTTTTTTCTTTACCCACGATAATTGGAATTATGTGTGTTTTTGAATCAATTTGATAGCCTATTTGTCTCAAACCTTTCGAAAGTAGATTTGTATTGCTTTCTAGTTTTTTCCTTTGTTTTTCTCTATTTGATTCAAATCTTTTCAATGAATATTCCACTAAAAATGATGGCAGCGCTGAAGTGTAGATAAAAGATTTTGATTTGTTTATGCACAAGTCTATTACATTATTTTGTGATGACACGTATCCTCCAAATGATCCTAGGCCTTTACTTAGACTGCTAATGTACAAATCAATTTTTTTTGTGACATTAAAGTAATTTGGTGTTCCTTTTCCATCTATCCCAACAACAAAATCTCCATGTGCATCATCAAGTATGGTGATTGCTTTTGATTTTTCTACAATTTCTGTGATCTCTTTTAGTTTTGAGAAATCTCCGTCCATACTAAATACTCCTTCTGTGATAACAAATTTGTTTTTACTTTTTTGTTTGAGTTTTTTATTTAAATCATCCATGTCATTATGTTTGTAAACTGAAACTTTTGCTCCTGCAAGCTTGCATGATTCAATTATACTTGCATGATTTAATTCATCACTTAAAATTAAATCTCCATTTTTTGCAATTGCTGTAATTGAACCTAAATTTGCCATATATCCTGTAGGATAAATCAAGCTAGTTTGTTGTGATTTATGTTTTGCAAGTCTTTCTTCTAATATTTTATATGATTCATCATTTCCTGAAACTAGTCTTGAGCTTGATTGCATTTGTTTTATTTTTATTTTTGTAATTGGCATGCCCAAATAATCATTTGAACAAAGATTTAGTAATTTTTTTCCATTAATTGTAATATGTGCATGATCTGATTTACCATATCTTAATTTTCTATAAAGATTATTTTGTTTTATCTGTTCTAATTCCAAATCAACAAAGCTTAGTTTATGATTCAAGACCTGCTATTTTAAATTGAAATTAATCAGGCGTAAATTCTTTTCTTATTTTGTTGTTTTTTAACTAGTATTTTGCTAATTTACAATGATATGTCAATACTTACAAAATGTATGAGTAAACAACCAGGCTCAAGATTCACGGCAAATCTTAAATCTTCATAACATATGAAATAATAGATTTGGATAACAGTGTAGAAAGGACATTAGAAGATCAAAGAAACATTGTAGAATTGGAATTATCTATAAAAAAATTGAAATTTCAAAGAAAAAATAATATGCATAATATCATAGATTCAGACACCGGCATAGAAAGGACATTAGAAGATCAAAGAAACATTGTAGAATTGGAATTATCTATAAAAAAATTGAAATTTCAAAGAAAGAAAAAATTACATGTTAAAGTATTATAACCATAAATTTAGATTCCATTGTAATAAAATTGCATATGACGATTAATCTATGATTATCAAAAATCTGGCACAATTGTTTCGTTCACTTGAACTATTCTTAAAATGTCATCATTATTGCCAAAACATGATTTCTCTTCCACACATATCTTACAAACTAACCACTCATGAGTATGTTTGGACCCTTTGGATCCCTTGTAAGTGATTTTAT
Organism: Nitrosarchaeum sp.; assembly: GCA_046712755.1. Taxonomy (GTDB): domain Archaea; phylum Thermoproteota; class Nitrososphaeria; order Nitrososphaerales; family Nitrosopumilaceae; genus Nitrosarchaeum. Next base: position 19,698 of record JBKKCM010000017.1, on the reverse strand, counting down.
ATGTTGGAGTGTGTTTGTAGTTACATGTATTCATAAGATGCCTCTTTTGTTTGCTGTTTCATTACAACATATTTTCAATTATTGAATCTAGTTCTTGGTTTAATGTTTCAAGTAGTGATATTGCTTTACTCAATACAATACATCCCCTCTTTCCCAAGATAGATCAAATAATGAAGTCATCATATCCACAAGTGTTTCAGAATCAGACCACCATGCAAAAGTTTGTCGTGTTGGATGGGTTGCATTTCTCATAAAAATCATGACTTCTTTTGCATCATTGATGATAAAGCATTTGTTGTCTGAATCAGATGTTATCGCACGGATTTTTTTCTGGTCTAATTCAGAAATAAATTCAGGCATTTTGCATAATGGAGAAATAACCATTTGCAGATCAGATTTAGATTCCTCAATCCAATCAAACACATCAGAATGGTAAAAGCGCAATACATCTGTGATGCTTCCATAGATTTTGAAAGATTCTATGCTACTATCCGTCATTTCTTTGATTTTGTTAGTTATTGGACCCATGCCGTGTAGTAGCTGCATTTTTTCAGATTTTGACTCGTCAGTCTCTACTACAAAAAATGGAACTTGTTTCCACAATTCTGAAAGAGATTTTTCTTTACCTGCCAAATGATTGATTCTTTGTTGTTCTTGTTTTACTAGGGTTTCAATGGCTTGTTTCATCTCCATTGCAGAATATTTTGTAGGATGAGCCAGTTCAGCAGTTACTAATCCCATGTTTTGTAGTGAATTTACGAGATGATATGTCTCAGTTCTAGGCATTTGGAGTGCTTTTGCAATCTCAGAAGCTGTCTTTGAGCCATACTTGCCCAGATACATAAACACCTTACTTTGGTTAGATGTTAATCCAAAATTAATTAGTTCATTTTTGATTCTCTCAAGGGTAATTCGGTGTTTGTATAATTCGGTGTCCGAATCATTATCAAACAATGTAATGTGGTTTTTATTCATTTCTTGACATTCTATGTAATATTAAAATTGTTTAAAGGTGCAATGGAAATTTCTAATACATCTATGTTCTTTTTTGGAACATATGGCTCAAAGAGTATGTCATAATTGCAAACATGATTTGAGATTTTTATTATTGATTTAGTATGTTGATTATTTATCACGTTGTTAAAATTGTTTTCTAGTTAATTAAGATTTCTAATTTCCCAATTATGGGAACTATCACATTACTTTTTTCATGACGTCAACTTGCGTGAATTACACAATTACAATTTTTAGATTCTCTATCTGGTGTAAAAAATATTATTGCTTTAAGATTCTAGTCCTATATTTTTTATCATTTTTAAATCTGTTTCAGAGTCGTTTCCACCCATTGTGAGATAACCTGATGTGATTATGCCGTTTGCCCCACTTTGCAATAACTCTTCACCAGAATCATCAAGGTTTGTTTCTCTCCCGCCTGAAATTTTTATGACGGATTCGGGTAACAGAAATCTGATCACTGAAAACATTCTCACAATTTCTGAATTTGCTATTTTTGTTTGTAATTCTAATGGAGTTCCAGGAACCGGAACCAGTATGTTTATGGTGACTTCTTCAGGATAGAGTGCAGCTAATTCCAGTGCTAATTCTATTCTTTGTTTTCTTGTTTCACCTAATCCGATAATTCCACCAGTACACAGTTCTAATCCTGCATCACGTGCAATTTGCAGTGTTTTTAATCTATCTTCATAGGTGTGTGTGGTACAAATCTCTGAAAATTTTGATTTTGAAGTTTCTAAATTATGATTGTATCTTTTCACATTAAGTTCTTTGAGTTTTTTTGCTTGTTCAGGTGTAAGAAATCCTAGACTACATTCTACATTAATTCCTACTCTATTGTTAATTTCTCTAATGATATTACAAACTTTGTCAAAATCTTTAGGAGATGGTTCTCTCCATGCTGCAACAAGACAGTATGATTCTGCTCCTTCTTTTTTTGCTTTACTTGCTTTAACCACAACTTCTTCTGCAGTTGGTAATTGATATGTTTCAATTCCAGTGTCAAAAAATGCAGATTGACCACAAAATGAACAATCTTCACTACAGGCATTTTTTTTAATATTGTTTAATTGTTCTACATCTACTTTATTTCCATTAAAATCTCTAGTGATCTGATTTGCAGCTTTGGCTAATTCTTTGATGTTTTCATCTGATATGTTAAAAAGCTTTTTTGCATCATCACTTGATATCCCAATCCCTGAAAATACTTTTTCTTGACATTCTTTAATAAATTCCAACATATCACTTAGGATATTTTTTCATAAAATTCCATTAAAAAAGATTAGTGACATGAAAATCATCTTTTATGCGTATGATTCATACTTTGTAAACCCCACCATTTACTATTATCCTGTAAATTTGACTTAAAAATGGATACTCGAGCATGATTTGTAATTGATAGCATCTATGCTATTTGATTTTGTGTTGATTTGATGGTAGATATTGTTCTATTTAGTAGCAAATCTAACTCTTCTTCAGATATTGCTAATGGTGGTACAAGCATGACAATATTACCTAACGTACGAAGATAAATTCCATGCTTTTTTCCTGCTTCAAAGAAAATTTTGTTTATTGATTTTTTAGGATTGATTGGTGTTTTTTTCTTTTTATCTTTGACTAGCTCTATTCCCATAAGCATTCCCTTGTGTCTGACGTCTCCCACTGTTTTTATCTCTGTTATTTTGTCATAATATTCTTCAAAAATTTTTGATGTTTTTTGAATTTTTTTGATCAACTTGTTTTTTTGATATAGTTTTAGATTTTCATTTGCAACCGCAGCAGATAATGGATTTCCAGTAAATGTATGCCCATGAAAGAGATGTTTACAATCATTAAATTCACCTAAAAATGAATCATAAATTTTTTTACTTGTCAAAGTTGCAGCCATAGTCAGATATCCACCAGTCAACATTTTTCCATATGCTACAATATCTGGAATGCTTTTTTGTTCGGTATATTGTATCATGGAACCTAAACGTCCAAAACCTGTAGCTATTTCATCTAATGCTAGTAACACATTATATTTTTTACATAGTTTACTTATCTTTCTTTGAAATCCTTTTGGAAATATGTTTACTCCTCCTGCAACTTGTGCTCCACTCTCCATAACAAATACTGCAATTTTATCATCTTTAGAAAATTGTTTTTCAATTTTATCTATGCAAAAATTCTGATAATCCAAATAATTGTATCCCTTTGGAATTTTATACTTGTTTGGTACTGGAATTTGTATTGTTGGAAATAATTGTTTTTTAAATTTACCAAAAAATTCTGGAACATAACCTACCGCCATTGCACCAAATGTATCCCCATGATAGCCGTTTTCTAATGTTGCAATCTTTGTTTTCTTTCCATCTCCAATGTTATTCCAATATTGCAATGCTAACTTGAATGCAATTTCCATTGCAGAAGAACCATTATCTGAATAAAACACTTTGTGCATTCCAGGTGATATTTTTACCAGACTCTCTGCCAATTTTTCTGCAGGCTCATTTGTTAAATTAAACATAGATGAGTGTTGGAGTTTCTTGCTTTGTTTTGTAATTGCATTGACTAATTCAGATTTAGAATGACCCCAAACATTACACCACATTGATGCAACTCCATCCAAAAGATTATTTCCATCAGAATCTGTGAGCCACATTCCTTTAGCCTTAATAATCTCATTAAATGAATCCCATTCTCTCATCTGTGTATTTGGATGCCAAACAAAACTCTTCTTTTTCAAACGATCTTTGTAGTGTTAATTGATCTTAATAATTAAACTATGTCTACTGAAAGAAATTTTAGTGTTTTTACATTGTATACAAAGAATTCACTCAGAATTATTGTGTCCCATTCAAATATGTTTTTTCTATACTTATCCGCTTATTTCATATGCTTAAAAATTAATCTTTAGATTTATCAAACTTTTGATTTTATTCATAGTTTTCTTTAAGAACAAACTGATGTGTTTCTTTTTTCATCTATTCTTGATCTGATTTCTTTTTTTCAGAATCATTTGCGCTATCTCTAACTTTTTTCATAATACAATACTTACGTAAACTATTCAATAATCCCATATTTTTCCATATTTTGTGTGAACTTAAAGTTTACGATGTTGTATCTACTAACAATTTTTTATGTCACATATTTTATAAAATTGATGAATTTCTTGGGAACGTATCGTACTAAACCAAGCCAAGACGTTCTCTACATATTTTACAAATTGGAATTTTATCTGAATCTATTATTATTTCAACATTACTTGAATGACAGAGATGACACAATCCTTTCATCCTAATGACCAAAAACTCTCTGAACAATCTACACAATTGTGGTTGTGGTATTTGTCTTGTCTTTCACTTATCCAGACTTTGCATTTTGTACAATTACTCTGTTTCATACTCCTTGTCATATTGAACGTGTATTAATGTAGGGTTTTAGTGAATATGGTAGTTTTATCTGATTATAGATTTTTTCAAAATCTATGGAAATGCAAATAACTTGCCTTTATTTTTTTAAAATCACTGATCTGTGAGTTCATTTGTATCTGAATTTAACCCTAGATTTTTTGTAATGTGAAAATCGCTGTAAAATACGGTATAAACTGCTCTGTAATACTTGACGCTTTGATTTTGAGTATTTACATGAGAAATTATGAAATAAGCCAGTTCATATAGGAAACAAACTAACCCATATTGATCTTATTTTTGGTTTTACAAATTATCAATACAGATACTATCTGTGGACGTTGTGGGAAAAATGGTATGTTAACAGATAATGTAACAGGAGAAAGATTTTGTGGAAAATGTGGATATGTTATTTCTGAAATATTATCAGACTCTGGGCCAGAATGGAGATCATTTTCAAAAGAAGGAGGCACGGATCCAACTAGGACAGGTGCTCCCACATCACTTACAATACATGATAGAGGGCTTGCTACAATCATTAATCCAATAAACCGAGATTCGTCTGGAAAACCACTTACATCTGCTATGAAAAGTACCATTGAAAGGCTCAGAACATGGGACAGCCGAAGTAAAGTTCATGCATCTGCCGATAGAAATCTTAGACAGGCATTAAGTGAATTAAACAGACTAAAAGACAAACTTTCACTTTCTGATGCTGTAATTGAAAAGGCAGCATACATTTACAGAAAAGCATTAGAGAAAGGTCTTGTCAGAGGACGTTCAATTTCAGCATTAATTGCATCTGCGCTTTATGCTGCATGCAGAGATACGGAAACCCCTAGAACACTAAAAGATGTTTCAGATGCAGGTAACATTAAGAAAAAAGACATTGCAAGATGTTATAGGTTATTACATCGAGAGTTAGATCTAAAGATGCCTGTAGTTGATCCAATTCAATGTGTTGCAAGAATTGCAAGCAAGCTTGGAATTACAGAAAAGACAAAACGTTATGCAGTTAAAGTACTCAAAATAGCTCAAGAACATGAAGAATCAGCTGGTAAGGATCCGATGGGTCTTGCAGCAGCTGCACTATATTTGTCATGTGTTAAAAATGGTGAAAATATGACTCAACGTGATATTGCCGAAGCTGCAAGTGTAACTGAGGTTACAATAAGAAATAGATACAAGGGTTTAAGATTAGATCAAGATACAGATCTATAATCTGAAATAACAATAAAAATGACCCAAACCAGACCTTTAATTGCAATAGTAAATGTTGTAGCTTCTGCAACAATAGACCAAAGATTAGATCTTTTAGATATAACAAAAAAATTTCCAGATGTAGAGTATCATCCAGAACAATTTCCAGGAGCTGTTTTCAGACTTAAAAATCCAAAAACTGCCACATTGCTTTTTAGCTCAGGAAAGATGGTATGCACTGGTGCCAAATCACAAGAATTAGCAGAAACTGCAGTATCTAAAGTAGTGGAGATATTGAGAAAGGGTAAAATCAAAATTAAAAATGATGCTGTAGTTACAATACAAAATATTGTCTCATCAATTAATCTTGGAGGTAGAGTCAATTTAGAACAAGCAGCTAGGACACTTCCTAGGAGCATGTATGAGCCAGAACAGTTTCCAGGATTAATACATAGGATGCTAGATCCTAAAACTGTGATTCTAATTTTTGCATCAGGTAAACTAGTCTGTGTTGGTGCTAAACTTGAAAAAGATATTCATCGCTCTGTTCATCAAATTCATAGTTTGCTTGAAGAAAAAAATTTAATGGCTTATGACTAGTATTGTCAATTCATAAAAAGCGATTTCATGTAGTTTGACCATATCACCCTAATTCTTTTGCTGTGAAGAATACATGTAACCATACAAGTCCAAATACTTTCATTGAAAATTGAAAAAACACCTATTTGCCAAATTATTTGATTGTGACTTTATATTTGTCAAACAATTCAACAAAAAGTTTCAAATCCATCTTGTGTTCTTTTTCTGCCTCATTGTATTCTCTAAGTAAATCATTGTATTCGTAATCTGAGTGGGATTCCATTGATTCTAATTTTACTTCCTTTTCTAAAATTCTTCTAGTTATTTGTTTGATCTTTCTCTCGCCATATTCTATTATTGAATCAATTTTATTTTTTTCAATACTAGTGTCAGATATAATTTTTAAATTTTCAGATGAAAGTGGTAGTTTTATATTCATACACTACTAAGTCTCAACTAGTATATAGTGTTGTAAAATTAGAATATCTGTATATGTTTATTGATGTTTCAAAAAATCGTTTGATGAAAACGTAATGTTTTTCTCTATATTTTTTGATTTTCTTTAATGGATTTTTTTAATTCCTCGTAAGATTCCAAATATTCTTTTTTCAATAGGTTTGCAGGCTTGGTTTTGTTATTTTTATTTTTTTGTCTCTCTGATTTGCTCTGTATCATATTATTACTAAATACACTTATCTAGAATATATTCTAGATGTTAGTTGCATGTAATGCCTCCTTCAACATTAATGCCTGATTAATTTTATAAAATTACTCACTGATCTTATTTTGATGTTTTCTTCTCTGTGTTCTCAATAATGAATTTATGACATTGTGTACATTCGTACCTATCTTTGAATCCAGCCATTTTTACTTTGGCATCATGCAGACAATTACTTTGTTCTATTAAATAGGTCAAAAGTGTTTTTCAATCTCTTGTTTTTTCATATTGTCGAAAACGCCTGTAAATTGTGTCTGTAATGATTGCATATCTATATGTGGTAAATCGATAATCATTAAGTTACACCCCATTTTCATGGGTTTTTTCATGAATACGAACCTTGTCAAAAGTATCTACCGTTCCTTCCCAGTGAAAGTTACAAATTTTGCAACTATACTTCATTTATTTTCTTCCTGATCTGAATTTATTTTTTCAGATAGATTTGATGTATTGACATCATCAGGTATTTTGGCCTTATAAGTTCCAAACTTTAGTTTTGCCATTATTTTTTTTAACATACTTAGTTAGGTTTGCATGGACATATAAAGTCATGAATTTTCTATATATTTTTTTTATAATTATATATTTTATTAAATTCTATAGATAATTATGTGCTAGTATATATAGCTCCTAGATAAAATATAGATATGAGAAATGAAATAAAATTATGATCGCATTAAATGATTTGAGATCTTGTGAAAATTGTAGTAACGTATTCTTAAAAAAAATAGGCGATAAAATAACAAATCGCTGTCCTGCATGTAATGTGTGGAAAAAAGAGACAGCACTTTAATTGGAATAAGATATGTCAATACGATGTAAAGTATGTAATGCATCAAAGATTGCAAGTACTGATCCAATAAATCCTAACATTAATTGGGAATGTCAATCTTGTGGAAATTTACTTGATATTAATGGCTATATTGTTACATCAAATTAGTCACTGAGATTTGTTTTGATTATTCTACAAAAAATCTAAATGTAAAAAATTGTCTAAAATCTTTAACTTTTATTCATGACTGTTTCCATCTTTCTTGATGGATATACAAATTTACAAAATTATATTTGCAGTATAGTACAAAGCGTCTCTGAAATTCTATGCTGTGTTTAATTAGGTTGAATGTATCAGTATAATTGTGAATACTGCTATATCTTGGAGACAAAAAATTTGTTCTGACTGTAAAAGAATGAAATGCACAAAAGGTTGCAATTGTGATTGTCATTGGAAACCATAATTTTAAAGATAATGATGATTGAAGTAGTGACCATAATTTGATTACTTTTATTTCTAAATCTTTTTGTGTAAATTTGAGAAATCAAAATCTATATTTTGGAATCATCTTGAACTATCTTTTTTATCGTTTTCTCTAAATTGTTAAATTCATGTTCTCCTCCAGAGCGGTCTTTTTCTAACTCTGCTACTTTATCTTTTAATTTTTTTATTTCATGATTTTGAGTTGTTTTTTCAAGTAAATATTGCTTTAATGCTTCAACCATTATGTCCGTAACTGTTATTCCACTTTTGTTTGAATATTCTACAGTCTTGGTATACAAATCCCAAGGAAACATCAAGCTCATATGCTTTGATAGCTCTGATGGTTTCTCGTTTCTTTGTTCATTTAATGCATCATTATCATACAGTTTCACATTTGGTAAATTCCCTCCGGTTGTTTTACTTGCACGTATAGTTGGTCTATGATGAAATTCTTTATTTTCATCATTATCTAAACTTCTATTTTTCATATATTATTACTGTCGCTAGTTAAATATATGGTTAAACTATTTGCAAGATATTTCTTTTATGATGTAAAATACTTGAAATACTGTTTCTTAATGATCTATAAAACAATTTTTGAAATAATCTACTATGTTTTTTATCATGTTTTTAGAAAGAAATTATATCGTAGGATTGATGATTTTTTTATTATCTCTGTCCCTCTTACAGAAACTGCAGTACTCCTCTGATGAATTACGATTAATTGGAGTTAAACAATCATGACAATATTTCATAACTACTATATGTTAAACCAAGTATATTAAGAAATCAACAATATAACACGGTGTGCTAGTTTATCTTTAATTGATCATGTTCATCGTATTTTTTCTTACCACATGATTCACAAATCCAAAATACTCTATAATTATACTCGCTGCTCTCTTCTCTTTTTTCCATTATTCTATAACAATCAAAACATATTTCTGTCTTCATTTTTCTGTTGCTGTTATTACCTGTCCACGTTTATACTCGTTGTAATATCCAATACACGCATTAAGCTCCTTTAAGAAATTCTTATCTTCAAAATCTCCTTTTTCCAAGTCTGTCCAATATGTAATGATGTCTTGTTTCAATAATGCCAGTGTTTTTTCTTGCATGATTATAGTTAGTTCCTCTAGGATACATACCCATGGATAAGATGATTTTTGCTACAAAAATGATACTTTACAATAAAATGTTGGTTAAAACCAAAAATTAGTTAACTGATCTCTAATTATTGTTGTTTTTATTGTATTTCTAGAATATCAGTAATAAGAAATTCATATCATCTGCAGATGAAAGATTAATCAATAAAACATTCTCATGAATTATTGTTGAATTCTATATTTATCACAGGAACTGACACTGATGTGGGAAAAACATATGTCGCGGCTGGCCTTGCAGTCACTCTTCGAAAGATGAAAATTGACATAGGAGTAATGAAGCCTTTTGCTGCAGGAACTGCACAAAAAACTGGATTCAAATCCGAAGATGTTGAAATTTTAGCAAATGCGGCTCAAGTAAATGATCCTGAAATGTTGCTAAATCCACAATTTTTTCCAATTGCTGCGTCTCCTTATACTGCACTAAAAAATTTAAAAATAAAACCAAACATTAAACTGATCTTAAACAGGTTCAAAAAATTATCAAAATTACACTCATTGATGTTAGTTGAAGGAATGGGCGGCATAATGACTCCTATTCTCCAAGATTACTTTGTAACAAATTTGATCAAAGATATGAAATTACCTGTAGTTATTGTCACCAGGACAAAAATTGGAACTGTCAATCACACCATAATGACTTGTAATATGTGTGAAAAATATAAAATTCCAGTTAAGGGTATTGTGATTAATAATTTTGATACTAATGGCTATAATGTGAAAGAACTAAAACGAGATTTAGAAAATTTGACGAACATACAAGTATTGGGCTCAATCCCATTTATTGATGATATGAGCGATACATCGCTTTATAGTGTTTTCAAAAAAAATATTGATTTTAAATCTCTGTTGAATTAATTTTCAAATACGTAATATTTTGAATTTGCTTTGACCTTGAACATTTGCAAATTGTGCAATATCGTAAATTATTTTTGAAAATGATGCATTTTTCTTTTCAACAAGATATGTTTTGTTTTGAAAATCTAGTTTTTTTGTAATTACTAGCCAAATATTGTCTTTAGCAGGTTGGATTTTTTGCAATTGCTCCAGCTTTTGCTCTATGATAGTTTTGTCAATAGTTTTTGGAATACATATTATTAGAGTTTTTTTTGGATCAATTTCAAGTGTTTTTAAATCTGGTATGACAATGTCTATTTGTATTCCTTCACATTCTATTTTTCTTTGACTAGAAACTAATGCATTTGTTAAGAGATAATGTAATAATCCAGTAGCCAAAACTCCAAGACCCTCTTCTTTTTCACCAATTGAAATTACTTTGTCATAACAATTTTCTAAAACGTCATCAATTATTTCAGTAAATTTTGATTGTGATATTAATTCTTGAATTTTTTTTTCTGATTTTTTTAGGTAATCAAATAGAAAATCTTTAATTGGATTTGGTTCTTCTTGCATTATTCATTGAATATGTATCGTCTTTCGCCTCTTGATTCAACAGTGGTATTGACATCAACTAAGACAAATTCTCTTTTCGTGTGAAGCATTGATTCTTCCGGTGAGAGCTTATTTTCATGTAGTATTTCGTATTCTTGTAGTGTGAGTTTCCTTCTTGGAGCAAGTTCTGCCTCTAAATTCATATTTTTTACAATTTCTTCGTATTGAGGTTGAATTGTACCACTAAACACCATTGCACTACTTCCGCTTCCGTATGAGCCAAATCCAACACGTTTTCCATTCAAATCAATTCCCTTTTGATACTCAAATTCAAGACAGCTTCTAAATCCAAGATACAGTGATGCAGTGTATAGATTTCCAATCATCTTTGATGCAATTAACGAGCTTGCAAGTTTTGCTTCGTACACTTCTTGGAATTCTCTTGTCTTTGTAAATAATTTTGTAAATTCGTGATCTTTTGCCATAAATTCTTCATCTCCTAATACTGATTCAATCGTTCCACGTGGATCTTTTGGTACCGGTTCTGGCATTTTCATGTCTTGGATTATTTTTTTCCATCTTGGAAGTTGACGCCATTCATGTCTTACCAAATATGCTAAAGCCTTTTTGCCCATATTGCTGTATGGTAAGTGCATGTTGAGATAATCCATGTGATCTAGTATTGTCTCACCTGGTTCTAACTTCATTAATCCTGATGCTAGAGCTTTTTTCTTGTAAATCTCTAGTGCTTTTCTTACCTGAATCATATACAAAAGATTAGAGTATTGACCATGTACAATTGGTGTTTCTTTTCCAAATGGTCTGTAAAAATCATATTCATCTTTAATTGACGTTGCTGTTACTTTAGGATCAAATGTCAGTAGTCTCGGTTCATCATTGAGTAGCATTACTACTGCACCAGCTCCTTGTGTCATCTCTCCACTAGAGCCCATGTCGTATTTTGCAATATCTGATACTACAACTAGTGCATGTTTTCCTTCTGCTTCTCCTGCTCTAATCCAATTTGTATTATCATAAAGTGCATAAGAACCGCTAACACACGCAAATTTTGTCTCTACTCCACCACAATGCTCAAAAGCCCCCTGACCATAAACCTGTTCTAACATTCCAATGACATAAGAATTCATTGCCTTTGATTCATCAAATGAAGATTCAGTGGAAACATACAATCTTCCGATGTCTTCTGGCGATAACTTGTTTTTCTGCATAATCTGAAGACATGCGTTTGCTGCAAGACATGCAGGGTCTTGGTTAGTATCTACAATTGCCATTTGAGATACTCCTAAGCCTTTTTGGAGTTTTTCAGGATCTAATCCTCTAGCTTTTGCAAAATCTGCCGCATCTATGTATAATCTTGGAATGTAAATTGTAATATCATCTATTCCAGCTGCCATCTAGCTTGCCTCCGTCTGTACTCATATAAGGATATTGAGCTAATTCTATCTTACTCATTAGGGAATTTTTACAATTTTTTATATACTTTATGCTAAATATTCTATTTTTTTCTATTTTTCCAACTCTGAATTGAAAATTCTTTCAAAAACATCATATGGCTGTGCTCCTCCGATCTTTGTTACTTTGTTATCTGGACCAATGATAAAAAATGCGGGAGTTCCTGTCAGTCCTAAATCTTTTGCATCTTGGTTACTATTTGTTATAATTGAGGTATGTTTTGAATCCAACATGCAATTGGAAAATTCATCAGTATTCAATCCTACGTCTGTTGCAAATTGAAGTAAGTTCTCTGATGATGCCCATCCGTTGTTTTCACCATTCCAATTATTATACAAAGTATCATGATATTTCCAAAATAACCCTTGATCATCTGCACAATGAGCAGCATGAGCTGCCGAAATTGAATCTGGGCCAATTATGGTATAGTCTTTAAAAATTACTTTTACTTTCCCGGTATCTACATAATTTTTGAAAAGTTCGTCTTCAGTTGTGTGAAAAAACTGATTACAGAAATAACATTGATAATCACCAAATTCCACCAATGTTATTGGAGCATTAAGATCCCCTAGAATTGGTGAGCCATTTCCCATAAACGTGGCAGATGTAATTTTTGCAGGTTCTGATTCTTCAATTGTAGGTGTTGGCTCCATTATAAGTTCTGATTCCTCATCGAATGTATCAAATGCCAAAAACGTCACAATTATTGCAACTGATGCAATTCCTGCACCTATTGCCAAAGAGGGAGCATGGATCATTAATTATTGAAAATTTTTGAGACATTTAGTCTTTTGTACAGTATATCTATGGTGAATTATCATGATCTGGCCTTTCTCCCAAATTAAAAATTTGTATTGTTTTAACTGATTTGGAATTGTTGTTTTCAGCATTAACACTTACAGTAAAGATTTTATTTTGGCTATTTTTTGGAATAAAAAATTCCATCTTATAAAATCCACGCTCATTTGTAATTCCATCTGAGAATGATATTGTCTGTCCGTTTTTATCCAAAACTATTATTTTGATATTCATATTTGGAATATATCCATAATTCTGATTGAAATTATTTAACTTGTTTTGATTAACGTCAAATATTTTTATGTCAATTTTTGCAGTTTGACCTGAATACAATCTTTCTGTATATTGTACAAGGATTGACATATCATCTAATTTTTCTTTCTTTTCAATTTTTTCTATTTGAGATGTTTTTTGTTGTTCAAAAATTATTGGTACAAATTTGTTATTAGTGAAAATTTTTCCGTGTGTTGTGATTTGTTGATTGTTAATTTTTGAATATGTTATATATGGGTAACCATCTACTGTTTGGCCTGTTATTCTGACTATCTTTCCATCAAAAAACTCTCTAATGTTTATTTCATTGCTAATGGTGAATTCTTTTTCATCTGTAAATAACTTGCCAGTTTGTATAAATTCTATATTATTAATTGAAACTATTTGGGCTGCAGCAGTCGCTATTATGGGAATTCCAATGGAAAATAGCATTACTAATATTAAAAATGAATAAAGATTCATCTATACCAATCATACTAAAGATGGGATTATTTTATAAACGATTTTTATAACTTTCGTTAAATTAAATAAATTATTGTTATTTAGGCATGGAATTTTTATTATCTGTTGTGAGGAAAACTTATGATGCTTTCAAAAGATGACGTCCTAATAGTGGAAGACAGTCCCGCAATAGGCATGTTGTTGAAAAATTATCTTGAAAAATTAGATTACACACGAATTCATATTTGTACTAATGGTTCTACTGCTATTGAAACATTCAAAGAACTTGTGACTCTAGGAAAGCATCCAATAGTTTTACTTGATTATATGCTTCCTGATATGGATGCACGATCAATTCTAACTCAAATGCTTGAAGTTCAACCTAATGCCCGGATTGTATTGGAAACTGCTACTGAGAAAGACGATGAAGGAATCAAAGAACTAATCCGATTGGGGGTATACCAATATTTAGAAAAACCAATTCGTTTTGAAAATCTCAAGTCTATTTTTGAAATAATTGAAAAAGAGCAATCTTTTTTTGCAAAAGAATCTGAGCAAGTTAAAATCATAAAACAAAAAAACCTAGAAGTTCAAAAAAAAATTCATGAACAAATTGATGTCATAATACATTCATCAAAACAAATCAGCTTAAATTTGTTAGAACAATTAATTGGTTCTTCTAATGAATCTATTCAATCTTATCTAAAAGAACTAGAAGATAATGGAAAAATAATTTGCATTGGTGATAAAAAAGAAATTGCCTGTAATCAATGTGACTCTGTAAAAATAACTCAGGTGTTTTATTGTCCTTCCTGTAAGAGCTCAAATTTTAAACTAGGCAAACTAATTGAACATTATGATTGTGGAAATGTTTCTGAAGAAAATACATATGCAAATGACATGTGTCCTAGTTGTAGCAAGAAGATAAAGGCATTAGGTGTAGATTACAGAGTAATGCAAAATCACTATATTTGCAATAACTGTAAAGGATTTTTTCCAGAAATCTCAACTGATTATCTTTGTTTAAAATGTGAAAACAAATTTAAGCTTGATAAATGCAGATGGAAATCTAGCCCCAATTACAAAGCAATTAACATGTAACTATATTTTTTGCCAACGTAATATTTACCCTAAAACTAGTGTGTTATAATGATCATTCTTGATATGAGGTTATTAATTGCATTATCAAGTTCCACATCTGTTATTTGCCCTTGTTTATGCCAAACATAAATTTGTTTAATCCATACAGGATACTCTTCAAATAAAACTTCTTGAGGGATATCTGATAGAGATACAATTTTTATATCATTTTGTTTGAGGCTAGAAATTAATTCTTCAAGTAATTGCATTCGTTCTTCATTTACTTGGTTTTTAAATTCATCATCTTTTACCGCAAAGTCTGAAGGCTGCATACTTACTAGTGCATAACCATACTGATTTTGTTGGGTTTGTATTTTTTTCAACATTTTTTCAACAATTGTTCCATTAATTGATTGGTCATCATTTAGTAAATTTGGCAGATATGATGTTTCAGGAATGTGAGTTGGATTTGACTTGAAATTTGGATAGTCTGTTGTGATAATTGTATTGATATATGATATGTTATTTTGTTTTAATACGTCTAGTGTACTATTGTTGAACTTGCCAAACGGTGGTGAAAATATATTTGAATCAAATCCAAAAATGGTACTTATCTGTTTGTTTGTTTGCTGAATGCTAGATAACTGTTCTTCTGGACTGTATAAGGAATGGTCCACATTTTCCCATCCCCCATTTGCTACTGTGAGTTGATTATTCTTATTTTGTATCTGCTGTTTTAAAAAATCAACAACTTTAGGATCTGCCCCAAAAAACTTACCCAATATACTTACTGTTACTGGAATTTCATTATTAGAAAATGTATTAATCAGACCGTTTTGAACATCATTTAGCCAATAATCTTCTACATTAATTATCTCAAATGCAACGCAATTACAGTTTGCATCTTCTTTACTAATTGGTTTTATGTCTTCTTTAATAATAGTTTGATTTTTGTCAATGTTTTGTAATATTTCAGTATCATATTTGTCAATTTTTCCTACAGGGGTTAATAGATGTCCTTTTGACTTTAGATCTGAGATTATGCTTTTTAGTTCAGTAAATTTAGTTTGGTTTACTTCATTTACATAATCTCCATCAGCATAATTTGAAAATTCAAATGGATGCATCATTACTACCGCATATCCATAATTCAACAGACTTTCATTTATCTGCTCCATGGTTTTTTCCTTTGTAATTGGATTCCAATATCCTGTGGAAGGGATTAATTTTGCAGTCCATACTGCTGTATTAAAATAATAAAAGTCTGATTTTACAAATTTTTGTGGAATCTCATTGTCAGAATCTGCACTGAGGTGATCATAACCATATTTTTTTATGAGATCAATTGTTATACTATCAAAGATATTCTCTGGTGGAATAAACACTCGTGGTTTTACTTGAAATAATTCGTATATTTTTTCATCTGTACTTTTAATTTCCTCTTCTCGTTTTTCTGGAGAAAGGTTATTCATTACTACATGGTTCCACGTGTGACTTGCAATCTCAAATTTAGGATTTGTTTGTAATTGTTCGTTTATGATCTTTACTAGTTGCGAATCTTTTCCGGTTGCACCACCAATTACTCCAATTGTGAGACCTGCATCCATTTCTCTAAATAGCGACATCATCTGAATTTGGGCATTGTTCAAATAGTAATCTTGTACATCATCAAATCTAAATGCAACACAATTACAATATAATGCACCAAGAGTTAGTTGTGGATCGTTTATGAATAACTTGATAGGTTCATGACTCCCGACAAGTGTAACTTTTTTTGATGCTATGACTTTACCATCCCCTTTTGAAACTATATGAAATGCATATGTACCAACAGGAATATTGGATATGGTTGCTTCTCCCTTGTATGAAATTGAAGATTCCGCTATTTTTATGTTCTTTCTATTAATGACTTGTACTAAAAAGTCCCCGTCTGATTTTGATGCTCTTGATTTTTCATCTCTGTATACTTCTATTGATATTGCAGAATCTATTATTTTTGGCCATTCTGTGACAATTCTGATGTCTTTGGAAAGCGAGGATTGTATCTTAAGTGATGTGTATGTGAATTTTAATGTAGGATCAATTACAATATCTACATTGTAATAGTCATTGCCGATAGTTTGTGGAAGCCAAAAGCGTATAGTATCTCCATTAAAGTCAGTTTCATCATGGTTTACTGTTTTTCCGTTCATTGTTTTAAAAAATATGTTTGCTTTTGGTATTGGTGTTTGTCCATCTTTGTAAAATATTCCAAGCTTAATTCCACCTGGTAATTTCACTGTCAACTCAAAATTATTCATTGTTTTTTTCAGATCATAATAATTCACACTCTGAAAGTGATCATTATAGTAAACTTCAATTTTGTATTTGTGTCCAAGTGGAAGATCTGTTATGCTTATTGGATTGCTCTGTGCAGAAATTTCTCTTAAAGGTATTTTTTCTGAATCCTTGTATATTTTCAGTATAATTGAATTAATGTCTGCTTTGTTACCATTTTCATATTTTAATAAAAGATCCATATTACCAGTTTCTTCTACTGCAAAAGAATTCTGAATCAATAATGAAAAAAATAGTAAAAAAATCATGGAGTAAAGTACAATGTTTATTTTAATTTGCATGATCTCTCATTATTTGTTTGATGCTTTGTATTAATATAGTTGTAAACAATATTGAAATTTTTATTTAACATCTTCAAGATATCGGTTGGTCTGAATCTAGAATAGAGGATTTTATTGCAAACAATAAGCCTGTATCTGTAAATCCATACACGTTTTATGTTTTGGCAGGTTGATACCATTGTTATATGTGATAGTAAGTATTTTGAGCAAGAAAAAAATACTAGGTACAAACTAATTTTTTAATATTTTTAAATTATGTAAAGTATATGATGTATCTGATGTGCATTTTACACGCCTATTCTTTTTGCACTGGTCCAAGTTGCATTTTTCTTTCTTAAATGCTCTATGATTGCTTTTAGTAGTAAAAAGTCTATAATCTGTTTATACCCAAAAACCAAAAATCCTGCATGCCATAATAGCTTGGGATCCTCATCATCAATTCTAATTGCTAAAGCAGACATTAGATAGTGCACAACAATAAAAATGGCTGAAACTTGAAGAACATACAATCCATCTCCTAAGATTATGCCTAAAATTGCATTTGCTATGGCAGTAAATCCAATTATTGGCGTGATTACCATTCCTAAAAACAAATATGGCAATGACAATCTTTGTAAATATCCAAATCTAGGGTTGATCAAAGCGTCTGAATGTCTTTTTAATACTTGGATATTTCCACGATACCACCTTTTTCTTTGAGCTACAAAATCACGTAACGTGTTTGGTGCTTCAGTGTATGCAGTAGCTTTTGAGCTTCCCTGTGTAACCAAGCCTGCTTTTAGTAATTTTATGGTTTGATCAAAATCTTCTACTATGGTTTCTTTACCATATGCCCCAGCTTCTGAAAGAAGTGATTTTTTGAAAGCGCCTAACGCTCCTGGAACAATAGTAATTGAACCAAATACATCAAAAGCACGTCTAACAATTTGAATTCCTGTAATGTATTCTAATGCCTGGCATTTTGTAATCCAGTTCACTCGATTTCTTACTTTGATGTTGCCTGCAACTGCTCCAACATGTTCATTTATTTCAAATCCTTTTACTATTTCTTTTAATGAATGCCGTCCTATGATAGTGTCTGCATCAACAATTACAATAATTTCACCAGTTGCATAAACAAGACCATAGTTTAGTGCAGATGCCTTTCCACCATTTTCTTTATGCAGTATTTTGATTTTATCTTTATACTGCATTGCAATGCTTAGGGTTTTATCTGCACTACCATCATCTACAAAAATGATTTCTTTTTTTGGATATTTTGTTTCTAATAACCCTTCTATGGTATGAGCAATTACTTTTTCTTCATTGTATGCAGGAATTATTATAGAAATCGTAGGATATGTCTTAACATCAGATTGGATATCTTCTCTATATTTACTTAATACTGCCATTGGAACAAATAACATAGTTGACCAAAATGAAATTGTCATTGCCCAAAGAAGAATTATTCTAACAGGGGATTCTAATAATGTGTACCCCTCGTAAGCAATCATTGCCGCAATAATAAATGGAGATCCTAACAAAAATATTAAAAATACAGATGGCCCACGTTTGTTTGATACGTTTGTTGAAAATAATTTTTTACTAGCTCCAATCACATGATAAATTGTAATGGCCCCTCCTAACCCCATAGCTATCATGCTTATTGGTCCTAAAATGAAATAAACTGCAACAATCAAAAAAATAAAAATCGTAGCAGTAAGTATAAATTGAATAGGATCTTTTTTGATTTTTGGTTTTACAGTGTGTTTGAGATCCTTGTCTGCCAATGAATTGATTTCTTGTTCTTTTAAAATGGTTTTAAAACAATTTATGTGGTACCAATTTTTTTTATATCTTGTAGACTTTTCATTTAATTGAACATCAATATTACATAACGTACATTTAATTAAATTTGGATTCAAGAAAACAGATTTGTCTTTTTTTGGAACATCTGTAGGTTTTTCCTTTTCAATATTATAAA
This sequence comes from Nitrosarchaeum sp., assembly GCA_046712755.1. Classification (GTDB taxonomy): domain Archaea; phylum Thermoproteota; class Nitrososphaeria; order Nitrososphaerales; family Nitrosopumilaceae; genus Nitrosarchaeum. Next base: position 339 of record JBKKCM010000017.1, on the reverse strand, counting down.
TTGCATCAATATTTAATTCTAAAATTCTTGCCAAGTATTTTTTATCTGATTCAAAAATAGGATTGTTTTTGTTGATTCGTTTGAGAAGATATTGGTTTCTTCCAATATCCCCAGCAGAGTTTTCAATGGCATCCATTAGTCTTGAAATGATGTAATTTTTGTCCAATTTTACTAATCTCTTTTAAACAACTTTTGTTCTTAAATGTAAACTCGTTATGATTATTCTCTATTCTGTCTATTTTTTTGATTAATTGTATATTCTAGATTAATCTAAATAAATGGGAAACTTAGAAAAAATATGAATAAAGTTTTTGTTAATGGGTATGGTTCTATTGGAAG
>JBKKCM010000016.1:0-19792 GCA_046712755.1 Nitrosarchaeum sp. | reverse complement strand
GTATTAGTTCTGGATTTGCAGTTGAAGCAATTTTGACATTCTTTTTAGTACTAGTAATTTTCATGACTGCTGTACACAAAAAAGCATCTCCCGGATGGGCCGGTTTTACAATTGGTGGAATGGTATTTTTGATTCATCTAATTGCAGTTCCATTGACTGGTGCATCTGTCAATCCTGCACGAACATTTGGTCCTGCATTGATCTCTGGATTCTGGGAATTCCATTGGATGTATTGGGCAGCTCCAATTCTAGGCGGCATAATTGCAGGTTTGATAATGAATTATGTCTATGTTAACAAGGCAGAAAAAGAAGCATAATTTTTTACAAATACCAAACGTTTTTAAAAATTTGATATAGCCAGAATCTGTTGGACTCGTTGCATAGCTTGGATAGTGCGAACGCTTGCGGAGCGTTAGGTCGTCGGTTCAAATCCGACCGAGCCCGCTTAAATTTTATTTTAGAATGTGTTTGTCTTTCTTAAAAAAATGGTTACTGTCATCATGTAACATGCAGTAGATATTATCTCTGATACCAGTGATGCAATATAGGGTTCTATCCCAATTTCAAGAAAATAGTATAGTGATGGCCACCTTACTATAAGATAAATAATTTCACCTATTCCAAATGATGAAATCATGCTAAACAGTTCTTTTCTAATTAAACTTGAGTTCATTTGCCTGTATCTATTTTTATTGTCCAAATAAAATAAACATGAGAAAATTCCAAAATAAATCACATATCCTGTTCCAATGGTGATTGTAGTTGTAAGATGATTTTCGTACTCTGATAATGATTGAGCCACAACTGCTGAAAGTGAGGCTGAAACAATAAAGCAAATTATGAAATTTCTATTAATTTGAAACAGTTGTTGATTCATTTTCATATTTGGTTCATAATCTAGTAACTATTATTTTATATTAAATTTGATTAGTCTTAATATGAAAATCAGATGTATCTGGGCAAAAGATGGTCTTGCCATAGAATACCATGATAATGAATGGGGAATACCCCAACACAATGATAGTAAATTATTTGAATTTCTAGTATTAGAAGGAGCACAAGCTGGATTGTCTTGGCCTACAATTCTTAAGAGACGAGAGGGATACCGAAAAGCATTTTCTAATTTTGATCCTTTCAAGGTTTCAAAATACACACAAAAACATGTAGAAAAATTACTAGATAACCAAGAAATAATTAGAAATAGATTGAAGATTAATTCGGCAATTAATAACGCAAAACATTTTTTGAAAATTCAAAAGGAATTTGGCTCATTTGATCAATATATTTGGAGTTTCGTAAATCATAAGCCAATAATAAATAATTTCAAAAAACTCTCTGATTTACCTGCATCTACTTCCATTTCTGAAAAAATGAGTAAAGATCTAAGAAACCGTGGATTTAATTTTGTAGGTCCAACAATTTGTTATGCTTTCATGCAAGCAATTGGGATGGTAAATGATCACACTGTAGATTGTTTTATAAAAAAATCGTTTTAAAAACAAAAATCCTAATTCTATAACACAGTTTAAAATTATCTTCGAAGAATTTTTAACCAAGTAAAATTAAACAATCTTGATTTAAAATGAAAATTTCTCCAAATACAAAAAAAGCACTAAATAATCAAATTATTCTAGAGGCAAATGCATCGAGCAGTTATCTTGCAATGGCATCTTGGTGTAAAATTACAGGATATGTGGGAGCCGCCAGTTTCTTTTATCTTCAATCTAATGAAGAGAGAACACATATGCTCAAATTCATTCATTATCTAAATAATATTGGTGGGTCTGCTACAATTCCTGCAACAAAATCTCCTGCAAATACCTTCAAATCTCTAGAGTCTATAATCAAAACTGCTCTGAATAATGAGCAGATAGTTACAAAAGCTATCTACAATATAGTAGAGATTGCTCAAAAAGAAAAAGACTATTCAACGCATACATTTCTTGATTGGTTTGTCAACGAACAAGTAGAAGAAGAAAAGAAATTTGAAACAATTTTACAGAAATTTGAATTGATTGGAAGAGATAAACTTGCAATCAATGAAATTGATAAAATCTTAGGCGGGCTTGCTTCTGCAAATTAGCTTTTATAATTTCTATTAGTTTTTTATTGATATTTTTTCTGATTACACTTTAAAGTTTATTAATATTCATTTTACCCATATTGTATGTTATTTGGAGTTTTTGCAATACATAGCCCAGAATCATGTCCTCTAAATAACACCACCAGCCGAAAAATTTTCCTTGGTATGGAGACTAAAATTAAATCCAACATGAAAAAATTCCAAATTTTGAAAGTTATTGGTTTTTACATGTCTGTTTTAGAGCATGAATGGATAATTATTTTGGATGCAAAAAGCGCACATGATATAGAACAACTTTGTATCTCTGTTGGTATCTCTTCTATGAGTACAGTCAAAATTGTCCCTATGAATGAATTTTCAAAAACTGTGAAAAAATTAAAATCTCAAAAGTAAATTGTACTCCTTTTTCACTCTTCTTTAATCTTGTTTGTTAGACAATTATAATTATACATTAGATATATTGTATTTATTGACTAATATCAAAAGTATAGGGCGTTTTTTTCTTTTTATTATCGGTGGAATTGTTGCAATTATTGTTGGTTCTTTTATGATTCGTGGAACTATGCATTTATGGGATAAGCCTGACTCAGAAAAAAAATCTGATAAAAATAATGACTAAAAAACAAGTGTTGCCAACTAGTTTTACCGATGCTCCATGACTCATCAATAAGAAAATCACTTGAAGACTATGTAAAACTAAGAATAAGAGACATTCCTTCTGAAATTCACCAAACTTTTCCAAACGTCAAACAAATTTGGAAATGTGAAAATCAAGTAGATTTTCTTTATGGATATTATGTGGGAAAGATTGAGGAGGGCACTTTACATTATCTTCTCAAAGCAACACGAGCATCAGTAGGTGGGTTTGTTGATGTTTTTGAAATTAGGGGAATCATTGAAACACACAGAACAGATCTGAAAAATTCAATTGAGAAAGCACTTTCTCAGTGAAGTAGAAATACTGCTTTACTGTAAAGATAGACATGGTTGGACCTCAAGATGGTGGATTTGGTTTTGATCAATCAAAAAAATACACAAGCGTTGATAACATAGAACAGGTATGTGTTCAATGCCAAGCTGGTCAACACAAAAAATGCCTAGTAAAATTAAAACAACAAGCAAATTGTGAATGTGAACATTGCTTAATTTACGGTTAACTTTTCTATGACATTTATTTTTAATGATTAAGTAGATTCAATAACGTGTTTTTTGAATTTACTGATAATGTCTAAAATTAAACAAATTACTGCATGGGTTGCTATTCTCGGTGGTGGTATTGCGTTTTTCTTTTTCTCACTATATGCTGTAGATTTCATGCGTTAAGTTTGAAAATCAATTATGCTGTTTTTAATACCATATCTGTACTAGTTGGAATCTAGTTTTCCTTTTAGTCTTTCAAGTTCATTTTTAGTCTGAATATGTTCATTGCGCTCTTTTTCTAATAATATCTGAACTGTTTCTAGCTCTTTTTCTGCCATACTTAATTTTGATTTTAATGATCCTACTACTACGCTTGCAGCTTCTATGATGCCTTTTATTTCTTTTTTACTTGTGATTTCATTTTCTATGAATTCTTTTTCTTTAAATGTAAAAACACTTGTTTCATTAAGATTGCCTTGTTGTAGATTTTTTGCATTATATAGTCGTGAAGTAATTCCATCTAGTTCTTTTTGTGCTTGAATTTGCTGTGTTTGTATTTTGTGTAGAGACGATTGTTCTTCTACTGTTTTTTCTTTAATTTCATCATACTCTTTTGTAATCTTTTCAAGTTCATGCTTCATTTTTATGAGATTTGATTCCACTTTATCTAATTCCTCAACTGATTTTTTATTTTTATTGAGTCTTTCATCAATATTACTTATTTTTGATTTGATATCTTTATACTCTAAATATATCGTGTCAAGTTCCATTTTTTTCTGATTGGATTCTTTTTTTATTGACATCAAATTGCTTGTCGCTATATCGTATTCTTCTTTTACCCTTTGTAGCTTTTCTGTAATATTTTCAATCTCTTCTTGTTTTGTTCTGAATTCTTTTTGTAAATTTTCTACTTCTGTTTCTAGTGCTTCTTTTAGAACAAGTTCTTCACTTTTTTCGTATGTTCTTTCATCTGCTTGCTCCTTCTTCTTTCCAAAAAGACCCATGTTTACCTACAAAATTTCCCAAAAGATGAACGTTTCTTTAGACTTTTTTTGCTCTTGTACGAATAAACTTGAGATAAAACCCAAACCCACCAATGATAATTCCACCAATTAATGCAACGGTTCCTAATTCTGGATTGCTGGGATTTATGTTGGGTGCTAAATATAACAACAGTGCACCAAATATTATTAGTGCAAAACCCCCACCATTTCTTGTTTTGTTGTGCTCACTATGAACCATGTTTCTTAGATGTACTCTGATACTGTTTTTGCAACTTGTTTTCTTCCAATATCTGAGATAAGTGGTCCAATTTTAGGTCCTCTTGATGTACCGAGTATTATTTGATATAAAATTTTAAAGAAATCCTTTGGTTCTACACCGTTTGATTTTGCAATTTGATATATTGTATTTTGAATGTCTTCTGGCTCTTCTTCTGCATTAAGTGCGTCTGCTAGTATCCTCAACACTTTTTTTGCTGATTCGTCCATATTGATTTCTACTTTTTCTTGTTGATCAAACTCATCTGCAAAATTTCCTGCCAACTCAATCAATTTTTCTATTTGTGGATCTGAATTTTTGATTACTCCGTAATCTAACAATTTTTTCATTACTCTTTCTGTTCTATCTTCTTTGAACATTTTAGCTAATTCTACTAGTAATCTATAGTTGACATGAATGCTTGGTTCTTTTGGTGGTTCTAGTAGATTTACATATTCATAGAGTCCTTTTGATTTTATTAACTTGGCCTGATTGTCTACTTTGATTTTTCCAAAAAATATGTCTTCTAATTCATTATATTCGTTCATTAATGATGGTATATCTTCAAATCCTAACTCTCTTGCACCTGTAATTCTTTTGTAAAGAAGTAATAGGATTGATTTTGGACTTCCAAATTCCATCCATTTTTGTCCAGTGACCACATTGCCTAGAGATTTTGAAATCTTCTTTCCTCCTTTATCTAAAAACATTTCATATTTGACATGATGAGGATGTGGAAAGTCTAAAATCTCATCTGATACCCAATCATTTACTTTGACAGAATCCATGATATCTTTTCCATAAGCTTCAAATCTAATATCAAATGCTGCCCATCTTGCAGCAAATTCCACTTTCCACGCTAGCTTTCCTAAATCTTTTGTGATGTCTGCTTCTCCATTATGGCCACACCCTTTGATCATTTTTGAGCCAATCTCTGCGTCATGACATTTGTATCTTACTTTCTTCTCATTTGCTAAATACTCAAATGATTCTGCGGTGTAGAGCCTGTTACAGTTTGCACAAACTGGAAAATATGGGAGAAATTTTTGAAATTTTTCTTGGCCTACTAGCTCTGAAATTTTATCTCCTATCTTTGAACTATTTTGCAAAATTGTATGAATTTGATCTTTTAATAATCCTTTCTTGTATGTGTCTCTTGCTCTTCTAAACTCATATTTAATTTCCATTTTGTCAAGACCATCCAAAAGAATACTACTCATGTGCATTCCATATGACTCGTGACATCCAAATGGATCTGGAATTAATGAAACAGGTTTTGCCAAATGTTCTTCTAAAGAATCAGGGAATCCTTCTGGAATCTTTCTTAATCCATCTAAATCATCAGAATATGCAATTAATTCAGATTTATATCCAAAGTTTTCTAGTGCAAGTTTTACTCCATATGCTCTAACTGCATCTCCTAGGCTTCCAATATGTGGTACTCCTGAAGCTCCAAGTCCACTTTCAACTCTTAAAAGATCTAAATTTCTACCTAGAGATTTTTCACGTTCTAGTAACTCATGAGCTAATTTGTCTATCCAAGTTCCTTTTCCAAATATTTCCTGCTCTGACATATCTTAATCTTGATTCAATGGCTTTGTCATGTATGGTCCATATAACGAATACCCTAATTTTTGATAATACTCTCTTGTCCCTACTGCACTAATCACTAAGAGTTTTGTAGCATCAAATTCTTCTTTGGAAATTTTTTCAGCCTCTTTCATTAAATTTTTCCCCAACCCTGAATGCTGTATTTCATTTTCTCCTTTTTCTCCCAACTTTAATGATTTACCGTATACGTGTAGTTCTCGTACAATGCATGAGTCATTTCCAACTTCTTTTCTATGTGCAAGAATACTTGGTTTTCTTAATCTCAAAAATCCATAGATTGAATCATTTGTATCTTCATATGACAAAAATACTTCATTTCCACCTGATGATTCATAATCAATTCTGTTTAATTTTAGATTCTGGTCATCTGTCTTTTTGTTTGACAATCCTGCTTCTCTGCATCTTATACATTTACACGAAATACCTTGTTTGCTCAGATTTTGTTGTACTATTTGTCTGAGGTTTCCTGATTTTGGACCTGCTATGATCTCATTTGGCGATATTTCTCTTTGCACTCTCATTATTCTGACCCATTTTGGAATGTTTCTCTTTACTTCAGTTAGAACTCTGATCATATCTTGATCTGAATATGGAGTATATTCACCCCGTTTGTATTCTTCATAAAGTGGAGTGTTTTCTATGACTAATGATGGATAGATTTTCAACATGTCTGGTCTCAGTTGTGAGTCATCAAATAATTTTTCAAAATCTGCAATGTCTTCAGAGGGAGACATTGTAGGAAGACCTGGCATCATATGCGCCACAATTTTATATCCCGCATCTTTTGAAATTTGAAATGATTCTATTACATCATTGTAGTCATGTCCTCTATTGACAATTTTATACACTCTTTCTTGTAATGATTGGACTCCGATCTCTATTCTCGTGATTCCATAATCTAACATTGCATCAACGTGTATCTGTTTGCAGTAATCTGGTTTTGTTTCAATTGTAAATCCCACATTTCTTATTTTTGCATGTTCATTGTTTGATTTTGCGTCTTCCAAATTATCTGAATCTGTTCCATTTAATGCATCATAGCAAGACTTGATGAAATTCTTTTGATAGTCTTTCGGCATGAATAAAAATGTCCCTCCGACAATCACTATTTCCATTTTTGATGGGTCATGTCCATATGCAATCAGCTTTTCAATTTTTGTTGTGATTTGGAGTTTGGGGTCATATTCATTTTCAATTGCATTAAGTGTCGATGGTTCCTTTCCTGTATAGCTATTAGGTGAATTGTATTCAATTCCACCTGGACAATATGTGCATCTTCCATGTGGACACGCATATGGTTTTGGCATTAATGCGATTATTGATACTCCTGATGCTGTCTTGATTGGTTTTTTAAGCAACACTTTTTGTAATTTAGAGAAATCTGAATTTTTTGCCATTGAAAGAATCTCATGATTTCTAGGAATTCGTGCAAGTGCGTATTTTGCACATATTTTTTTAATTTCATTTTTGACTTGTTTTTTAGTTGGTTCATTTACCGTTAGGAGATTTTGCATGATTTCACCACATGCTTTTGAAAATATGGGCTCCAACTTATTCATGAATATTCCTGTTGTATTGTACATAAATTCGTTAAATAACTTCACAGTTTCTATTTTTTAGTACTTTCTAGGAGTATACATTATCCTTTACGTTCTTGAAATTGCTCTAATGATTAGAGTCTTAGCATCAGATCTATCATCAAAACAACACTACCTACTGCTACTGTTATTATCATGAACGGAAATCCTATTTTGAAAAATTGCATGAATGTAATTTTGTAACCATGTTTTTCTGCTAACCCTATAGCAATGATTCCTGCACTGGATCCAATAAGTGTGCCATTTCCGCCAAGCCCTACACCCAAAGATAATGCCCACCAAAGGGGACTAATGGCACTATGAAATTCTGCAGCAATGGTTGGATTTTGATTTAAAACCTCAATCAGTGGTATCATGGTTGCAGCAAATGGTATGTTGTCTACAAAGGAACTTGCAATTGCAGACACCCATGTTATTACAAAGAAACTTGCCCATGGATTTCCTGCTGTGATGCCAAGTGCAGTCTTAGCCAACACATCAATCATTCCGGATTCTTTTGCGATACTTATAGTGATGAAAAGACATGCAAAGAATATGAGGGTGCTCCAGTCAACCTCATGTAATATTTTTTCAGGCTTTATTTTTGATATGAGTAGTAAAACTCCTGCTCCGCCAAGTGCAATAAGCGAAGGCTCGATGTGTAAACTACCATGAATAACAAAAAGTACTATGACACTAAACAACACTAATAATGATTTTATCAAAAGCGGTCTATCCTTAATGAAAGATATTTCATTTTGACTCATTAATTCTACCATATTTTGTGGTGTTGCTTTTAGATCTTTTCTAAAAAATACTTTGAACAAAATAAGTGATGCTATTAACGAAACTCCAATTACAGGACCCATGTGAATCAAAAATGTACTAAAATCAATGTTGGCAGCTGAGCCTATCATTATATTTGGTGGATCTCCAACAAGAGTAGCAGTTCCGCCTACGTTTGATGCAAGTACTTGTGCAAGTATGAAGGGAATAGGTGACATACGAAAAGTTTTGAATATTGAAATAGTAATGGGAATCATAAGTAGAATTGTTGTAACATTGTCTATGAACATAGATGTAACTGCAGTAAATACACTCATCATGATCAAAAGTTTCCACATATTTCCTTTGGATGCTTTGCCCATTTTGATTCCAATATATTGGAAAATTCCGGTTTCAGCTAAAATGATCACAATGATCATCATTCCTAGCAAAAGACCTATTGTGTTAAAATCAACAGAACGAATTGCAAATTCAAAACTTTCATCAGCTTGGAAAAGACCTGTGGTTATACCGATTATGATTGCAATTGTAGCTGCAATTAATACAATTACGGTTCTATGAACAATTTCAAATGCTAGTATAATGTATATTGAAAGCAAAACTATTGCCAAAAGACGCAACGAAATACTTGCATCAAATCCAATCGTTGCTGGAATGAACCAAATCAAAATGGAAATGACGCTTAGGAGTAAAAGTCCAATAACTGTTTTTTTATTAATTGACGTTTCTACCATTTCTCTATTTTCAAATAAAATCTGGTTATATAATGTAATTATTGGTTAAACATTTTTTCACAATTGTCTAATTATTATGCAATTTTTGTAGAATTTACAAAAACTCCTTTTTTAGATGTAATTTGACCAATTTGCTGACTTGAAATGTTGTATTTTTTAAATATTGCTTTTATTTTATCTGCTTGATCTTTTGATGCAACAACACAAAACCCTACCCCCATGTTAAACGTCTTGTACATTTCATCTGACTTTACACCTTGTTCTTCAATTAATTTCATTATGGGTGGGATAGTTGGCAATGAATCTATATCATATCCTATTTTTTTGAGACGAAGTAATTTTGTAAATGCTCCACCTGTAATGTGTGCCAACCCATTGACTTTACATTTTTGAATTATCTCTAAAACTGGTTTTACATAAATTTCTGTAGGTGTCAAAAGAGATTCTCCTATCACTCCCATTCCTTTTACTCTGTCTTTTATAGAATATTTTGTTAGCAATGCTTTTCTTGCTAATGAATATCCGTTGGAGTGCAGTCCACTGCTTTTTGCACCTATGATAATATCATTTATTTTTATTTTATTTCCAAGCACCATGTCTTTTTTTGAAACAAGACCTACTACCATTCCAGCTAAATCAAATGAAAATCCTTTTCCTGCAATTACATCTGGCATTATAGTTGTTTCTCCTCCCACAATTGGCATTGCCGATTTCTTTGCACCTTTTACTAATCCTTCTACAATTTCTTTGAAAATTCTTTGATCATTTTTGTTTGCAGCGATATAATCTACAAATGAAACTGGAGTTGCGCCAATACAAATTATATCATTTACATTCATTGCAACACAATCAATTCCAATTGTGTTGTATTTTTTCATCAAATTTGCAATTACTACTTTAGTCCCTACTCCATCTGTATGAGTAGCTAATAATTTTCCTCCTGGGATCTCTACAATTCCAGCATAATGTCCAAAACCATGTGTAATTTTTGCCATTTTTTGGAGTTTATGTGTAGATTCAATCATCTTGCCTATTGCTGCTTGACTTTGTTTGATTTTGACTATGTCCACACCTGCCTTTTTGTAGGTTAAAACCATAGTTTCATGCGTATTTGCTGTGAATAAAAGAATTTGCCTAGTTTTTGACTCACATGTACATGCCAGCAAACTCTTCTCTGTGCTCAATATATTTTTGAGATAATTCACTAAATTCAGAATTAATTCTATCCTTTTCTTTCTCCAAATCCGATGTATCTATTTTCATATCATAGAATCTATTTAGTGCCTCTATTAACGTCGATGCCGCTGCTGGATCTGGCGATGTTTTGTTTGCTTTTGCAAGTAGAGATATCCCTTGAATTTTTCTTACAATACACTCATTTAAAATTCCTCCTGGAATTCCAGTGATAAATCCTTGTGAAATCATACTGATGTCTTTATCTGCCATCGTTCTTATCAAATCTTCTCCTGCTGCACAATATGCTTTATTATCATGTTCTTCACTTGCTATTCCATCTAAAATTACAATTTCTTTTGAACCTTTTTTATCTGCCCAATCTAAAATAGCTGAAACAAGTGAGTATAATCCTTCCATTCTTAATGTTATTTCACAAATTATTGTACATATTGTACCTTCTTTGTTTGCATAAAATCTAAAAGGATGACGTAATCTACCTTTCATAAAAACAGTTGATGGTGGAAGATATTTTGATCTCATTAATCCTATCTCCTCCATTTTTAATTCTTCAATGATGTGACTAATTGCAAGTGGTCCTACTAGTCCTGCACCTACAAACCCTGCAAATATTATTGGACTGTTAAATTCCATTTTTTTAATTTCAAATACCTCTGCTTCTGGAAACGCTTCTTGCATTCTTTCTATCGATTGTTCTGTCTAATTACTTTTATGAATAAACAGATTCAACATGGTTCTTCCTTTGTCTGTTATGGAATAGATCATGTTTGCTCCCACTGCTTCTTTTTGTACAAAGTTATAATTTACACAAAGATGTAAATAATTCAAAAATGATTTCTTCATTCTTATTTTTGATTTTGAATACAGGTCTGAAAACGTCATTGGGTTTCCTCTAAGCTGATACAGTAATTTTAGAAGAGATAATGTGCTGTAATCCCGCGTTCTTGCTTTTACTGCATCTAGTATTTGGACGTCTCGTTTTATAATAAAATCTTCGAATTGGTCTGCTACTTCTACAGGTATGTATGTTAGTCTTGCTCGCATCATACCGTATGGTACGGTATATTACCTTATTAATGTTAACCTAAAGCTTTGTTGATCCGTCTAGATGGTTTTTTTACACCTCATTTTGTGCCTACTGTTCTAGTGTTTTCTATTTTGTCCTCTCATTTTACCAATTCTTTTTTTGAATGATTCATGCCTTATCTAAGGCAGACAATTATTCTTTCCTTGGATTTTTGTATTTGAATTTGTTAATTTTAATCAGTTCTGCATATGAGCCAAATTTCGATGGGTCTGAAATTTTATCTAATTCATCATCAAATTCATCGCTAGTATCAAATTTTTTCAATATTTTATAATTAGTGTTTCTTTCTGCAGGTACTCTTCCAATTTCTCTTACTAGTCTTCTTATCTCTTTTGGTCTTATCAATTGACCGTGATTGGAACCTGCAGATGTTGAAATGCTTTCATTGATTAATGTTCCTCCAAAATCATTTGCTCCCCACATTAACAATAATTGTGACATTTTCTGCCCTTCCTTTACCCAGGACATTTGAATGTTATCTATGTAATTATTTAGCATAATTCTTGCAATTGCATGTGTTAGCAATACGTCATTACCACTACCTCCTTGTCTTATTCCATCATGCAATTGATGTTTGTACATTGGAGCTTCACTATGAATAAAATTTAGTGGGACAAATTCTGTAAATCCTCTTGTTTCTTTTTGAATTTCTCTGATTTTTACAATATGATTTACTCTATCTTCAAGTGTTTCAATGTGTCCAAACATCATAGTTGAAGTTGTGTTGATTCCAAGGCTATGAGCTGTTTTGATTACTTCTATCCAATCTTTTACACTTATTCTTCCTGGAGAAATTTTGTCTCTTAATTTTTGATCTAGAATCTCTGCTGCTGTTCCTGGTAGAGTGTTTACCCCTGATTCTTTGAGTCTTTTGAGATATTCTCTAATTGTAGTCTTTGATCTCGTTGCTCCATAGAGAACCTCCTCTGGTGAAAACCCATGTATGTGAATGTCTGGAATTTCTTTTTTAATTTCTCTACAAATATTTTCATACAAATCCCCATCCATATCTGGTGGGAGACCCGCTTGAATGCAAACTTCAGTTGCGCCTAATTGATGTGCTTCTTTTGCACGTCTTACAATCTCATCTGTTGGAAGCAAATAACCTTCTTCCTCTCTAAAATCTCTACTAAATGCACAAAAACCACACTGTTTAATGCATACGTTGGTAAAATTGATGTTTCTATTTACAACATACGTAACAGTATCTCCAACTCTTCTTTTTCTAATTTCATTTGCAACCAATCCTACTAAATGAAAATCTATTCCTGTTGTGCTGTATAGTCTTAATCCTTCTTGTGCTGATATCTCTTTATCTGATAATGCCTTGTTTAAAATCTCAGAAACAAAAGAGTCTGAATTTTTAAGTAGTGATTCTATGCTGATACTCATTTCCAATACTCCTGTTTCACCAATCCTTCTTCATCTTCGATATCTTTCATCTTATTTCTTAACTCTTTGCTAATAAACGAAAAAAATTCCGGATAAACAGGAAACCTGCATTTTAGTTCAAACCCTGCACTCTTTGAGTCTTGTTCTATTTCTTTAATCTCTGGCCAAGAAAATTCTGGGTTTACATAATCAGGTGTAAGTGGCGAAATTCCCCCCCAATCATTAATTCCTACGGATAGAAAACTATGATATGAATTTGGAGATAGATTTGGAGGAATTTGTATGTTCATTTTTGGCATGATTATTCTTGTTAATGCAACAATCATTTTGAAATAATTTTCATTGGCTGAAGGAAAATTCTTCATCCTAGTATCTTGTTTTGGTTGAAAATTTTGTACAATCACTTCTTGAATATTTCCATATTTTTCATGCAATTTTCTTATTGCCAAAATTGAATCTATGATTTCCATTGGCGTTTCTCCAATTCCTACGAGTATCCCAGTTGTCATTGGAATTTTCAACTTTCCTGCATTCTCTAATACTTCTAGTCGTGCTTTTGGTTTCTTACTTGCTGCTAAATAATGTGGCATTCCTTTTTTTGTGAGTCTTTCACTGATATTTTCTAACATTATGCCCATCGATACATTGCTTTTTTGCAATTCTTTTAGATCTTCTTTATTCAAGTTTCCTGCATTAGTGTGTGGAAACAATCCCGTTTCTAATGCTAATTCTGATGCATGAATCAAATATTCTGCAGTTGATTTGAATCCGTTTGTTTTTAGCCAATCTCGTGCTTCTTGATATCTTTGTTCAGGTTGCTCCCCTGTTACAAACAAAGCTTCTATACATCTGTATTTTTTTGCAATACTCAATAATTGTTTTATTTCTTGTTTTGACATCAAAGATATTTTTTCCTCACCAGGTTCTGCCTTGTAAGTACAGTACGAACATGTATCTTTACATAAATTTACAATGTTGAAAAATACTTTTTTTGAAAATGTAACTGAATTTTCTTTGAATTTCTCTCTCAACTTTTGAGCTGTTGAAAATAACTCCTTAGGATTATTTTTTGAATTTTCATAAATTTGTATTATTTCGTCTCTGGAAATCATCTTATTTTCTAAAACATTGTTTAAACTCTCAGAGTTTAACACAAGTTTGTTCAATAGTTGTGTTGCTTGTCTAGAAGTATTTATGCTTGTATTGCTTTAATTTCCATTTGGTCTTTCTTCTAAGGCAATTGTGATATTGGTTGTTCTACCGTCTCTTAGAATCTCTAAAATCATTTCATCTCCAACAGATTTTGCCCTTTGTAGGTGAATCAAAATATCGTCTATTTTTCTTACTTGTTTGCCATCTACTGATAGTATAATGTCTCCTCCAATTGGATAATTTACTCCTTCGACCTGAACTGTCTCATCAGATCCATGCATGCCTGCTTTTGCTGCCGGACTATTTTCTACTACTGTAATTACAAGAAATCCTACTGCATCCTTTAGATTTAAAACTTTAGCTAGATCAGGATCAATGTCTCTGCCCGAAATTCCAATCCAGGTGTGATGGTATTTCCCATTTTCTATTAGACTTGGAACAATTTTAGCTATTGTTTGGGATGGGACTGCAAATCCAACCCCTGTAAATTCACCTGTTGTAGACTGTATTGCGGTGTTTATTCCTACAATTTCTCCTCTCATATTCAGCAATGGTCCTCCTGAATTTCCTGGATTGATTGCAGCATCTGTTTGAATCACATCTGGAATGGAATATCCTGCACCTGAAGGTAATAATCTGCCTAATTGACTGACAATTCCTGATGTCATAGAACCTGATAGTCCAAATGGATTTCCAATTGCTGCAATAGGTTCTCCAACTTTGAGATTAGATGAATCTCCTAATGCCAGTGGGTGTAACAATGATAAATCCGCATTAACTTTGACAACTCCAATATCTGTAAATTCATCAAAACCAATTATTTCTGCATTGTATGAACGACCATCAAGAAATGTGACAACCACTTTTTTTACATCCTTTACAACATGAGAATTTGTAATGATGTGTCCTTTTTTATCAAAAACAAAACCCGATCCAACTCCACTAGTTCCATTTGATTGATCTGTTCTTTGAACATTAACTCTGACTACTCCTGGTTCTGATTTTTCAAATATCTCAATTAATGAAAGATTTTTTGAATATGTTGGAGTTGTTTCTCCTATTGCACTTGGAATGGGTTTGTCACTTACAATGATTTCAGATCTCATTGTAGTAGGTGTTATCAAAATTACTGCAAAAATCACTGCAACAATTACCGCCCCTATTGTTCCTCCTACCAACATTCCTGATTTATCCATGCGAAATCGTTACCATGTTTTCTATCTAAAAGTATTGCTATACACTTATTGAATTCTGAACATGATCTTTCATGTAATATTTTCTTCCTCTCCAAGACACAGTGCTATTTTTTGCCTGAAGTAATCCACTCAAAAATCCTAATACTACTACCAAGCTACCTATGGGAGCAAACAACGCGTCAATTAATCTCAATTGCAATAGTTTCTTGACTTCAATTATCGCTCCTATGTAAATCATAATTGAAGCAACAAATGATGCTCCAAATAGAATTGAAAACGATGTTGTTTCCAATAACGATAAAGTAGAATATGCTAAAATTGGAAATGGCATAAAAAGTAAGAATAACACTGCAAAGAAAATGCCAATTGCAGTTTTTTCATTTTGAAGATATAATGGAATCATCAATCTCTTGAGGGCATTCCATAGTGTACTTTTGTCTCGTGCCCACACTGCTTCTATTAGATGATCTCCTCTAGTCATTTTCATCTTATGTCCTGATTCTTTTACTTTTTTTCCTAATGCCCCATCTTCAATAATTTCATGTTTTACTCCCTCATGCATTCCTACTTCTTTGTAGGTTTTTTGTTTAATTATGAAAAAACTTCCAAAGAAATATGCTGTTTTCTTTGAAGGGTCATTTACTCGAACAGCTGAAAATCTTGTATGAAGAAATGTTGAAATCATAGGAAGTGTAATTTTTGTCCAAAAATCCATTGTACGCATTTTCGGAATTGCTGATAATGCGTCTAAATTAAAAGACAGTAAATGCGATACTGCAAGAGAAATCACATTTTGTGAATGTTTAGTATCTGCATCTGTGAATAATAATAGCTTTCCTGTTGCCTTTTTGTATCCTTCCATACATGCCCAATTTTTCCCCATCCATCCATCTGGTTTTATTTGTGCACTCACTGGAATTATTTTAGAATTTTTCTTTGCATATTCTGAAATAATCTTACCTGTTGCATCATCTGATGAATCATCAATTGCAATAATTTCATAATTTGTATAGTCTTGTTCAATTAACGAATCTAAACATTTTCCAATAAACTCTTCTTCATTTCTTGCAGGAATAATGATTGAAACCTTGGGATTATCGTGTTCTTTTCTTTCAAATTTATCTAGATATGGGGTTAATCTGATAGAATCAATCATAGATTTAATTAGAAATATCCATGTGATAGACACCCCAATTAAAATTGCAGTTAGTGAATAATTCAAAACATCTAAAATTAATTCCATAAATTTTATCTCTCTATTTCTTCTTTGATCTTTTGCAGTGCTTGCACTGTTCCACTTTCTATGTGCTTTTTTATCACTCCTGTAAACATCCCCATCACACCTGTAAGTTTGATGTCCCATTTTACATTCAGTAGTGTTTTTTCATCTTTGGCAGTTAGAGTAATAATTTTAGTTCCGTCTATGATTCCTTTTGTAAATACTACCTCGATCTTTTCTTTGGGTTGTAATTTTACTTCTTGCATGCATTTCTGGTCTCTAAATGCAATGGTTATTTCTCTGTTGATTATGTCTCCATTTTTTGATATGTTTCTAATCTCTTTAGTCCCTTTCCAAAATTTTGGCTCGTTATCTATGTCTGATACTATACCCCAAACTTTGTCTATTTGAGCACCAATTTCAACTGAAACTTCAATTTCGGCCATGGCCTTTTACTCTTAATTTCGCATTAAATATATTAGATTCCTATATGTTAAGAAAGAGACTGTGATGGGCAACATGCCTAAAATCCAGAACAGTAACTCCAGTTCTAACGGCAATTGCCAAACTTCCGTCACAGTCAATTACCCTTAAAAAATGAAACCTTCACGATATATGCCAAAAATTGGAACCTTTGATGGAGCAGGATTTTGGAAAAATGCTTATGCTCATCAACGTGGCAAGTTACTAAAAATGGTAAATGTTCCTGATGACCAAATAATTGCATTGGTTAATAAAAAATACATTGAACTTCCTGCAGCTCTAAAATATGAAATTGAAACAAGTGGCATTGATAAAAAAGTTCTAATGTGAAATTTCGAAATTTATTTTAACAAGGTAATTTAGGAATTCTTATGCCTCATGTATCTTATGATGATTTTGCAAAATTAGATATTCGTGTGGCAAAAATTATCTCAACTGAGCCTATTCAAGGCAAAACCAAAATTATAAAAGGAATCATTGATCTTGGTAATGAAAAAAGAAACGTGATAATTGGTGGTGCACAATATTACAAATCCGAAGATATTATTGGAAAAACTGTAATTGTTATTACAAATCTAGAGCCAAAAACAATGGCAGGTATAGAATCAAATGCAATGCTTTTGGCAGCTGATGTTGATGACAGACCATTTTGGTTAACTGTAAATGAAGATGTTCCATTAGGAAGTCCAATAAAGTAATCAGAAAATAAATGGAAATAAACTCTATCTACGATTAATCGTAGATCATTAGGTTTTTTTCTTCTAGTAATGCATGCAAGTTGTTTACTGATCTATATACATCTGGTTCTTTTTTAGCGCCAGTGCATACAAGTTTTCCAGAAGAAAATAACAAAATCACTGTTTTTGGGTCTAACATTCTATGAATTAATCCTGGAAATTGCTCTGGTTCATACATGCTTCTTGGTAAAGTTCTTGCGGCTTGCTCAAGATGAATTTTACCACCAAGGTTAATTGATGCTACTATGTTTTGAATTTCAACGGTTGCATCTTTTTTTACTTTAATTCCACCTTTTCGAAGTTTTTGTACTACTGTTTTTACTGCCTTTCTTGCCATTTCTTCAGATTTTGATCCTGTGCATACCATTTTTCCTGAGGTAAAAATCAAAGTTGCTGTTTTTGGACTCTTTAGTCTAAAGACTAGTCCTGGGAATTGATCAGGATGGTATTCTACATCTGGAAATGTTCTTGTAATTTCATTTAGATCCATTTTCTGATCAACCGAAGCAGAGGCTACAACATTTTCCACACTTACAATAGGCTTTGTTTGTGGCATATTCAGGTTTTTTCTACCCTCCCTATAATAAAAGCACTCGCCATTTTTTTACCCTCGAGTAGGCTATTTTTACAATTTCCACTTTAGGTTTGGATTTTCATTATTATCTTTGATTATACGAATGATTTAATTTGACTTCATCTAACTCTGAATCTATTGGATTTTACAAATATCGATTTTGATCAATTGTTTGGATTAAATGATGAAACCAATCCAATCATGATGTTAATCTGGATTGTTCCAATTATTATTTTTGTCTTCTATGGACAGAGAATTCAATTAGCAATTACATCTGGAGAAATAAAAAAAGGAATCAAAAAATTAGAAGACTACAAAACTCAATCCCGAAATGAACTAATTGATTATATTAAAAAAAATATGAGTCCTAAAGATGATCCGACTAAAAAAATCGATCGCTTTTTAGATTATTTTACTATAATGCCTGTTGATATGGATCCAAACGGAATAGTTTCCAAAGTCAGACATATCGTAAGGGCACGAGAAGATTATTCTAGAGAACATGTAAAATCATTGTCTCCTCAAACAAGTGATTTAGAATTAACCAAAATTCAAACTCTGCTTGAAATTGCCACTTCTTTACAAATGATTTACAAAGTAATCAATCACCTCTACTTGACTGCAAAAAAACAGAATAATTATCCATTAATTTTACCGCTTCAAATGATTTTACCTTTCATATTAGAAGAAGCGGAAGCCATGCACAAAGCCATTCCTGCTTTTAAAATGGGTCAGCCTATAGGTGATGGGATAGGACCTATGGTTGTAGGCAAAATGATGCTTGATACTAAAAAGGAATCCATTGCTTTTCAAACTGTTCTTAGTGAAATTCAATATGATGAGCGAAAATTATTTTTATTAAAAGCTGAAGGTCCTAATTCTACCGTTGGTAGACCTGGCGATGCAGTAGAGTCAATTGTTTCTAAAAACAAACCTGATATTATCATCATGGTTGATGCCGCATTAAAAATGGAAGGAGAAGAATCTGCAACTATTGCACAAGGATTTGGTGCAGCAATAGGTGGAATTGGAACTGAACGATTTCAGATAGAGGACATTGCAACAAAAAATAATATTCCAATTTTTGCAATTGTGATAAAACAATCTGTCAAAGAAGCCATAACCCTAATGACTAAAGAAATTGCAGACAAGGCAGATAATGTACGCTCACAAATCTATGAGATGATTCATGACAATACAGAACCTGGTCAGTCCATTTTGTTAATTGGTGTAGGAAACACTATGGGGGTACCGCAATAATGTTCACAAAAGAAAAAATCATTTTTGCATATACTGTAGAAAAATGTAATAAATGTAATTTAGAAAGAAAAAGAAAATTCCAAGTTGGAGATGTTCTCTTTACTGAAACCTCAAAATGTGATTCTTGTAATGGAATTACTGTAATAGAAAAAATCTTTGGTGAAACTATTGAGAAATAATAATTCACAATTGCGATACTAATATCTAATTTACTTTAGTTTCTAGCGTGAATCTAGTGAAACTGGGCAAGTTTGCTCATAAAGTTGGGAGTATGTTGTATTGAATATGATCCCCCGATGTCTAACTC
>JBKKCM010000015.1:0-20159 GCA_046712755.1 Nitrosarchaeum sp. | reverse complement strand
TTGCATCAGTGAATTCTAACTGTGTTTTTGCTGTTGCATCAGTACGTTCTAGTTGTTGTTTTGCTGTTGCATCAGTGAGTTCTAGTTGTTGTTTTGCTGTTGCATCAGTTAGGTCTAGTTGTTGTTTTGCTGTTGCATCAGTTAGGTCTAGTTGTTGTTTTTCTTTGTTTTTCTTTATTATTGCTTCTTGATTAAGAATAAAAAATACAAGTAAAATAACACCAATAATTACTATTGAACTGATAAATGAAAAGTTTAACAGATGAGTAAAAGCAACGCGCACATTTACAATAATTATGCCGCAGATAATAATTAGTCCTACAGCTACTTTTTTATTTATTAAAAATTTCAAATGATTTTTGCCTCTAATTTCTTGTCTGTCATACTCATATATTATAGAAATTATGTATTAAACTAAGAGAAGTGAGAGTTGGTTCAGATATTCTTTTGATTCCCGACTAATAGAAAAGGATACATTAATTCAGAACACTGACAAATTTGTCCATGATACTAACACATATGTTGATGAAACCAACATACATGTCAGCGTGGCTTAATGCCATACACCACGTAATATAGTGACATGGGATTAGATGGATGTAACACCATTTCTACACTTATGATGGAAAGGCAAAGTTAGAGGGTTGTCAAAAATGAATATTCTTGGTGATTTGAATTGAGAATCGCTCCAAAATTATTGATTGGGTTTTTAGCTGTAGTTATAACGATTTTCGGCATAGAATGTATTTCAATATTTCAATTGAGCCAAATTGAAAAACCAGTAAGTGATCTACAAACAAATGCAAAAACACTAGAAAAGGCATTAGAACTAAACGATCTTGCCGTAGACATAAAATATTATGATGCAGTCTTGACACAAACAGCAAGAAACTATGCGTTTACCCAAGACATAGAATGGAAAGAACAATACAAAGTAAATGAATCTGAGCTAGACAGAATAATAAAAAGATCAATTGAGATTGGAGATAAAGAGACTAAGGAGTTTTTTGTAAGCATCGATAAGGTAAACATTGCGCTTGTAAAGATGGAGCATGAGTCTCTAGAACTCGTTGATCAAGATCATGCAGATGAAGCAGTAAAATTATTGGTAAGTAAACAATATTTGGATCTAAAAAAGATTTATAGCGACAATTTTAACAAATATGTTGCAGAAAACGATAAGCAACAAGACAGTATTCTTGGCGCACATGAACAATCAATAACATCACTTGGAACAAAAATACAATCACTTGTAAGTGATACAGCAAATACACTCATAATATCAATTCTAATAATTTTGGCATCATCGGTAATATTCACACTTGTAATATCTAGACATATTTCAAAACCTATCAATAGACTTGTTGAATCGGTTACAAAAGTTGCAGCTGGCGAATTTGGTATTGAAGTCAAAATTAAGGGCAACGATGAGATCCATGTTCTTGCTGAATCCTTTAATCTGATGTCAAAACAGCTTAAAGGGTACACACAAAAAATAGAGATGGATAAAACAAAGGATGAATTCATGGCAATGATAAGTCATGAGCTAAAGACTCCGCTTGTACCAATATCTGGATACATAGACCTTTTACTGGCAGGAAAATATGGCGAATTGACAAACATACAACGTGAAAAGATACTGATTATTCAAACAAGTACCAAATTACTGTTAAATCTAATGTCTGATTTGTTGGATGCCCAAAAAATAGAGCTTGGCAGACTCAGACTAGAGACAAAAAATGAAAATCTTGACAAAGTCATATTGGATACAGTAAAGAAAATAGAATATACTGCAAGCAAATCAGGCATAATGATTACAACTGATTTGCAAAACAATTTGCAATGCGTTTGTGATAAAAACAGAATAGAGCAAACAATTTCAAACATACTGTTAAACAGCATTGATTTTTGTCCAAAAAACATAGGCAAAATACATGTCATGACAAGACTACAGGACAATTTCGTAAGTATAGTTGTAAAAGATAATGGTATTGGCATGACAAAAGAAAATATCGAAAAGTTATTCATTAAATTTTACCAAGGTAATACCAGTATGACAAGGAAACATGGTGGAACTGGTCTAGGTCTTGCAGTATGTAAGGGAATAGTAGAAAATCATGGTGGAAAGATCTGGGTAGAGTCAGAAGGAATTGGGAAAGGTATGGAAGTTCATATTTTGTTGCCACACGAAAAAATAGTGAATAAAGAAATACCAAATACTATAGAATCGGGAGCTATGATGGTTCAGGTACTTCAAAATGAAAACTATAGATTCTAACCAGTAAATTTTTCCTATAATGTGAAAATCTCACGAATAAACTAGGTTTGTTTTCAAAGAAAACCACGCCTGAAAGTGAAATAATTTCTCTATTTTTATCTAGTTATTCATAAAACAAACAGAAAATCATAATGAAACTGAAACAGTAAAGGTCTAGGTTACATTTAGTTTGGATGCAACTTTACTGTAAATTTTCCTAGTTTTACTATCTGCAAAGTTTTTCTTCATGCACACCAAAGTAGACTTGTTTATTCATATACTTCAACTGTTTTTATTCCTTTTTTGCCATCATTACACCAATAAAAATAGAAATCCCAGGGTATTTGTATCAACGATTTCATAAACTTGAGATTAGTCATAATACTGACATATTTGTCCTTAATACGGACATACTTGTCCTTAATACGGACATATTTGTCCATAATACTGACACCCGATGAATTTATCAAGAGTAAAAATAGAAACATGAAAGCACTAATAATTACATCAATAATGATGATCCTTTCTATAGTTATCATATCAAACATTGGCATGTCTGAAGCAGTGCAGTTTACAGATACAAGAGAAGACTATATTGGATTCAAAACTTATACTGGAAACAGATTAAACATATTCAATGACACTGTTGTTGATTTTTGCATTATAACTACAAACTCAACTTATCAACAAATGGCAATAAACGCAGTAAATGATTGGCATGGAAATATTACAAAGGTTACGGGTAATTATGATTTATGGAATATCAGATCACATATTCTTCCATACGATGAATCTATCTGTGATGGTTACATAAACTACAAAAAATCACCTGACTTGGATCTGTACGCATTACTTGGTGTTGTTGGCGTTAGTAATCCATATCAAACAGTTGCAAACGTGACAATCTATACTGATTTCTACCAAGATACTTTGAGAAAAATAACAGAAAAAGAATGGAATGAAATGACAATAGAGAAATTCAGAAATATTGTAAATGATGGAACTCATCCAACTTGGAACAATACAAGCATGGAAAGAGTGACACTTCATGAACTAGGTCATGCATTTAGTCTAAACCATCCATGCGAGTCTGATTCTTGCGATATTTACGTACAGAAAGGAATCATGGGTTACAACATGTCTGAAACCAAGATGCTTGAAGAGGAAGTAAAGAACATTGTTTTTGCATATCCTAACGGATTCATAAAACATGCCGAATTGCCATATTCAAAAATAAATGATGAAAGTAAAACACCAAGAACATACTATACAGGTCAAACAGTGAGTTTTCAAATTGAAGTTCCCATGACGTCTGATGATTGGAAATATTCTGGATTTACAATACTCATGTATCTCAACAATGCCTCACCAATGCCACGTGAATCAGCGCCAATAAGATTTACAATGCTTGATTATGTCAGTAGTGAATATGGTCTTAAAAATAATGGATACATTAAAGATTTCTATGCATTTCCTGTTTCGTGGATTGGTTCTACCAGCGAATATCAAGTTGAGAAATATGTCATTACATCTTCTTTTGTTGTTACAAAAGAGATGAGTGAAATGAAAATGAGGGTCATACTTCAAGACCAGATAGGGAACAAGAAACAATTTGATATAGACACACCTTTTGTCATAAAGAATGCAGTTTTCTCCGACATACTAGATGATGAATTCAACAAAAACAAGCATGTGTTTAGTTTGTCTGCAAATTCACCAAATAGTGTAATTGAAAAAGAATACTATGAGAAATTAAAAGCAGAGAAGCAATACTATGAGGACATAAAAGAATGCCTGTCCAAGAAAAACATGGTATACTGCAATGCCAATATAATACCGATTAATGATATTATTAAAATCAATTCCTGAAAACAGTGGGCGATGTTTTACCAAACCTTGAGTCATAAGATCTTGTAATAGGTTTTATTACAACCAAACTAGATAACGGTTATGAAATTATTGCTAGTATTCATACTAGCTCTTGTATTCGTATCTTTAATCTATAATGATTCATTTGCAGAAAAGAGTACATTTTTTGATTCTGTAAAGTTTATCCAGTATTTAGATGAAAACACCGCACTAGAAGAAGTAAGAAATGGGAATTTAGATATTTATTATTATAGAATTTCCTCAGACAGATTAGAAAATCAGAAATCACGAGAAGGATTAAAAGTGTTTGATTCAACTGGAGGATCTTACAGCATGCTAGTAAATCCAGCCGAATCAAATGAATTCAATCCATTTTCAATTAAAGATGTAAGATTTGCGTTAAACTATCTAATAGATAGAAAATTGATTGTTAATGAATTACTAGGAGGTTACGGCGCACCTATGATTTCTTACTATAGTCCTTCAGACCCAGAATATCTTACCATAATAGAGCAGTTAGAGACATTCAATTTCAGATATAATCCAATATTGGCAGAAGAGATGATTTCAAACGCACTGCAAGAAAAAGGCGCAACAAAATCAAATGGCAAATGGGAAATTAATCACAAGCCAATTGAGATTACAATTTTTATCAGAAGTGATGATCCGGTAAGAAAATCCATTGGTGAGATTTTATCTTCTGAATTAGAAAATATAGGATTCATAGTAAAAAAAGACTATGGGGATTTGAACAAGGCTTTTGTTGTTGTACATGGCTCAGATCCAGCAGAAATGAAATGGAATCTGTATACGGAAGGTTGGGGAAGATCTGCATTTGTAAAATATGATTCAGTAGGATTATCTCAAATGTACTCTCCATGGTTTTCAAATATGCCTGGATTCAATAACCCTTCATATTGGAATTACAAAAATGAGTACTTGGATACTATAACTCAAAAAATTTACACGGGTGATTTTCAGTCAGAAGATCAAAGAGCCGATTTGATTCAAGATGTAATTGCAGAAGGAGTTGATCAATCAGTTAGAATTTTTCTAGCAAGTAAAATTGATCAGTACGTAGTAAATGAGAAAATAGAGGGAATAGTTAATGATTTTGGGGCAGGAGTTCCAAGTAGATTCACACCAATTAATGCTAGAAGTGAAGATAAAGAACTAGTTATCGGGGTTAAGCAAATCTATCAGGGAGCATGGAATCCAGTAATGGGATTAGGAGACACATATAGCAGACAAATTTGGGGGATAATTTCAGATCCTATTACTTTCAAACACCCATTCACAGGAAAAACATTTCCAGTCAGAGCAGATTGGAACGTAGAGACAGCAGGGCCAAATGGGAAATTAAATGTGCCAGATGAGGCAATAATGTGGGAACCGGCTGAACAACGATGGAAAAAAGTATCGCCTGGAACTCAAGCAACAAGCAAAGTCAGATTTGATTTTAAATTTAGCAATTGGCATAATGATCAAAAAATGGATATGAATGATATTTTACATTCATTGTATTTTACAATGGAGTGGGGAACACAAACAGATGAAAATGACAAGACATTTGATGTGGAATTCACGCCAATAGCTTCACAGGCGGTTCAAACTATAATCGGAATCAAACCTATTGATGAGAATACAATTGATGTTTATGTGGATTATTGGCACTTTGATGAAGGGGAAATTGCAGAGTGGGCAGCATTATGGAGCTCAATGCCATGGGAAATTTCTGCTGCAATGGAGCAATCGGTAATAGATGGAAAAGCATCATTTTCCAGATCCGGTGCAACCAATAAAAACGTCAGTTGGATTTCTTTAATAATTCCAAATGATGCTCAAATGATTCAAAGTTATTTGAATGACTTTAGTGAAAAGAAATACATTCCAAAATCACTAGAGTCATTTGAAACAGATTTTAATTATTTTGATAGTAGGTATTCTGCATCATCAGAGTGGGTCAAAGTAAACAACCATGCAGTGATTAGTAATGGCCCATTTTACCTTAGTGCATATTCACCAGAATCAAGAACTATTACTGTTAATGCTTTTGAGGATGAAACATATCCTTTCAAGTTAGGACATTGGTCAGAATTTGAAAAAACAGAATTTCCAAAAATAATAAATGTGAATTCACCAAATATAGTTCAAAAAGGAGCTGAATTAGAGGTAGATGTGGAGACATCACAAACGGATTCAATTCTTTATTTTCTGACAGACAGTAACGGAAATTCAACATTATCGGAATTAATCAGTGTTAATAAAAATTTCACTGGAATTAAGATTTCGGGAGAGAAAACAGAGAAACTAAATCCAGGTGCAAAAGATCTAAAAATATTTGCCATTTCTAATTCAGTGTTAAAACCAGATTACTATTCTACAAGTTTCTTGGTGGTGGAAAACAAGGGAGTGCTACCTGAAATGGATCAAAGCAATATAGAATTTAACAAAAATAATTCTTTTGAATGGATATGGTTAATTGTGCCCATAACAATCATGATGATAACTGCAATATACATAACGAAAAGAAAATATCATTAATTATTAATCAGATAAGCCATATTCTTTTAGAATAATATCAATTTGATCTTCGGATTCTAATTTAGAATATTCATCCAAAAGATTTTGGTTTAATTCGTAAAAAGTATGCCCCCACTTGAATTTATCAAGTATGGCAAGTGCCTCATCTCTAAAACCTAAAATAAATAATGATGCAGATATGGCTTCAGCAGTAGTAAGTTTATTGAGTTTTGAATAATTAACGGGATTGCCAGCAAGCAATGGCGGTAATTTTCTTTTGATGCCACTAAATTTTTTTGAAAAGGCCTGGTCAGCAAGAGTCCAAGAGCAATCAATTCCAACTATTGAATTTATCAAAGATTTGTCTTTAGGTAAAAGAGTTTTGTCAGAAAAAGGGTCTAAGACAAGTCCTTTATTTCCTATTTTTTTGATGTTTTTTGCAATTCCAAATTTAACCATTTTTGCTGCAGTGCATTTTTTTGGATCATCCTGATAAAACATCAAAACTTGAAGATTCATTTAATTAGATATGAAATGAATGGTATTTTGAACTTACTCTAGTATCTTGTAGTTAATTTTGTAGTAAAATCTAGAGGCTTGATCATCTTTGATTACATCTACATTCCAGTTTACATTAGGCAAGAATTCTGTAGATAATTCTGGAAGAATGTCAAATTTCTCGAGATAAACATCAGGACCGCTGTATCTAACTTTTAGATTAATGCCATCTACTGAAACAACTTCGTATATTTGTCCTGGTTTTCTAGTAGAGTCTTTTACAAGGCAGTCTTCCTCAGGACCAATTATACAGACTCCAGATTCAGAAGAAATTCTGAGATTAACATCAGATTGATCAGCTTTTGCAGTAAGTAATGAACCAGAAAGTACACGTGGTAATACCTGATTACCATCTATGGTTTTTTCATTTGTGGTAATAGATGTTTTATTCTCCAAAATTCTGTTAACTTTTTCAATTATAGTTAAAGGTGATTTTTCAGATTCTAAGATAATAGGTTTTTCTACGACATCAAACATCAAAGATTTTGTTTCAAAACCAGCATCCACTGTAATTTCGTATGAGCCCAAACTGGAAGGAGAATTAGATAATTGAATTTGGTGTGAAAATGAACCAGAAGAACTAGGTCTAATAGTGGTAATAGGGCCTATGTGTTTACCGCAATAAAATGAACCACATGTTATTTCACCATCTATTTTCTGAATTACGCTGACATCAAACTTTTCAAGATAAATTAGCTTGTTTGGCTTACCAGATACAGTTACCAGGTCACCTGGATAGTAGTCAGATTTATCAGTAACAAGTAAAAGAGATAACTTTTCATTAGAACCAAAAGAATAATCATTTGCAACGGTGAATATAGATTCAGCTTGTTTGCTTGAATACAATGCTCTTACTTTGTATTCACCCTCACTGAAAATAGTTACAGGTAATTCAAATAAGCTCTGGAAGTTTCCACCCTGATCAGGATAAACAGATGCCTCATGAATTTGTTTAAAGGGGGTTTTACCGTCAACAACTTTTATTATGACTCTTTCTGGAATTACCAATCCTTGGGAACCTTGTTCTCTTTTAATGATATTACCAATTACCTTTAATTTTTCTCCAGCTTTGTACAGAGATTTTTCAGTCGAGACATACAGGGGAACTAAAGACAAAGAATCGTTTTCAGGATCAGCAGAAACTTTGAAGAAAATGTCTTTACCATAAGAAGCAGTTGAGACATGAATTTTGTAAATTCCATAATTGGTTTTAGATGTGGAACGATCATCTAGTTTTATAGATAGAGGCTTTTCAGTGATCGGTGCAATCCAAGACCAAGAAAATCGCTGATTATCAACAGTAGCACCAAAATTAACTATGCTGCCGTCAGGTTTTGTGAGAGAACCTTTTACTGAGTTATCGCCAGTTGGAGGAAGCAATCCAGTCAAAAGAACAGATTCACCTAAACCATAAACTGATTTATCCAAAATAAGTAATGGACCATCACTTAATTTTAAAGGATCTACAATTCCAACAGTTGTGGTTTTTGTAAGTCCACGGTATTCGGCTTTTATTTTATAAGATCCTTCAGTAAAAACATTTTGCATGATATTTGTTTGAACTGAAAATCTTCCAGAAGAGTCAGGGATTGCAGTTAACGTATATGCAAACGTTGAATCATTACTTGTTGCATGACCAGGAAGAATAACAATTTCTAAAGGACTTCCATCTTCATGAAATATTGAAATGTTTACTGATGATGTTTGAAAGCTTGAACTACTAGTAATATTTGCAATAAAACCATTAATTGTCATGACATCACCTAAATCATAAATCACCTTATCTGTCGAAAGTGAAAGGGGATCAGTACTTACAACATATTCACTAGGATTTATGACAACACGAATGGTTTTTGATGCAAAACCAACCTCTTTTGAAACAGAAATTTTGTAATCTCCCAATCGAATATTGCTGTCAGGTATTTTGAAATAATATGTAAAAGAGCCATCACCAGATATTTTTACTATATCTGAAATTTTAAATCCAGAATTACCGCCACCTAGTGCACTTGTAGCAAGTGCCGCATTTTTGGTCTGAATAATTTCTAAATCCATAAAGCCAACCCACACATTGTTTAATCTACCAGTAATTGTAACAGTTTCACCTAAAGCATATGCCTCTTTATCTGTCCACAGAGATACTGCCTGTTCTTCTTTAATGTCTTTGATTACTTCAAAAGATGCAAGTGTTGATCTATCAAAATACTCACCAATTATCTGATATTTTCCATAAACAGGATTTACCGTAGTAAGAAACACATTAGTTGAAAATTTTCCGTTAGTAGGATACAAACTGCCGGTAAAAATTATTTTCCCATTCGGATCCTTTACATTAAATTTTAAACCTTCAAATGGAATTGCTTTGGTAGTAAATCCCGTTATCAGCAAAGTACTTCCAGGAAGATATTGAGATTTATCAGTAGTAAGACTAAGAGTACTGTCTTCTAGGATATCATCTACAATAATTTCATCACCTACAGAGAAGCTAGTTTGTGATATTACACCACCATAACTAACTGAAACAGAGTAAACTCCTTTGTTAATTCCAAGAACTTGTTGAAGATTCAAGGTTGTCTTATAATTCAAATTAAGATCAGGATAAAGTGAAATGGTTTTATCATAATTAGGACCAGATATTTTTACAAGTATTTCATCAGCATGAAAATATGGAGATACAATGAATGTCTGTTTTGAGACATTTCCTTGAATGGTGGCTGTTTCACCAAACAAATATGAAGATTTATTTGATGATACAGATACTGAAACGTCTTCTTTTTCTTCTGTGACGATCATCTTTCCATTTGAAGACCCAGCTGTAGAAATTGCAAATTTCCAATCATTGTTATTGTCCAAATCATACCCATCAGAAGTTCTTTGCCAAGATGAAAAATCATTTTTCATGTCAGATAATAAAGGAGTTTTATCTACAACTACACCATTCTTGTCTTTTAGTTCAGCTAATTCGTTAGTATCGGTAAACCATAAACTTTGATATGAAAATGTCAAAAATTTTCCAGGTTCAATAAAAATACCCGCAGGAATGATCATTGTTTTTTTCAATATGGTAGTTGATGCGATTTGCCAACCACCGATATCAACTTTAGAACTTGTAGGGTTATAGAGTTCAATCCATTCTGTGACAGATTTGGCATCATCACCTGGAGGATTAATATCGATTTCATTAATTACAACATGATCAGTAGTAGATTGGGCATTTGCTGTAACAACTAACCCACTAAGTAACAAAATAGAAAATAAAATAATGATATTCTTCATTGTTTTTTCCTATATTGAATTCCTGAAAGCATCATTTTAGAATGGAATTGAGGAAAAGTTGAGCTAGTTGTTAAAGTTGACCTCAATTGTAGGATTTTGGGGGTCATTTTTGTACAAAATTTATAGATTTTATAATATTTAGGATCTGCGTATGAATAATTTGTAGGCAGCATTCTAGATTTTTCAAAATGTCAAAACACTCCTAAAAGTCGGATTTTTGGGTGATTATTAAAATTGTCATCAATTTGAGGAGTTCATTTGTTTGGTCTTTTTAGTAGAGCACAATCCGATATGCCTTATTCTCAGTATTTGGTTTTAAAGATAATTATGCAGGAACGGATAACTTGTGCATATAGTCATAATGTATTCTCAAAAAATCCATAATCTTTCTATCTTCATTTTTGTCAATGGGAGCTCCATTTGCAAGTATGCTTAGATATTTTAAATCTGAATCTAGACGATGCAACGATGTTTTAATTCCCCCCTCATACCCTGTCCTCAAATATTCTATGATTTTATCTTCTGTCTGTAAAATCTCCTTTTCCAGACTCTTAATGTCTTCATGAACACTTCTTCTCATTGTTTCTCTGAATACATATTGAAAAATAATCTTATTCATATGATTTCTTTAAATTTGTTAAAAATAATTCAAATTTATGAATAAAATAAAAGAAAACAAATATTCTCAATTTCTTTATAAAATTAAAAAAAATAAATCTAGTTTATGCTGTTACTAAAAGATAAGATCCTTGTAATCAAATCCAAAGTTTAATTTTTACCCAAGTATGTAAGTATTTTACAACGGCATCAATACTAAATCTAGGAAGATAATTCAATGTATTTTTTATAATCTTGTAATCTATTACGAATAGTTACACTAGTTATTCCAGAAATTCTGGTAATCTCATGTTGGGAGAGATTTATGTTAGTTTTGATACTGGCCATGTATATTACCGTAGCAGCTACTGCATTGGGGTTTTTTCCTGCAGTTAGTTCTTTTTCTTTTAGAGTATCAAAAATTTTTATGGCTTCTCGTTTAGTGATTTCAGGGATTTGTAAATTATTTGCAAATTTTATGATGCAGTTGATCGGATCTGTTACAGGAACAGTAAGTCTTAGATTTTGAAATAATATTCTATAGGATTTTGCAATTAATTTTCGTTTTTCTTGAAGATTATTTGAAATGTCGATAATAGTTCGTGTAGTCTCCATGTCTCGGCATGCAGCATACACACATGCTCCGACTATGGATTTTACAGTCCTGCCACGTACTAGTTGTGCCTTTGCAGCTTTTCGGTAAAGATATGCTGCTCTGTCAATTATGGCATCAGAAAGACCTAGTTTTTCTTTAAGTTTGACCATTTCATACAATGCAATTCTTAAATTTTTTTCAGAAGAGGTTTTTACTTGACTCCTAGAATCCCACATTCTCATTCTTTTCATGGATTGTTTCATTTCGTAACCCAATGGTTTTCCCACAAAGTCCCGATTATATTTTCCAATTATTGTCGATAGCCCCATATCATGCATTGTTAATGATGTTGGCATGTGGTGATCTTGTGTAAATGATCTATCTTCTTTTCTTGTATTTGTAATATTTTCTTGTAAAATTCTTCCGCAACTCTGACAGATAATTTCACCTGTTTCAAAATCAGTAATTATAATACTCTCACTACATGAGAGAACTTTGTTTGCGATGAGTTTTTGAACCATAAAAGATAATTATTCCTGATTCCAAAATATTCTAAAATTTAGAATGTCAATCCCTCTTTCATCATTAGAGATAAATCATTTCTTAGCGGATCATAACTAAGTGCAAAATTTAGATTATCTAAAAGTGAATCTATTAATGCACATTTATTTTTTGCATATTGATAATACCTATCAAATGCCATATCAAATGAATTACATTTTCCAAATTGACTCCAAAAATCATCACGTATTACGATATATTCTTGTAAAAATTGGCGTACAGGCACTTCAACAACTGGTGCCATATTGTATCGCAAAAGTTTGACTAGTATTGTCTCAAATTCTCTGTCTAGATTTGCGTCATAGATTTGTTGGTAAATACTTGCCATATTTTCAAGTAAATACCATAACTTCGTCTTTGGCTAGTTTTTCTCTAAATTTTTCTTTGGCTCTTTGTTTTTTATCTTTCATGGTATAATATTGTAACAATGGAATTTATTGTAGATTGTATAAAATATGAACAAATATGTAATAATAATTGAAAATAATGAACACTTTTTAAGATTTTCGAATTTAAATTATAATATCATGCTTTCGTACATAGAACATGTATGAATGTTCTAAAAGGTGAATGTCTTGATCTTTATACTGATTGTAATCAATGCCATAACCCATTATCACATTGCCATTGTAAGTGTCATTATTGTGGAAAACGAGATGACTGTGAATGTGCATTATTTGATACAGTTACAGGAGGTTAAATGAAATTTGAATATTTATGATACTAAAACCATCAGATGTGCAATTTGTCAAAAGGCAATAGGTGAAGTAGATTTTGATGCGGAAATAATTCGCCCAAAATGTGGGCAGTGCTCAAATCCAATTCCAGACACCGGGGATAAAATGCCTTACTTGATTTACAACTAGATTTTTAGCACATTAAATGCAACAAAATCATTTGCTAAAACCTTGATTCCCAACTACATTTAATGTGATTGTGGATTTTATGTTTGTAATCTTTCGAATATTTTTGCTAATAATATCTGAAATGTCATTGTATGTTGGTGCAACAAGTTTACAAATAATCTCAAAAGAACCAATCAAGTTATCAGCTTCTATTACTTCAGTTATTTTTTCTAGTTCTTGCAAGATTACAGATTCTTGTGATCTGTTACAATAAATTATGACAAAAGCTTGTGACATGTATTTTTCTAAAACCTCTTTTTCACTTTTGGTTGTTTTTCTAAAACTTTCTTTTTCATTTACCAGTAATGTTAACGTTGAATAGATTTTTTGGATTTTTCTAGTCCCATTAGAAAAATCATGTTGAATTTTTTGCTCATCATTTGATTCAAGTTTTGTTAGAATATCATATGAACCAAATGTACCATGTGCTCCTTTACACTTTCAATTTTATTTAGATTTGATATGACAGAATCTTCAGTTCCAGATTCATTAGCTATTAACACATAAGCTTTTTGCATATTCTCCACTAGTTTTGTCCTTCTATTCCCATAAGAGTAAGTGTAGATCTAATGTATTCTATTTTTCGAATACTCCAAATAATAATTTCTCGTAGTTTCTCTTTTTCGGTGTGTTCAATCTTTGCAATTATATCGTATGCACCAAACGTGCCATGTACTTCTTTGACAGAATCTAGATGTTTTAGATTTTCAATTATTGTCTCCTCTTTTCCTAGTTCACAGTTAATCAAAACATACGCTGTTGCCATGCTATCATATATTATTGTGAAATTATTTAAGATGAATGATAAATTTATTAACATATATTTGAATTTATTTAATATATTCAAATACATTTATAGAAATTAAGTAAAAAACTTTATTATTATGAAATATATAATAATACCATGCGATATTGTATAAAGTACTTTGCACCAGCAGACGTATGTTTCTGTGAAACAAAGAAAGTATCCAATAAACATAGTGAGGGTTATGGTAGCAAAATTTAACATCGTCAGAATTGTTAAAAATAGAAAAATAGAGTCTTACTTTGAACCGAGTATGAAAATGCTACTTCGCATTACAGAATCCATGATAAAAAATGGCGCAGAAGGTAAGACAAGTTTATCACTTGATGCTAATCTAAATTATACCAGACTTGCAAAGCATATTATTTGGCTAGAGAGAAAAGGTCTTATTGAATCAAATATTAAAGATTCCACAATCAAAATTGATTTGACTGAGAAAGGTAAACTATTTGCATCAACGATTTCAGATTATTAACAGACTAGTCCATAATACTGACAAATTTGTATGTGATACTAGCACACATGTCCATAAAACTAACACAAATGTCCGCAGGGCTTAATAGATTACTGGCAATAAACTAATAATGATAAAAATTGGAATTACAAATGATAGAATGTAAAGGAGAATTAATCATTGATGGCGAATTCACCTTCTGCATATTGAAGGAAAATCATGCTGGAGATTGTATTGATACTTACAGCTCAATAAATTTTAGTCGTGATTTAGCATATTGAGGATCTATTCTTTTCAAATGCCAAAAATGGCACTAAACTTTAAAATTTGGTCAATGTAATATCTGTTTGTCGTAAAACTTGAGGTCAAGTAAAACAAGTAAGAGCCAGGGAAACCTAGAATTCTCTTGTTCTTTCTGCAACACTTATTGTATCTACATTTTAAATAGAAAAATCCATACAGCATTGTCCCGGACATATACCTCTTAGTGAGTACACTCATGAAATGAAAGAATGTACTGACTTGAAATGTTATTGTAAAGAACATTACAGAAGATTGATTTATAAAAATTTATTTAGAATAAAGATTAAATATTAAACAAATTTTAAGAATATTAATTACATATTTAATTTTCATTGTGTCATAGATCTACTCGATGAGAGAAGATTTTGCAGAATATACAAAATGTGTTGGTTGTAGTGCCTCATTATTGCTCTGTTATTGTAATTGTCCTAAATGTGGAAAAAGAGAGAAATGTAAATGTAGCCTAAAACCGATTAAATGGAGTCATTTAGGTTATTAATTTTATAAAAGTATTAGATTCATACAAATATTTATCAAAGTATAGACGATTATCTTTCAATTATTTAGTTATCAAATTTTATGATGTTTGGCTAGATTAATTATTGTCATCGTACTACCATGACTGGACATTTTGCATGATGCATAACTTTGATCGACACACTACCTAGAACCAATTCCTTAAAGACATTCATACCACGAGTTCCAAGTACAACTAGATCATAATCTGTAGAATTAACAATTTCTGTAATCATATTTGCAGGATCTCCAATTTCTAACATGAATTTTGGATGAATACCTTTTTCCAAAGCATTCTTTTTGTATTCGTCTAACATTGAATTTGCTCTGATCTTAAGATCTTCAACTAGTTCAAGACTTGCAGCGCTATCCCCACCAAATTCACATGAAACCACGTGAATCACATCAATTCTACATTTAGATATTGACGCAAGATAAATTGAGGTCATGAATGCTTTTTTTGCAGATTCTGAACCATCAATTGCAACAAGTATCTTTGAAAACAATCTTTTCCTCAATTCAATTTTAAGGAATTTTATTTTTAATCAAAGATAATTGATTAGTCAAATCAGTTGAGGTTATTATCCCAATGACTTTGGTATTTTCAACTACTACAAGCTTACGAATTTTTTTTGATGACATCTGTTTAGCTGCATCTAAAATGGATTCATTTGAGCCTATTGTTTGTAAAGGTATTGACGCTACTTTGCCCACTGGCGTATCTGGGGGGTATTTGTTTGCAACAATTTTAATTGCAAAGTCTCTATCAGTTATAATTCCCATAGGGATGGAATCATTTTTCACCAAAACTGCTCCTATTCCCTGCTCCATCATTTTAGATATCTGATATACGGTTGTTGAAGACTGTGCCACTATCAATTGTTTTGACATCACATCTTTCACTAAAATTTCTGACAGGTTTTTTTCTAATTTGTTATCATTTACAAAGGTTTTTTTGGTGTTTCTCGTTAGCCCATCAAAAATTCCCATTATATAATATCACTCAACAAAAACTTAAGTCTTTCTAAATACTGCATTAAGAATTTACGAAATCAAAAATATGTCAGAATTTAATTATCAGAGAGGAGTAGGGATAGTAATCAAAACCAAGTAGTTATCCAATGACAACTCTATGTTCTGGTTCCAACACCAACTTCCATACCATTGATGTTTTTACTAGTTGATTACTACCCAAAGTAAACGTATTCTTGTGAAATAAAAACAGGATTTGAATGATCATGAGTATTTGTTTGTTATTTCTATTAATATTAAACAACTTGAAATGTATGTGAAAAAATGAAATATTGAAAAACTATTAACTCACAAACTTAAGAGACAACTAATAACTATGAGTAG
Organism: Nitrosarchaeum sp.; assembly: GCA_046712755.1. Taxonomy (GTDB): domain Archaea; phylum Thermoproteota; class Nitrososphaeria; order Nitrososphaerales; family Nitrosopumilaceae; genus Nitrosarchaeum. Next base: position 3,584 of record JBKKCM010000015.1, on the reverse strand, counting down.
TAAAAATCCAAAAGATTTAGTTACGATATTTTTTACTAATACTGCTAATTCGTATGATAGGATAGTGAACTGGACTACGTTTGGAAAAGATAATGCTTGGAAAAATAAAATTCTAGAACAACTATCCACTGAAAAAACAGTGTTGGATCTTGCATGCGGTACTGGTATTCTTACAAAACAAATTGCAGACAAAATTCCACAATCTACAATTATTGGATTAGACATTACGAAGAACTATATTGAAAAAGCAAAAGAAAAATTAAAGTCATATCAAAATATTTCATTTGTAAATCAGGATGCCGAAAAACTAAATCTGGGAAGAAAGTTTGATTGTATTACTGCATCTTATTTGCCAAAATATTGCATATCTGATGTTTTAGTCAAAAATTGTATTGAACATCTTAATAATGGCGGAAAAATAATTCTACATGACTTTACATATCCAAAAAATAGATTTGTAAGAAAAATGTGGAACTTTTACTTTAACATACTTTATTTGGTAGGATTTTTTGTCCCAGATTGGAAAAAAGTGTTTGTTGGTTTACCTCACCTCATAAGAACCACAAATTGGGTAACAGAATATGAAAAGACTATGAAAAATAATGGATTAAAAGTTTACAAACAAGATCTAACATTTGGGACTTCATCCATTATTGTTGGAACCAAGATTATCTAACCTGATTTCTTCTAAAATAGTAAACCACACAATTCCATTGTGAATTATTTCATATTTCCTTAAGACCAAAGCCTCATCAGGATTATGATTAAAGGAGATTACATTTCTAGTTGCTTTTATGTTATTGATATTAAGAATAGTCCCTACTCCACGTTTTTTCTTTAAAAGATCAGACACAATAGATTCAGGCAAAACAGTGGAATCAAATTCTACGTAGGCTTTAATCACTGGCAATCCATTTGCAATGATTGCAATCTTTCTCACAAATTGGTGAGGCGTAATAGTATTTTGTTCTATTACTTCTAAATGAATATTGCAATTTAATATCTCACCAAGAACAGTAACCACTTGCCCTACAGGGGCATCCAATATTCTATTTAACAAATCTTCAGAAATCGTATTCATACAGTATTATTGTGTTTTAAACAATTAAAAGGTGTCTTAATACAAAAAAGAAAATTGTTCCAAATATTACAATAGAGCTAACAAGTTTGAGAATAATTTCTTTTTTGCGAAATATTTCATAAGGGGCATTTTGTTGCTTTAGAATTTTATATTTTCTGGAGATAGTTATCAAAATATAGCTTGCAAGACCAGCAATTATAGAAAACATTATCGTTTCAAAAGATATAGAATTTGATTGAATTACTGCTCCTGCAAAAACAGGTAAAATTCCCCAAGATATGACAAACGATGCATTATTATGAAATTTACCATGAAACAATTCAAGATTATATGCTAAAAGAAAAAATATTTCGATTACCCCTATTGGGAATAACATCCAAGAATCTAAAAACGCATAATACATTCCAATGAAAAATGACAAAATCAGAGAAGTAAGGGATGCTAACCAGAGATTGGTCCGAGATAGATTTCCCCAAGGCTTTTTCTTACTTCCTAAGGCATCAAGGCAATGTGCAGATACACCAATTGCAAAAAAATAGAGTACCCCAATTGATAATAATCTATCAAGACTAGATTCTACTGAAAGAGAGCCCCAAATTACAAAGGATATGACCATTCCAGTATAAGGTAAAAACAAAATTCCTACAGTCAGTCTAAAATTCCTAGGACCGAATTTTGGAACAAACCATTCTGATAATCTGTCGTTTTGCATTGTTTTTATCTCAATCTAGTATTCTGATGTTGCCTATAGCAATATTGTTAGATTATCATCTATCCAAAGTTATTAGTTTACAGAGTTACAATTTTGGCACTTTTGATTAGATATTTTAGAACCGCAATCAGCACAGATGCCTTCTCCTAACTCTTTTTCGATGGATTTTCTTTTATTTCCTATATAGAATTTTATTCCAAAATAAATAACAATTGCAATTAAAGCCGCATATATTGGAGCCATGAAGGGAATCAATCCAATCATAAAAAGTAAAAGGCCAATAATCAAAATAATATCGCGTTTTTCAAAATTCAACAAAATTATAACCAACAAGAATTCATAAAAACATGCCGGAGCTCAGAGCCATTAGTTTTACTTCATATCAAAGTCATTACTCTAACTCTTCTTCATTGCTCGGCAACAAAATTAGGATGTGATTTGATAATAAGATAATGATTTAGTGTGGGATCGGCGTGATTTGAACACACGACCTCTGCGTCCCAAACGCAGAATCATACCAAGCTAGACCACGATCCCAGTAAATCCTAAAAGCCGCCCAATTTAAGCTTGACAGATAATCATTTTAAAGGCATTCAAAAGAACAGAAAAACAATGCAGTTAGATGATTATACCAAAGCGGGAAAAATTGCTGCTGAAGTAAGAGAAATGGTAAGAGAAAGAAATTGGGTTGGAAAAACAGTTTATGAAGTTTGTGAAGAAGTAGAAAATCAAATTAAAAAACGTGGAGCAAAATGCGCATTTCCAGTAAATGTAAGTATCAATGAGATAGCAGCTCATTATACAGCAGAACCAAATGATCCAATCACAATTATAGATTCTGATTTGATCAAAATTGATCTTGGTGCACAAATTAATGGATACATTGCAGATACTGCAGTTACAGTTTGCCAAGATGCACAATTTGAGGGATTGATTCAAGCTGCAGAAGAAGCATTAAGCAATGCAATGTCCATGATAAAAGTAGGAGTCAAAGCAAGTGATATTGGACGAACTATAGAAAAAACAATAAAACAAACGGGATTCAAACCAATTGCAAATCTTAGTGGTCATTCTTTAGGACAATATACAATACATGCCGGAAGATCCATTCCAAATATTTGGTCAGTTGGAGGATTCACCCTAGCAGAAAATACAGCTTATGCGTGTGAACCATTTGTCACTACAGAAAAAGGAGGAGGATTTGTAAGAAATGGAAAGATAAAAAACATATTTGCATTAAATTCAAGAAAAAAAACAAAAAACAATGAAGCAGATAAACTGCTTGACTATATCTGGGAAAAATTCAACATGTTGCCTTTTGCATTAAGATGGATTACAAAAGATTGGGAAGAAAAGAAAGCCAGAGAACTGTTAGAACATCTTGTCAATAAAAAAGCAGTTCAGGCATATCCAGTATTAATTGAAATAAATGAGCAAAGAGTCGCTCAGGCAGAGCATACTTTTATTCCAAATGAGAATGGGGTTACAGTGACAACTATTTCTCAATAGCTCAACAAATTTGCGATACTATATTTTGATTTTAGGTGTGAATTGTAATACAATGGTTTACCGTAGTCTATTCGTGGTAGATTACGAATAAACCAAAGTCTTTTTGATCTACCAAAATAATACAAGTTTATGAAAACAGTATCAACAAAATTAGATAAACAAACCTTTGAAAAATTTCAAGAGATGTGTAATTATGAAGGTCAATGTATGTCCGAAGAGATTCGAGATATGATTAGAATGAGCATAGACGCATATGAAGAAGGATTAGAAATGGAAAAAGAA
>JBKKCM010000014.1:0-18439 GCA_046712755.1 Nitrosarchaeum sp. | reverse complement strand
CTCTAAGAGATATGGATGAGACAAAATCAAAGATATATGTCAACGGTAGAGAATCAGAGAATTTCATTAAAACACCATTACAAGACGGATATCACTACAAAGCAGTATTTACTTCAAAGGAATACGATGAGACAAAAGATAAGGACTACTTACCTCCTCAAAACTAAGCAATAAATTGAAAAATAATCCCAATGTCAGTTTCAGACTTTAGAAAATAATCAATTTAGACTTAAAAAAAGATTCATTCAAAATTTTAAAAATAATGAAAAGAGGAAAGGAAGTAATTTTACCAGTATTTACCGTTGTCTGGAATTAGACCGATACCTTCTCTTTCAAAGTGTCTATCCAATTCATCGACCCATCTCTCACGGTTGTCTTTGTAAGCCCAGCCGTGTACACGTAACCAGAATGATATAATTCCAAGAAGGAATACTGAGAACATTATGGTTCCGAAGATGTAAATCATTACATCGTAGAATAATGGATCATAGTTTGGTCCTAATTGACCTGTAAGTGAAGACAGGATACTTAGGAAAGTTCCTACTATAGGAGTCATTGTATATTTTGGCTCTATTTGTGCGATATATACATTTCTTTTATTATCAAAAAGTACGAGATCAGTATTCACTAAAGGTTGTCAAATAAAATAAGAAAAATAAGGTTTGTTTATCCTCGTCCCATTGCTGCGTATTTGCCAGATCTTCCTCTAATGAAGAAAGCTCCTGCGACACCACCAAAGACTGCACCTGCAATTACAGCTGCTCCAACTACACCACCTGCATCAAGATAAGGAGTACCTGATCCTTTTCCTGGGTTAGCTTTTGCTGATGCGACTCTCTCTGCTTGAATCTTCAGTGCTTCTTCTAAGGTGTATGTTCCGGTTTCTCCTTGAGAACCAACGTTACCCATGTATTGTGCAAATGCGATTGCATTTTCTGCATAGTAACCAATGGTAAATACAGCGATTAAGGATGCTGCTAGAAGTATTGTTTTATTCATACAGTTTACCTGTTCGTTCTGATGATACTGTACATATTTAACTTTTATTCTGAACCCCAAAATGTAGATGTTATGTACGAGATCCGGAAAAGTAACGTTTAATTTTGTTCTAAAATCAGCCACGTCATGGGACGATTACATACACATAGACATGGAAAATCACATACCATTAGACCGGCTATACTTCGTATTCCATCATGGATTACTCTTAGTCCCAAAGAGATAGAAGAATTGGTTGTGAAATATTCCAAAGATGGACTAACACCAAGTCAAATTGGACTAAAACTTAGAGATCAACATTCAATTCCACTCATTAAACCAATAACTAAGAAAAGCATTGGAAAGATATTAGAAGAAAATGATCTTCAAGCAGAAATGCCAGAAGATCTAGATAATATTGTAAAAAAAGCAGTAGGTCTTCAAAAACACCTAAAGACAAACAAAGGCGATAACAGAAATGTTAGATCCCTTGAGTTAATTGAGGCTAAAGTGCATAGACTGTCAGTGTACTACAAAAGAATGGAACGTATTCCTAAAAACTGGAAATATAAATCAGTAGTTGCTCAATTAGAGTAATGACAAAAACTCTTGATGAGTCTCTTTCGTTTTTCAAAGATAAGATTTCAGATTGTATAAAAACTAAAAAATCAATTTCAGTTACAACTCATATCGATTGTGATGGGTTAACATCAGGCAGTATTATCACAAAAGCCATCATCAGAGCAGGTGCAAGATGTACGGTGAGAACTTCGAAAGAATTTAGTAAAAAGGTGATTGATTCTCTAAAAAAAGATTCAAGGGATTTTCATGTAATTACAGATCTTGCTGGGGGTTTTGCAAATAATTTAGATGAATCATTAGGAGAAAATTGGATTGTATTAGATCATCATCAGATACCAGAAAAAGAACATGATAATCAAAAAGTCATCAATGCTTGGAAGTATGGTATTGATGGGGGCACTGAAATTTGTGCAGGAGGAATGGCATATCTTGCAGCAATGACATTAGATGATAAGAATTCTGACTTGTCTGCAATAGCTGTTGTTTCAGCTTTAGGAGACAGACAAGATCAGGGTGAAAGAAAATCATTCATTGGAAAAAATTATGAGATTGCCAATACTGCAAAGGAAGAGGGACTAGTGGATATTGATCTGGATTTACTACTAGTTGGAAGAGAAACGAGATCACTTCCAGATGCCCTTGCATTTACATCACAACCATTTATCGAAGGTCTAACTTGGAATAGAGATGCATGTCTTTCACTTTTGAATTCTTCTGGAATTCAACTAAAGGATGGAGGTAGGTGGAGAGTACCAGCAGAGCTAAATGATGAAGAAAAAAGATCAGTCATCGAAACTATTTCAAAATTCACTTCGGGAAAGAATGCAACTGAGATAATGTCTGAATTAATTGGATATACCTATACATTTCCAAGAGAGGACAAAAGGAGCTTTTTGCGGGATGGTAGAGAATTTTCAACAATGCTCAATTCGTGTGGAAGGATAAGCAGATCAGGAGTTGGAATTGCAGTTTGTATGGGAGATAGAAACAAGATTCTAAGAGAAGGTGAAACAATACTTACAGACTATAGAAAAATGATTAGAGAATACATGAACATATTGACAAATGAAAGATGGCGAGTTTCAGAAAGTAAGACATGTGTCATGGTAAATGGAGAGGGAATTGTTCCAGAAATGATGACAGGCACAATTTCATCATTAATTGCAGGTTCCCCAAAGAATGCTGGAAAAATTGTAATTTTGAGAACAGGTGGGGAAGAAAATACCATCAAATTTTCATCAAGAAAATCATTTGGATGTAAATCAGAGATTAATTTAAGCGAATTAATGAGAACGGGTGCTGAGAAATTTGATGGTATAGGTGGAGGTCATAATGCAGCAGCGGGCGCAAAAATAACTAAAGACAAATTAGATGGATTTCTAGATTATTTAGAAGTAAATGTCGTTAACATGTCAAGTACAGGTAATTCTCAATAATCTTTCAAAAGAAAAGGCAGAGACTGTAAAAAGAGTATTGGAACCTGACAATGTAAATTTTCCAGAAGGATTGAGTCTTTATGTTGAAAATATTGATAATAAACTTGTTTTTAATTTTGAGAGTAAGAAAAGCATGAAAAAATTGATTAGTACTATTGATGAAGTTTTAGAGCATGTTCAGGTTGCATTAAAGGTGATTGAATAATGTTAGATCCAAAAATAATCAAAGAAAAACCTCAAATCATCAGAGATATGCTCAAAGCAAGAGCAGTTGAATTTAATTTTGATAAATTGATAGATTCGGATCAAAAGAGAAGAGAATTCATATTAAAAACGGATGAGTTGCGAAAAAAGAAAAACCAAATAGCATCAGCAATTTCTCAAAAAAAAAAATCCGGTGAAGATACATCGTCTATTTTAGCTGAAATGAAAAATATTTCAGAAGAACTTACAAAACTAGAAGCATCACAAGAAGAAATTGAAAAAAAGTATTCAAGTTTAGCACTAACTATTCCAAATTTGATTCATGAGTCGGTGCCTGTTGGAAAAGATGAGACTGCTAACAGGGAAATAAAAAAATGGGGTAAAATTCCTGAATTTGATTTTAAGATAAATGATCACATTGATATTTCTAAAAACTTGGATTTGGTTGATCTTGAAAGAGCCGCCAAAGTTGCAGGTGCAAGATTTTATTATCTAAAAAATGATCTTGTGCGATTAAATCAATCTCTTATTCATTATGCATTGGATTTTCTTGCAGGAAAAAACTACTCTTTAGTTCAGCCACCATATATGATCAATCGCCAATCTATGGAAGGGGCAATAATAGCTGATGACTTTGAAGAAGTAATATACAAAATTGAGAATGAAGATCTCTACATGATAGGAACATCAGAACATGCAATTGCTGCTATGCACTCTGATGAGATAATAGAAGGAAAAGATCTTCCGTTAAGGTATGCTGGTGTGAGTCCATGTTTTAGAAAAGAAGCAGGTGCACACGGTAGGGACCAAAAAGGAATTTTTAGAGTACATCAATTTGACAAAATTGAACAATTTGTTTTTACACGTCCAGAGGAATCTTGGAAAGAGCATGAAAGAATGTTATCGATTGCTGAAGATTTCTACCAAAATTTAGAAATTCCATACAAAGTAATGCTTCTATCATCAGTGGATATGGGAAAAGTTTCTGCAAAAACATATGATATAGAGGCATGGATGGCAGGACAAAATACATACAGAGAAATTGTTTCCTGTTCAAATTGTTTAGATTATCAGGCAAGAAGACTAAAGATCAGATTTAGAGAAAAGACAAATGAGGAAACACAATACTTGCACACATTAAACAGCACATTAATTGCCACATCACGTGTTTTGGTTTCAATAATGGAAAATTTTCAAACTAAAGACGGTCATATTGTTGTTCCAAAAGTTTTACAAAAATACATGGGCAAAAACATAATCTAGTCGCATACCCTTATATTTTGGATTCAAAGGTCGTTAATAATTGGCACGTAGAAAAGGACGAGTAAAAGACAAATGGCGAGAAAAGAAATGGGTAACAGTTAGCGCGCCAGATTCGTTTAACAATGTTCCAATTGCATACGTTCCAATTACTGATGATGAAAATGCATTAGGTAGAGTTCTAGAAGTAACCCTATACGATATTCTAAAAGGAGATCCATCACAGCATCAATACAAAATGTACTTTCAAATTAACAAAGTGGAAGGTGATAAAGCTACTACAATTTTTAAGAGATATGAATATTCCAAAGAATTTTTGCGTAGTTTAATTAGACGCGGTTCATCTAGAATAAACTTCATCATAGATATCAAAACTAAAGATGGATTTGTCTTTAGAATCAAAGTACTTGCTCTTACACATAGACAACTTAACACATCTAGAAAACATGCATTGCGATTGATTGCAAGAGATGTAATTAACAATACAATACCTCAAATGACAGTTGACCAATTTGTTCAGGCTACATGTTACAGTAAGATTAATTCAGACATAATGGCTGCATTTAAGAAAGTTATCAGAGTAAGACATGTGGGTCTTGAGAAAGTTAAGCTTATCAGAACCGCAGAAAAAGAAATAGCATTACTTGAAGCCTAAACAACATATTCTTACAGATAATGGTTGACAAATTAGAAGTTACAATTAATGTAATAATACATGCTACAGAAGATATTTCAAAATTCTTGAAGTCTTTTGAAGAAATGTTTGAGTTGAAAGAAGGAGATTTCACAGTTAATCAGACTACTGGTCATTTTGAAAATCCAATAACAATACTAAGTGCCAAAATTGAAAAAATCCAGGCTCAGAAGTTTGTTGAAAAATTAGTTGAATCATTATCAAATGATCAGATAAAGGAGTTGGTGGAAGAAATAGAAGAAAGAACAGTAGATTCCAGGTTCCACATCAGACTAGACAAACAAGAATTTGTTAAAGGAAATCTAGTGTTTAAGGAAAAAGATGCAATAAAGCTAAAAATCTACACACCAATCTACAACAAAAAAGACACAGTCAAAATATTCAGCAAAATATTCCAACTAGATTAAATAGGAATGATGAGATAATTCAATTTGGGAATGAGGAGATAATAGCCGCTCCAGTCTGAGCGAAAGCTTTGAAGACGCCGCGACGAACCGACCCCATTTTTGAATTGAACAACAACAAATGTTTCTTGACATGTAACCATGGTATTATTTTAAATACGGATAAACGGGCGTTCTTTTGTGGCAGATTATGACGTCATAATAGCTGGAGGAGGATTGGCAGGAACTATTGCTGCTCAATCAGTTTCACATTATTCTAATCAAGGATTAAAAATTCTAGTAATTGATAGAAATTCATCAAACTTGCCTGGAATGAAAAGTGTTGCCGGTTGGATTTGTGGAGATGCAGTTAGTAAAGAAGCTGTAGATTTCATGGCAAATAGAATCAAAGTAAATTGGAGTGAGCCGGAAATTGAGCACAAAGTAAAAGGCGTAATGGCATTTTCTCCAGATAAAGAAACATCAATTCCATTTGACGGTGCAGGGTATATGCTTAACAGACAAGTTCTACCACAACGTCAAAACGAAAGAACATTATCTATGGGAGTGGATTTTGATTTTGAAATTAATCTCACAGGATTATTGTATGATGGGAATCAAGTGATAGGAGTTCAAGGAATAGACTATAAAACAAAAACTCCTTACAAAAAGACAGCCAAAGTTGTAATCGATGCAACTGGAATGACATCTATGCTTCGAAATCAGATTTCCAATACAACAAAGATGGAAAGAAAAGTAGACCGTAAAGATGTAGAATCAACAGGAAGACACATCATGTATTTTGAAGATGGTGAAGAAGATCTAACTGAATTCGATCCTGATTATTGCATAATTCATCTTGATCAAGATATTGCTCCAGGAGGATATGCATGGGTGTTTCCAAAAGGAAAAAACAAAGTGAATATTGGTCTAGGTGTTGAAAAAACACTCCTTGAACAGCGAAATAAAAGATTAGGAAAAAACGATAATGTATCCATGTTGATTAATCAGTATCTAGAAAGAAATCGTGCAATAAAAAATCCAAAACTTTCAGAAGATCCTCAAGATAAAAATAATGCAACGGGTAATTTCCAAGTTTCAGTAAGAAGACAAAATGATTGCATGGTTGCAAACGGATTTGTTCTAGTTGGTGATTCTGCATGGATGCCAAAACCACTTGATGCTGGAGGTATTGGTCCAGCACTAGTTGCTGGAACTATTGTTGGAAAATGTGTGGTAGAATCAATTCAATCAGGAGATGTTACTGAGAAAGGATTATGGAAATATAATAAAGAATTCATAAATGAATATGGTTACAAAACAGCAGGACTAGAAATTTTCAGAAGGTTAATTCAAACTCTCACTAACGAACAAATTAGTTATGGAATGAAACACTTTTTGGGAAATATGGATGTGGAAGCTATTTCAAAAGGAGAGCATCCAGACTTTTCTAATGTTACAAAATTAGGAATGATGATTAGAGGTGCACTTAACAAAAAACTTGCTGATGGTTTGCGTTTTACTACACAACAAAATAGACTGTTGACAAAACATTATTACGAATATCCTGATTCTCCAGAGGGATTTAGTGACTGGAGTAAAAAACTACATCAAATTCTTGATGAATCTAATGCCAAATTACCTCAATATCAAAACTAAGCTTTATTTGTAAACTTAGATCTTAGAAAAAATATCAAATGGTAAAAGAAACATCATACTTAGATTGGAATAATTCTATTCAGATTTTAAACAAAGCACACCAAGCAGATCTATTTGTATTGATAATCGGTCCAAAGGGTACTGGGAAAACATCTCTAGTCAGAGATTTTGCAAAGAGCAAAAATGCGAAACTAGAATCAATAAATTTTAGCCTTAGAACACGAGAAAGTCATCTTATTGGAACAAAAACCTTAACGAATGGAACAGTAAGTTTTGAGGAAGGTCTTTTGATTAAATCAATGGGTGAAGGCAGTATGTTGTATCTAGATGAAATAAATTCTGCCGAAGCTGATGTTTTGCTACGATTAGATGAAGCGTTAGATGATAGACGACAGGTAATTCTAAAAGAATCCACAGGAGAAATTGTGAAAGCCAAAGAGGGTTGGTTTGTAATTGCAACAATTAATCCTCTTACACATAGTGGAACCAAAGAACTGCCACCACAGTTACTCAGTAGATTTCCAGTTAGAATTCGTCTAGAGTATCCACCTGAGGATATAGAATTAGAAATTGTTAAGAAACATGTTTCTGGAAACCATGATTCTGAGATTGTTCAGGCAATAAAACTTGCAAATATACTAAGACAAGCATCTGCAGTGGAAGAATTATTTTATTCTCCAAGTTTAAGGGAGACAATAGCATTTGGAAAATTACTAGATGGTGGAATGTCTCCTAAAGAATCAGCAAAAATTGTTTTTGGTAATGTGTATACACAGTGGGGAGATATAGAATATCAAAAAGTAAATGACATCATTATCTCAATGTTTGGTAATTAGATGCAATCATTACAATTACGAAATGAATCATTAGTGGAGATTGCCACATTTTTAGTCAGAAGATGGTCTGAAAGAGAAAATATCACAGTTGAATTTTCAGACAAGATTGAGACAAAAACTAGACTAAAAGAAAATAGAGTTATCTTAACACCAATTGAAAAAAGAATAGGAGATGATTTTCAAAAATATAGACAATTTAGAACTTCATTGTGGTATGAAGCAATGAGAATAAAGTTTTGTAAAAAAATTCTTAGTAATGACCATGCATTTGGATTTATTCTAAACACTATGGAAACTCGCAGAGTGGAACAACTGGGTAGAAAACTTTGGAAAGGGATGGATGAAGAGATTATTTTTAATTATACATACATGTTTGTATCTAGACCACAATTACATACAATTTATGGAAAAGCACGAATTGTAGAAGCATTTTATCAATATTTTATGTTTGGAGCATTCAAGGGAGAAATACAAGCTAGTCACTTTGAAAGAATAAAAAAAGCAGCAGAATTTGCTAAAAAAATTGTCGATGAATCTATAGAGAGAAAATACGATACAGATTGGTTGGAAAAAAATGTGAATGAAATTATTAAAATTTTGGATATAGATTCATTGCTTACAATTCCTGTTTCGTTACCATTTATGAAAGCAGGTATGACTGTTTCGGAAGAAGAACTATTGAAATTCCTAACAGTGATTTCAAAAAATAAAGAAGGTGATTTTGGAAAAATTGATCCAAAAGCTGCATTAAGTGGGGATAATATCTATGATGAATACAAAGTATTGCTAGACGAAAATAAAAAAAATGATAATAAAGGATTAACTCCAGAATCAATAGGAATTCAAATTCCAACTAGCACTAATGTGGATGAGACAGTAATCTACGATATGAATTTGATAAATAATCTTAAAATAAAATTTAGAGAATTAAAATCAGGATGGAAAGAACAACATCTTAGTAGTGGAGATGAATTTGATGAAGAAAATTATATTGAAGGAAATGAGCCATTTTTTACAGATATTAAAAAATCAATCAAAACAAGAATAGTGATTTTATTAGATCATTCATCAAGTATTGCATCAGATGCATTAGAATACAAAAAAGCTACGCTTGCACTTTGTGAAGTTTTATCTTTTCTCAAAGTAAAATTTGCAGTATATGCATTTAGTACTGAAAATAGGTCAGTTGTTTGCTGGTCTGTTAAACCAGACAATGTAAAATGGAACAGAGTTACTGCAAAAAGATTAGCACAGATTGTTGCCAATGGTTCCACTCCATTAGCAGAAGTATATGATAAAATGTTTCCAATTTTACAGTCAAAAAGACCAGATATTTTTTTGACATTAACAGATGGAGAACCATCAGATCCTGATGCCGTTAGAAATAGGACAAAATCTCTCAAAAGATTAGGCATCAGTATGATAGCCTTAGGGTTGGGTCCGAATACGGTAAGAGCTACCACCATAGCAAATAATCTCAGACATTTAGGATATGAAAAAACTATGGCTGTAAGTAGGCTACATGATATTCCAAGTAAAGTAATTAGAATATTAGATGCATGAACTTGATGAATCAAAAATAAAGTAAATACAATTTAGCCTATCAGATATTTTATATGAGATTACAACAGATGTAATTTCAGAGGAGAACAATTTTTGGAAGAAACTAAAGGAAGAGATATTGATAAAAATTTGCTTGAGCGTTTTAAGCAGGAGGTATGGAGTAAGATACCTCACTTTGAAGAGAATCAAGGAGAAACAAAGATTGTCAATGCAACACCGTTAATTGATATGACCGAAGATTTGAAAGAATGTGCAAAAGAGGTTTACAAAATAAATCTTGCCAATACAGATCTAAAAGTTTTTGGCAAATTTGATTCCAACTTACTAACAGGTTCGATAAAAGTCAGACCTGCAGTTCATATCATACACGATGCTATCGTTACAGGAAAACTGAAAAGTGGACAAACAATAATTGAAGCAACTTCGGGAAATTTTGGAATTGCTCTTGGACAGATATCTAAACTTGGATTAACAGTGGTTTCGCTTGTATCAAGAAAGCTACAGGAAGGAGTCTTTAAGGAATTAAGAAATGAAAATATCCGCATCATGGATCTTGACATGGATGTATGTCCAGCTCCAGGAATGAAAGACAATCCAAATATTTTAGCTGCAAAAGCAACTGCCGCTAATATTCGTTCACAATTATCTGAACTTGGTTTTGATCCTGCAATTTTTGATAATGTAAATTCTGAAGTAGAATCACTTTTAGCGGCTCAAGATATCATAAACTTGGCAAAATTTCTTGCTAAGATATACGGTTGTTTCTGTCCAGAACAATACGATAATGAACTAAACATTGATGTACATAAAACTATTACCGCAGTTGAGATAGACCAACAATTACATGAACATGGAAATTCATTAGAAGATTTTGGAATTGTTTGTGCTTTTGGTACAGGTGGTACTTCTGGGGGTTTGAGCAGATACATATATGAAAAATATGGAAAAAAATCAGTGCATGTAGTTTTTCCACCTACAGGTCAAGATGTGGCAGGAATTAGGACTAAAGACAAGGCATCAGGCCTGAAGCTATACAAACCAGACACATATGCAGGACAATATGAGATAGATTTTGACCAGGCTAAACATCTCCTAAAGTTTTTTGTAGATAAGGGTCATGATATTGGTGAAAGTAGTGCTCTTGCGCTTTATGCAGTAATGCAAATGGCGAACTTTGGTGCAGGTAAAAAATTTGTTGTTATTATTGCCGATGGAATACAAAAGTACAAAAAGAATTTAGAAGAAATGTCAAAGAAACAAAATCGCACTCAAATATCACTACAAGAGGCAGTATCAAATATAGATGATTATGATAAAATAATTTGGGTTCATACTCAATACACTCCTCGTGAAGAAGGAATAGAGGTAATTGCAAAATCTTTGGGTGTGGATAAATCAAAGATATCCATACAAAAAGCAAGAACTATCAATCAACTATTAGCAACACAGCAAATTCCTGAAGAGTTAAGTGAAGAACTAAAAGGAATTAAAGGTAAATCATTACTAGTATGCATGGCTGGAAATACTTCATTAATGGCTGTTAGTATTCTTGCAAGTAAAGGGATTGTAACTCAAAGTTTGAATGGTGGGATAACTAATTTGCCTGAAGGAAAAGGCAGAAATCCAGGTGAGTTGATTAAAGTAGCTACTGAATAACATCTTGAAATGTCTATCAATATCGCAACCATTTGCAGATTTAATAATATCTGGAAAAAAAACAATAGAATTAAGAAACTGGAATACGAATTTTCGCGGTGAATTTTTGATTCATGTCCCAATCAAAATAAGAATAGAAGATTGTAAGAGATTAAAAATTACAAAAAAATTAGTTACTGGTGTGATTATTGGAAAAGCTGAGCTTTATGATGTAAAAAAATATAATTCATCAGAAGAAGTAAAAAAAGATCAAAAATTTCATTTTTCTTCAAAAAATTTTCAAGGTAAAACTTTTGGATTCAAGATAAAAAATGTAAAACCATTAAGAATTCCAATTCCATGGAAAGGACAATTAGGATTCTTTGATGTAGAATTATCAAAAGTAAGGATCAAAAACAAAGATATTGTAACTGATATCGTAGATGAAGAGTATCGGTATCAATGGATCGGGCATCATTGAGAGGTCATCAATATTTGGAAAAATCGGAGTAGTATATATAAAGGACCTATTTAAAGTCCGTCGACATGCCTCAAACAAAGCCTATTGTTAGTGTTGAAAATGTAGTTGCTTCTGCATCAGTAGATCAAAAAATTGATCTTAACGAAATAACTGAAAAATTTCCTGACACTGAATATCATCCCGAGCAATTTCCAGGATTGGTCTTTAGATTGCAAAATCCAAGAACTGCAACGCTAATTTTTAGAACTGGAAAAATGGTATGTACTGGTGCAAAATCAGAAGATATGGCGATCAAAGCAGTCAATACAGTAGTTCAAAAGCTACGAAAAGGTAAAATCAAAATCAAAAACGATGCAGTGATTACAGTGCAAAATATTGTAGCAGCAATCAACCTAGGTGGTAAAATTCACTTAGAAAAAGCAGCCAGAACACTACCAAGAAGTATGTATGAACCTGAACAATTTCCAGGATTAATTCATAGAATGCTAGACCCAAAAACTGTCATATTATTATTTGCCTCAGGAAAGCTAGTTTGTACTGGTGCAAAAAAAGAATCAGACGTATATCGTTCTGTTCATAATTTACATTCACTGTTAGAAGAAAAAAATCTAATGATATATGACCAGTAAAAACAGTTCCCACATCTAAATTATTCATAAAAAATTTAATCATAATGACTAAAGATACATTTGAAAAAGAAAAGAACAAACTTACTCCTGAAGAGGGATTTGATTTAGTTGGAATAGATTATTTTGCAGATTCTGATAATAAATTGTACCTAGTAGAGCATTTTGAAATGTATCAAGATGCATTAAATGCAAAAAAAGAACGTAAAAATTCAGAAGAGTATTTTATTTTATACAAAGGGGTAGGAGGAGAATACCTATGTCGATAGATTACAAAAAATAGCATAGCTTCACTTAATTTTACAAACTATCTTATCATTGACTATACAAATTCATATACAGTGACAGATAAAACTACAGATTTGATTGATACATTTTATGACAAAGGAAAAAACATACAAAATAATTCAAATTCACAACAAATTATCAGAAAGAGTTCTAAAGCAAAATATCAAATTTTTGATGAGATTGAATTTACTCGTGGTAGAGAGATACTAGGAGACCTAATCGTTCATGGCATGGTAGCCTCAGGAGGGACAGATATAGACTGGTTAATTGAGCATGATGGTGGTTTTATCATCCTGGAATTCAAGGGATTTCATAATGACAAGATCAATATTGCAAAAGGACAGATGATTGCATACGAAAAATTACATGCGAAATTAAATCAAGCCACAAAATGTTATCTGTATATTGTTGGTTGTGATAATATAGATTTTTCAAATCCAGATGCAACAATTTGGATTTTTGAAATGAAACAATGGAAAATAGGAGCAATTCCAAAAAATACAAGTGATATTTATGGTGATGATTCAGGAAAACAAAACAAATTCATTGTTTATCGTGAATATATGGAAGAGATCAGCATAGAAAAACTAAGAGAAATGATAGATTCACATTGGAAAGAATTTGAAAAAATTATGCCATAAAAGAAAATGTTTTTGATTTTGTTTCTAAATGATTTTCTACTTTTATTGTAAATGTACCAGATTGATCCCATCCAGAACCTCCAGCTATTGCTAATGTAGAAAATCTACCATCACTTTTAACAGAGATTTGTTCAGACCAAACTAATTGACCCTCCTGATTTTCTATTGAGAGATTTAGTTTTCCAGATGTATCTGATGTTCCACTAATCGAAATAATATCACCTTTTTGATATGTAGATAAATCTGTTTGAATTGAAAGACTAGATGATGAATCCATAGGAATTTGAGAGCCATCAAATTCAATATAAGAAATTCCAGAAAGAGAGACACCAATTATAACTATTATTGCAAATATTGCTCCACCTATGCCTAACACCATTTTGGTATTTTTAGATTTCAATTTTACAATTTGTGGATATGTTATTTGTGGAGTTTCAATTTTTTGTTTTGTAGGGGTATTTGAAAATACGATATCTGGAATAACAGGTTTTTCTTCAATTTGTTGTTTTTCTTCAACTGGAGGTGCTCTACCAAGATATTTTTCGGCCAAATTTCTAACATAATTTCTCTCGTAATTGCTAATCACTTCATTATTTTCACAAGCTCGAAAAATTTGTTTTAGTATACGTTCATCGCCCTTTTCTTTATCCAATAAAGCCTGTACATCATCAATTAGGGGATCAGTCATGCGTATTTTATTCTCCTATTGGATTATTTATGAAGTTACCTTGTTTAAGATTACTAAAAATTAATACAAATAGGCTCGGATTGTATCTTGATAGAAAACAAGACTTGAGCCTTGGTGCTATTGAATGGAATTTCTCAAATATGTGTATTATCTAGAGTAAATTTTTTGAGCTTGAATTATCACAGTTCTAATGTAATCTTTTGCAGTGGCGTCAGATACACCCATCTGTTTTACTTTTTGATATAGAGCATATTCTTTTGGATTACTCAAATAATACTTTAGAAGATAATTGAGTCTGTGTGATCGTTTCTCATCGCTTTTCATAATGCAACTTTTTTTGTATGCTAAAAAGGTCAGAGGATAATAACATAACCAATGGATCGTAACGTATCATAAAATTTGAATAAAAACACATGATCTTTTTTAAATAATAGAAATTTAGGTACACAAATGAAACGAATTGAGGCAACCATTCAGATCGATAAAATAGGAATAGTTTCTGATGCTATCAAGAATATGATCGGTGGATTTACCGTATTAGAAGGAAATGGGAGAGGTTCAGGTCAGAGACAAACCATTAGAGGTGGAAGAGGAACAGGTACTTTTGTTGCAGAATTCAATAAAGTTGCAACTGTTAATACAATTGTAGAGGATTCAAAAGTAGAAGCAGTGATCAAGGCAATTTCTGATGTAGTATTTTCAGGAAATGCAGGAGATGGAATAATTGTTGTATCTACAGTTGATGATGTTCTAAATATTGCATCAAAAAAAAGAGGTTCAGAAGCTCTCTAATTATTTCTTTTAATCAAAACTATAACATGGTTAACAAAGGATGGTAATTGTAAAAATTTAGTATGAAAAATGAGCAGTTCAAGTTTAAGTAATTTACTACATTTTTAGAATTGTATTTGTAAGAATTCTAAAATTAACAAGTGTAATTTGTAAAAATGTAATGTATCAAAAAATATGGATTTCTAGAAAAAATAAAAAACTTGAGAAATAATGTGAACAACTGAGAGGATAACAATATTCCTCTCAGTGAGTATCCCTTTGGGGGACATGTTTGTTGAAGGGATAGTCAGTTATTACAATCTAAGTATAAAAGCAAATGACTGTTGTTTCTAAAAATTCTCAGATGAGTTTTACATCATGCCTGATATACTCAAGTTTTTGGAGAAGAAAAAATCATCATATTGATAAAAGTGAGGATCGACACAAAATAGCAATAACCATAAATTTATTCAGGTTTTGATTCAAAATCAAACAAATTTTTGAGATAGATAGAATCAAGTAATAAAGCATGATGTGGGATTATTAATGTGACAACAAAAACAAGATACATCTTTGGTTGTAATCACAATAATAGAAATATTTTATCGACTATAATTTTTGAAAGAGGATTGGAAATGCCAGCAATTTTCTGTGATGATTGTGTTACAATTTGCCATATTTGTCTTAAGAACATGAAAACAAAAGCATATGATAAACTTGAATTGTGTGAAAAATGTTATTTCAATGTTATAAAAATTGCAAAATGTTAAGATTCTTGCTCTACTATTACATTTAATGTCATAGTAGTTCTAACATGAGGTAATTTCCTAATAGCCTTAGTGATTATATTCTCCAATATTTTATAATCGGATGTTTCAACTTTACAAATAACATCATAGTATCCAAATACCACATCAGCTTCTTTTACTTCAGGAATATAACTAAGATTTTTTAAAACATTGTATTCTTCGCCTTTATCACTATGAATTACAATATATGCTTGAATATTGTTTTTACCAAGCATGGATCCAATAAGTTTTTCAGATGTGTGAAATAGTTCTTTACCTTCTGAACGTGTAAGAGTGATAGTGGAATGTATTTTAGGCATCTTACGAATTACATGTGTGACAGTTTTTTGCATTTGTTCATCAGAGTCTGATTCTATTTTTGCAATAATATCATAAAGACCAAGTGTGCCATGTACTTCTGTAACATTATCAACTGTTTTTAGTGATGAGATTACACTTTTTTCGGAACCTAGATCACAATTTATAAGAACATATGCTTTTGTCAATTAACAAACTCCTACTATTGCTGTCCTTCTATTCCCATTAAGGTTAATGTTGATCTGATTTTTGATATTTTTCGAATCTTCCAAGTGATAGTTTCACGTAATGTTTCAACTTGTTTTGATTCCACCTTTGCCAATATATCATAGGCACCAAATATGCCATGTACTTCTGCAACACCTTCTATGGATTTTAATTCTGAAATTACTGATTCCTCAGAACCGAGATCACAATTTATAAGAACATACGCTGTTGCCAATTTATCACTCATCTCCAATTTTCATACTTCTAATATCATCTTAAAATATATAAGAATAATCTAATTTACTTAAGTATTAACCACTAAAAGAAATGGATAACTGTATAGTAGTTATAAAAATTAGCTTAAAGTTGTAAATAGATTGTAATAAAATATTTCAAATAGATAACTAAGAAAATAGAACATATGCATCATTCATAATTTTTTCAAGTTCTGCAATATTTTTTGATGTAGATATTTTTGGTCGTAGTTTTGCACCACCTGACATTCCTTTGGTAAACCTCATTGCCTGACCTTTGATGTTTGAAAATTTTATGTTGTATTCAGTTGTAAGACAAAGATATTCAAAAAAGGAATCCAGTTTATTTTTTAATGAATATTGTTTGTAAGTTCCAGTTTTTAGATAATCATTAATTTGTTCAAACAAGAATGGATTTCCCATTGCACCTCTACCGATCATAACATAATCACACCCAGTTTGATCAATCATTGTTTTAGCATCTTCAGGAGTTGTTATATCACCATTGCCCACTATAGGAATATTAGAAATTTCTTTAAGTTCTTTGATCATTTTCCAATCAGCATTACCTGAATATCCTTGAGTCACAGTTCTGGGATGAAGTGTGATCATTTGTATTCCCTCATCCTCTGCAATTTGTGCAATTTCTTTGAAAAGATAACGACTTGCATCAGTAACTCCTGAGCGAATCTTCAGAGTAACAGGCTTTTTTACTGCATTAACCAGAGTGCTAAAAATTTGTTGGGTAAGATTAATTTCTTGTAAAAGTGCTCCACCTGCCATTTGTTGGGTTATGTGTGGTGCTGGACAACCCATATTGTAATCAATAATATCAAAAAATGGCTCTACTATCTTTGCAGCTTTTTCTAATGCTAGAAGATCAGAGCCAAATAATTGAACTGAAAGAGGTCTTTCTTTTTCAGAGTATTCTAAAAATTCCTGAATAGTTTTCTTGTTTTCTTTTAGTTGTTGTTCTTTTGCAATTATACTATGAATACTAGTGAATTCTGTTACAACTAAACCTGCACCCATTTTTTTACATTGTAATCTAAGAGCAGGATCACTTACTCCAGCCATTGGAGCTAAAAATGCTCTACTTGAAAATTTTGGAAGCATTGTAACAATTTTGATTTCTTGTTATATTTATTATATCAAATTGATGTTTTGTGTATTTAGAAAAAGTCAAAAATATTAATTCTATAGATCAGGACAACCGTCTGTATCCCTATCTCCATCATAATTTTCTGGTTCTAGAGGACACAGATCTTCATCGTTAATGATATTATCCAAGTCATCATCGTGTACAAATCTTTGTTGTTCTGGAGCAGTATCTGGACAACCGTCAATATCATTATACTTGTTCCAAGTTTCTGGACTTGTTGGACATGAGTCAATTACATCTGGATATCCATCGGAATCAGAATCAGGTCGTGTGGATGGAGTTGATTCTGCACCTTGTAGATCAGGGCAGCCATCCCAGTCTAGATATCCATTAAAGTTTTCTGGATCATTTATGCACTGATCCATTCTATCTTGAATTCCATCGCTATCTGCGTCTGGAAATTGATATTCAGTTACAGTATTAGATACAGTATCGGGACAACCGTCATCGTCTTGGAATTTATTGTAAGTTTCTGGGATTTTTGGACATGAATCAATCATATCAGGAATACCATCGGAATCAGTATCAAGAGTAGAAATAGATTTGTCAGGACAGCCGTCTTTATCTAAATAACCATTAAGGGTTTCTGGTTGAGTTGGACACAAATCCAGATTATCAATTATGCCGTCGCCGTCAGTGTCGGCAGCAAATTTATCGTTGGATAAGTTATCTGGACAACCATCATCGTCTTGGAATTTATTGTAAGTTTCTGCAATTAGTGGACACTGATCAATATCATCTAAAATACCATCAAAGTCAGCATCTCCAACTGAATTGTAATCTATGCTGTCGGGACATCCATCTTCATCTTGGAATCCATTATGTCGTTCTGCAACTTTTGGACAGTCATCTAAACTATCTGGAATTGAATCATAATCAGAATCAGCTAGTTTACCTGCAGTTGTACCTAAAATTTCTGGACAGCCATCAGTATCTAAAAATCCATTAAAGTTTTCTGGTTCAGCAACACATGAATCCCATCTGT
>JBKKCM010000013.1:0-17809 GCA_046712755.1 Nitrosarchaeum sp. | reverse complement strand
CCTTTTCGGCTTGATAGGCTATCAAGTCAAAATGAAATGTCATTATTCTTTCAGCATCTGATAGAGAAACATTCAGAGAATCCCACTGATCACCAAGTGTGGCAGAAAATGCAACAGGAGTACTGATTGTTAACATAATTGCAATGAAACCAAAAAAGAATATTTTTTGTTGTATATTCAACAAAAAGGTAGGCAAAAATAGGTTATTAAAATCACCGTACTATTCTATAGTGTTAAAACAAAAATGCCAAATGAGAATTAAAATTAAGTATCTAAAAATTAGTATATATATTAAAAAATAGAAAAATGTGCTAATGGTTTATGCTTGTAACGCTCTATCAATCATATTTTTGTATGATTCTTTTGATGCTGCACCAACTTGCTGACTAACTATTTCACCTTTGTTAAGGAGAATTAAGGTTGGAATGCTAAAGATATTGTATTTTGATGCTAATTCATTGGCCTCATCTACATTGACTTTGACAAATTTTACTTTACCTTGATAGTCATTTGCCAGTTCTTCTACTACTGGGCTTACCATTCTACATGGACCACACCATTGTGCCCAAAAGTCAACAAACACTGGCATATCAGAGTGAATTACATTGATTTCCCAAGACTTTGCATCTGAAATTTCTGTTATTCCCATAATGACTGTAATTTATTGAACGTACCTAAAAATGTTCACCACAATTAACACCGTATTTTTTGTTGGAAAAGAAAAATCAAAAAACAGATTTAGTGATATATACTTAAATGTCGTTTCAATAAAACGGAGATATGAGTAGTGAACTTAGACTTAAAAAATTAAGAGGATCTGGCGGCTATGTAATGGCAACTGTAACTGATCAACAACAAATGAAAGGAAATCTAGGAGGTCCAGATCTATTTTTGGCACCAATGGGTAGATTGGATAGTCAGAAAATTACTAAACATTTTTGCAATACATGTGAAAAAGAATTTGAGGGTCCTCCAAAAATCAAATATGAAAATCCAAATGAAGAAGTTGCAGAAAATTTAATTCTTGCAGAAAAAGGTCAATACATTTGTAATTCATGCAATGCGGTAATAGCTGAGTATAGAGAATTTAAAAAACAAAATGAGACAGTTGAAGTTGGAAGTGCAAAACCATTAGAGACTGCAAGTCAAACTACACAAATCTCACAACCTGAACCTGTACAAACTCTAGTAAAACCAGAAATTACACAATCAGCTACACAGCCAGGCCCAGCTACAGCAGTTAGTTCAATTGAAGGATTGGCAGTATATGATGAAAATGCAAAAAAGGTTGGAAAGGCAAAACAAGTTGGAATAGATTCTAATCAATCAGTAGTGTTGGTAGTTATAAAAAATGATGGAACTGAGGGCAGTATTCCATGGAATAGCATAAGAAAAGTAGGAGAAGTGATTCTTTTAGGAAGTCCAGCAGTTGCAACACAGCCAGGAAAATGTGCAAGTTGTGGATTTTCAAATAAAGAAGGCTCCAAGTTCTGTGAAGAATGTGGTAGCAAGCTACAATAAGTGTAGATAAATTTAATCAATTAAACGGTAAGCGATATGATGAAGTTGAACAAAAAATCTATCTCAAAAGGAATACTCAAAGACATCATAATTATCGCTATAGGAGTAATTGTGATTTGGGTTAGTCTGAATGTTACATTTGGGACGAGTAACCCATTTTATGTAGTAGCCAGTGGAAGTATGGTTCCAGTTTTAGAAGTCTATGATGTATTAGTAGTTCAAGGAGATTGTTTGGGTTTTATGGGATTTTCAGATTCAAATTGTATCAGATTTAGCTGGTACACACCTTTTGAGGATATTGAGATAGGAGACATTATTGTCTTTAATCGTCCATCAGGACACGATAGAGTAATTGTACATAGAGTTGCAGCAATTATTGATGATGAACCTAAAACAATCAAAACAAAAGGAGATGCAAATCCAGCATCGATTCCAGGGACAGATTTTCCAATTACCAAAGAAGAGTATATCGGTAAAGTTGCCTATACCATTCCACAAGTAGGCTATGTCACTCAACTAGTGAAGCCTCCAATTAATTATCTCATAATTGTAATTGTCATAGGAGTGATGGTTGCAAAGCAAATATCTAAAAAGAAAAAGGAAAAAGAGTCTAGTTTGCATGATCCATTTAATCAAAATGATTCCAAGATAGAATCATCTGTAAATATTCCAGAATTAGATAAACTAGAAAAAGATAACGAGTATTCAAAGCATGAAGAAAGTAAACTTTCTGAAGAAGATCCAAAGAAAGATTCGGAAGATAAAAAATAATTTTCTCAAAGCACAAACAGGTTCACATAGCGCTTTTTAGAATATATGCACTAGATCGCCCTGTTTGTGTGGTGTATTAAAGCCAAATTTACTAAAAAAGGATTCTCAGAAATTATCAGTTTCAAGAGTAGAATAGTTTATGAATTATTAGAAAATAAAAACTGTGCTTGAAATATCTTGTTATTCTTTCATTACTAGTAGTAGTTAGTACTGCATATGCAGCAACACCATTTTTTGCAAATGGTGGATTAACTCAAAACGGCATAGAGTGGTGTGAGGAAAATTATCAGTTGTATAAATTGACTGGCGATGATTTTTTTGAACATCATCATCACTCAATAGAATCAAGAACTTGTGCGAATTTGTATTTAGATCCTCTTTGGACGTATAATGGTTCTGATAGATATGAAAAACTAGTTGAACAAAGTAAAGTATACACACAACTAGAGATAGAAGAGAGTAGAAAAGAAGCAGAAACAGGAATAATAGATACTAAACCAGTTTCTGCACAAGAAATTCCACAGGAAATAATTCAACAGAAAAAAGAACTTGAGGAGCAATTAAAATCAGAAAACAATACACTAGATGAATTACCTGTGGTTGAAACAAAGATCAGTACAGATGATGTCAATAATGGTGGAGGTTGTCTTATTGCTACTGCAGCATTTGGCTCTGAGATGGCACCACAAGTACAACAACTACGAGAGATTAGAGATAACAAAGTAATGAGTACTGCTACAGGTGCTTCATTTATGACTGGATTTAATCAACTGTACTATTCCTTCTCACCTACAATTGCCGATATGGAAAGAGACAATCCAGCATTCAAGGAATTAGTAAAGATTGGAATCACTCCAATGATATCATCACTATCTATAATGTCATCAGCTGAAACAGAACAAGAGATTGTAGGATATGGAATGGGTGTGATTTTGCTCAATATCGGAATGTATTTTGTAGCACCTGCCATGTTTGTTTTTGGTATTAAAAAGGCAAAAACACGACTAAGTTTTTAATCACAATGTCCATTTACGAGAATGTGGGAAAACTAAGTAGAAATCTTAGAATTTGCGGAGATTGTGGGATTGTTTACACTTCTGTAAGCTTGACAAAATACATTGATCAGTGTCCACTGTGTAATTCAAAAAGATATGAAGCAATATCAAATAAAACAGATAGTGATAATATAATCTAGAAAAAATTATTTGAAATATCTAACATAGATTTTTTAATAGAAACAAATTGTTTGTGTTTATTGTCCGATGATCCTGAAATTGAAAAAATAAAACAAAGAAGACTAGAAGAGATGATTAGACAGCAAAGCCAGCCTCAAATTCAGCCAGGAATCATTGATCTAAATGATACAAATTTTAATCAGATAATTACTGCAGAAAACCCTACGCTGGTTGATTTTTGGGCAGACTGGTGTGGTCCATGTAAGATGATGCACCCAATATTTGAGAGTCTTTCAAAGAAATATCCAAAGATAAAATTTGCGCGAGTTAATGTAGATCAAAACCAAAACATTGCAATGAGATTTGCAGTACAATCAATTCCAATGTTTATCATGTTCAAGTCAGGACAAATAGTTGATAAGATGATGGGCGCAGTTGGCGCACCTGGAATTCATATGATCTGTAAAAAATATTCAGACTAGTAAGCGTAAGCTGCATCTTTGCTTCGTTGAATCTCTATAATTTTATTTAGAGTTTCTTTTTCTTCAGAACTAAGCTTGTGCAGAAATTTAGCAACAAGTTTTTTTGCCTCATGTGACGGAGGAAACGTATAGAATACTTCTTCTTCAAAAATATGTCTGCCAATTGTTACGCCTTGAACAGAGCATGCAACCTCTTGTCCTGTTCTTGCAGAAGGTACAGTTTTTTTATCAAGTTGAATCTGATGGACTAGACCAACTCGTTTTCCATCTTTATTCATAAAAGGGACTTTTTGTTTCAGAGTTCCAACATCGACTCTAATTCCAAATACTGCAGGATCGGTATTTCTAAAAACATATCCTTTGAGAAACGTGAATTTGGAGATTGGTGTGAGTTCTGCAAAGACTGCGTCTTCTTCATTAGCAGTATCTTCGCTTACCCAATTATTGTAATTATCAATCAGACTGTAAATTATTTTGTCTTCAAAAACTTTGATGTGACTGTCTTCTGATTCTTCTTTTGCATCAGGAAGTATCTTGACATTAAAGGACAATATAACACCTAGATGTCTGTCATTTTCTTTGATTGCTTTGGCTTCCATGATATCTCGGCGATTAACTGGTCCAATGTCTGCCTTTGCTATTGGCACTTGTGATCGTCGTAGCATCTCAATCATTGCCTCAAGTGAGCCTATAGTATCACATTTTAAAACAACACCATTTGTTTCTGTATTAATAAACACAGATTTCATTTCTGATTCGATTATCTTGGTGTATTTTGCCACATCGGATTCATTTGATGCAACATAAAGAGTACTGCCAGGCAAGACACCTTCAAGGTCTGGTGATGCAATTTTGAGTCCTGCAGCTGCAGTAACATTTTGTACTAGTTTGAATTTGTCTCTAGGGTCACGCATTTCATCAAGTGGTTTTGGTAAAAGAATTGCTTTTGGTTTTGTTACAATAACTGAATCTCTTTTTGCAACAACTATGGTATCGCCTTTTTTGATACTGCCATCAATTAATATGATATTAGCTGTATGCCCCAGTCCAACCTCCTCGTTTACTTCAAGCACTATTCCTCTGGATTCTTTTTCTTTCTGATCTAATCTTTTTTGCAGATATTGCTGTGTCAATCCAACCAGTACTGCAAGCAATTCAGGTATTCCGACTCCAGATCTTGCAGAGATTGGTACGATTGCAATTTCTGATTTAAAGTCCTTAACTCGATAAAATGCTTCAGACTGATACCCCAAAATCGATAAAGTTCCCACTACGTCATAGATTTTTTGATCAAGATCAGTTTGAATAAACGCGTCTTGTTCTTTGATTGCTTGTGTGATGAATTTGGTTTCTGATTTTCTCCATCCAGATATTTGATCACACTTGTTTAGTGCAACAACAAATGGAACTTTTCTGCTCTGCAGAATTTTTAGACTCTCATTTGTTTGTGGCTGAAATCCTCGATTAACATCAACTACCAGTATAGCGATATCGGCAGCAGAGCCGCCTCTTGCTCTAAGATTTGTAAAGACTTCATGCCCTGGTGTGTCAATTACTAGAATTCCAGGAATCTGATTTTCTGATTCTTGTAATTTTTTGTATAATTGACCACATGTCTCTTTGATTGTTTCAGTTGGAAGAAAACTTGCACCAATGTGTTGAGTGATGCCTCCGGCTTCCCTGCCTTGAACGCCAGTACCTCTAATTTTATCTAAAAGAGACGTCTTACCAGAGTCTACGTGACCTAAAACTACCACTATAGGTTGACGAATTTGCAATCAAATCACTCAAACGCTACCCTCGATTCGTGGTTAAAGCTTTCCTGTGAATCAGATGCATGAATAATATTGTCACTAAATCCCAATCCAAAGTCTCCACGAATTGAACCAGGTACTGCCTCAAAGGATTTTGTTGCACCAATCATGATTCGTGTAGTTGCAATT
The DNA here is from genome assembly GCA_046712755.1 of Nitrosarchaeum sp. Classification (GTDB taxonomy): domain Archaea; phylum Thermoproteota; class Nitrososphaeria; order Nitrososphaerales; family Nitrosopumilaceae; genus Nitrosarchaeum. The sequence goes on along the minus strand of JBKKCM010000013.1, from coordinate 11,917 downwards.
GCATTGTTTCCCTCAATTATTGCTGCAACCACTGGACCTGATGTGATAAATGATGTAAGTTCGCCAAAGAACGGTTTGTCTTTATGGACTCCATAGAAATTTTCAGCTTGCTTTTGTGTAAATGTAAACATCTTTAATTTTAAAAGTTTGAATCCCTTTTTCTCAAATCTTGCAATGACTTCACCAGTAAGTTTTCTAGCTACTGCATCTGGTTTTACAATGAAAAGAGTATGTTCAGCCAATTTTATTTCTTGTGTTGAATTCCGCCTTTAACGTATTTCTTGGTCCACTTTAGTTTTCTTGGATCACGTTTTAGCTCTAGTGCATTTTTCTTGCATTTTGCAGAACAAAACCATAAAACAGTTCCGTCGTTTTTTGCAAGCATTGTACCTGAACCTTTTGCAACAGGTCTTGCACAAAAACTGCAGGGTTTTACTAAGAGACTCATATCTTTCACCTAATGAATTTTCTTTGCTTCTCTTTCTGTTTCTCGTAGCATTAGAATTTCGCCTATTCTAATGGAGCCTTTTACATTTCTAGTGAGAATTCTACCTTTATCTTTACCAGAAAGAACTTTTACTCTAACTTGAATAACTTCACCAGCAATGCCAGTTCTACCAACAATTTGAATAATTTCAGATTGAGTTACGTCGTCAGTTGTAGTGCTCATTTACTGGTCTTACCACCTTTAATTTTAGCAATTGCTGAGACAACTTGATCGACTATGTGTTGTGCATCACCAGCGTCTAAAATTGCTGCAGCGGCAGAAGTAATGTCAATACCCAAAGATTTTCCTAATTCTTGCTTGCTTGGAACAAATGCATATGCTGCACCCTGTTCTTCACATAGAATTGGAAGATGAGCGACTACCTCTGGTGGTTCAACATCTTCAGCAATAATGATTAATTTGCTTGTTCCTCGTTCAATGGCCTTTGTAGCTTCGTTGGTTCCTTTCTTTACTTTACCGCTGGTAGATGCGACTCTAACAGCTTCCAAGATTGGATTTACGAGTTCTTCAGGCGTCTCAAATTTTACATAATAAGGTTTACCCATACTATATCACCCTTTAGGGATCATTCTCCATTCCAATCATGCTAGAGATTGGTTTTAAAAGTGTTATCGGAAATGACAGACTTGACTTTTTGGATGTATTTTGACATCAAAGTATCTAGCTTTTGCTGACTTTCAGCTTCACCATATATTCTAATGATTGGCTCTGTCCCACTTGGTCTAATCATTACCCAGTTTTTAGAATTGGTTGTAATTTTGATTCCATCAGTTGTATCAGAATTTGGAAATTCTTTCTTTAGTGATTGGATTAGTTTTTTAGAATCTTCTTGGGAGCAAGTGACTTTGTCTTTTGTCGTAAAAGAAGGCATAAGACTAGAGGTTTCCTCAGATAGTTTTTTTCCAGATGTGGCCAAGAGTTCTAGCATTAAAGCCAAAGTCATACAGCCATCTCTTACCTGATTATGTTTTCCATACATGAATCCACCATTTTCTTCAAAACCAATCAATGCGTTTGTTGATACCATCTTGCGTGATACTTCGACGCTTCCTACTTTGGTGCGTATCACTTGTGAATTAAATTCATTTGCAACTAGTTCTATGTTAGAGCCAGAATTCAAACAAGTAACAACTAGAGAGTTGGGATTTTTTTGTAAAATAAATTTTGCAAGTACCAGTGCAGACTTGTCACCACTAAGTATTTCTCCGTTATCATCACAGAAAATACTTCGATCACCATCACCATCAAATGCAATTCCAAGATCTGCGTTATTTTGTAGAACAATTTTGGAAAGCTCAGAAAGATTTTGTGGGGTTGGCTCTGATCCGCGTCCTGGAAATAAGCCGTCAATTTTTTCATTAATCAAAAATGTTTTGATTCCAAGTGATTGGCAAAATACAGGTGCAGTTACTGCCTGTGCTCCATTTCCTAAATCTAAAACAACTTTGAGATTTTTTGATTTTATTTTCTGTGAATTTACTTGAGAAGTTATTCCATCAACATAAACATTGATTGCTTTGTCTTCTTTTCCTGTGATTCCCCACTTTGAGGGATTTTTTATCCAAGTTTTATTCAGAAAAATATCTTCAATTATTAATTCATCTTCTCGTGAGATTTCTACACCATCTTTTGCAGCTGGTTTGATTCCATTGTATTGTGAGGGATTATGAGATGCAGTGATCATTATTCCGCCAGTGTAGCCAAGTTTTTTTACAGCATATTCTAGACACGGTGTCGGTACAAGTCCTGCATCATTACAATCTAGTCCAGCATAATTTAGTGCAGAGCATACAACTTTTGCAATTATCGGACTAGATTCTCTTCCGTCATATCCAACTAGTATTGGTCCTTTCTTGAAGTATGTTGCAATTGCTAATGTCATATCATGTACAAATTCTAAGGTAAAGTCTTCAGAAAAGACTCCGCGAATTCCATTAGTTCCAAAAAATTTTGCCACAATGTAGTTCAATAATAGATAAATTTGTGTTTAATGGCAAGTCCGATGCGGGAGTCGCCCAGCCTGGTCAAAGGCGTAGGGCTTAGGACCCTATCTCTTAGGAGTTCGTGGGTTCAAATCCCACCTCCCGCACATTGTAAATTTCTGTGAATGATTAATAATGAGAAAATAGTGATCAAGAAAAGTTATGAAAAAGACAGTAATTGGAATTACAGTAGTTGGAAAAGATAAAGAAGGAATAGTTGCAGCATTTACTAATTTTGTATTTGAAAACGGTGGAAACATCGAAAAAGTAAATCAAAATGTAATCAAAGGTCTTTTCGGTATGTATCTTGAAGCGTCTTTTACCAAATCAGTAGATGTAAAAAAGTTTGATTCAGGAATTCAAGTCTTGTCAAAAAAAGAAAAGATGGATGTAAGTACTCATCATGAAACAAATTCAGAAAAAAATATTGCGATACTAGTTACAAAAGAACCACGTTGTCTGGAGACAATACTTGATGCTGCAAAAAAGAAGTCACTAAAAGGATGTATCTCTGTAATTATAGGAACTGAAAAAACATTAGAGCCAATGGCAACGAAAGCAAAAGTTCCATTTATTGTAATTGGAGATACAAATCAAGAAAAAGCTGAAGAAAAAATAATGGAAGTTTGCAAAAAGCGTGAAATTGATTTGATCGTGCTTGCAAGATATATGAAAATTCTTAGCCCAAACTTTGTTTGGAGATACCCAAATAGGATAATCAATATTCATCCATCATTATTACCTGCGTTTCCAGGTGCTTTAGCATATGCACAAGCTTATGAAAGAGGAACAAAAATAGTTGGTGTAACTTCGCATTACGTAACTGAAAATCTGGATCAGGGACCAATAATTTTCCAGGATTCTTTTGAAGTTGATCCAAATGATACGTTGGAGGAAATTAAATCCAAAGGTCAAAAACTAGAAGCAGATACATTGCTAAAAGCAACAAAGATGCATCTAGAAAACAAGCTTGAAGTTCGCTGGAGAAAGGTTCACATCAAGTCCAAGTGAATCAGATGACAGAAATTAAATCCCAACTTGATCCTAATCTAAGAAAAATCATTAAAGGAAAAAAACAAGTTGCAGTAATTCCTGTAGGCTCAATAGAACAGCATGGTCCCCACTTGCCAATCTCAACTGATTCAGATATTGTTACTGAAATAACAAAGCAATTATCAGAAAAGAAAAATTTTCTACTATTACCCACAATAACATATGGAGTATCATTTGAACATGCACCGTTTTTCAACTTGAGTATCAAAGAATCAACTCTTAATATGATCATTACTGATTTGTGCATGTCACTTTTTGCAAATAATATCAAAACAGTTTTTGTCATTAATGGACACCATGGAAATCTAAAGCCATTACAAAATATTGATGTAAAATTACGAAAACTGTCAAAAAACAAACTCGAAGTTTTTTCACTTTCATATTGGCATTTTATGCAAAGAGAGTTTGATCATGCAGGATTTGTAGAGACTTCGCTAATGCTTGCAATCTCAAAAAATGTCAAAATGAAATTGGCACAAAAAGGACTAGTAACTAATGGAATGAAGCAACAACAAATCAAAGAGTTGGGACAATTGGCATCAAAATCATTTCTCAAAGTTACTAAAAATGGAATTTGGGGTGATCCAAGAAAAGCAACCAAAAGAGATGGACAGATAATTTTAGATGAAATAATGAGAAATCTCACAAAAAAGTGTCAAACTTGCCTCACTGGGCATAGTTCAAAGTTACACCAATGAAATTTTAATATAATCCCTCAGTAGCAAAACCAATAAGTGAAATAATGTCCGTTGATATGGCAGTAAAAGTACTTGATGAGAGTATCAATCAAATCGTATTGATAAAGCTCAAAGGCGGCAAAACAATCAGAGGTAGTTTACTCGGTTTTGACCAGCACATGAACCTGCTACTTGACTCATCAGAGGAAATTCCTCTTGATGGCAATTCAAAAAGCTTAGGAACAATCGTCGTCAGAGGAGATAATGTTGTTATGATATCTCCTCCACCAGCAGCAAATTAGGTGATATGGGATGACGAGAGGCACAACTTCAATGGGTGGCTTTACAAAGAAAAAAGTACACATCAGATGTAGAAGATGCGGAAATAACGCATTTCATAGACGTCACCACCAATGTGCAAGTTGCGGTTTTCCAGAGGCTAAACGCAGAAAGTATTCCTGGATTAAATGGTATACATAGATGCAAGAGATTGCAATTATTCTTAGTTCATTAGCAGGTGTTGCTACGGCAGCTGCCGCAAGAAAAATGCCAAGAAATAAAACACAACTACTAAGTCTTGGTGCTAGCTCACACATCAAAAGTAAAATTAGTTCTCTAAAAATTGAAGAAGATATTCTTACAAAAACAATTGCCAGATTATATCAAACAGATTCTGATTTCCCTAAGATTCAACGTGATAAATTATTGTTAAAGTATCAACACCAGCTAGGAATTGTATTAGCAAGATTAGAAAAACTTGAAGAAGCAAGTCATCACCCAGATTTGGGTCCAATTGGAGATGGATTGATCACACTAATGGATCAAAAACTATCAAGACTGGATGATAGATTGTATGAATTGTCATTAAAGATCGCAAATGTACCAATTCCAGAAATAAAAGAAGAGGTCAAGCCAGAAGCAAAACCAAGTAGAAAAATATTCAATTTTGAAAAACCAAAAGAGACAAAATTAGATCCAATAGTAATCCCACAACCAAGTTCAAGACAATCATTTGAATTAACTACATTAACAAGATTTTCAGACAAAGAACCAAAGTTCCAAATATTTGAAAAACCAATTGAGCCAAAAGTGGAGATCATAAGAGAAATGATCCAGCCAAAAGAAGAGATCATAATAGTTCAACCAAAAGTTGAAGACAAAATTGAAATTATACAATCAGTTATTGCAAAACCAGAAATCAAATTAGAAACAAAGCCAGATATTAATAAAGAAGTTGCAAAGATAACTGAGCATAAATCTCTTCCAGAACCAAAGAAATCAACTATACTAGATGATGACTTTGATGAAGATAAAGATGACCTAGACAAAATCAAAGGAGATATCATGAAAGTTCTCTCCAAAATTGAGCAAGCAGAGGTAGAGTGATTGTCTTACGATGATGCCATAGAGGCATTGTCAACTGATGCATTAAAATTTGTAAAAGATGGTTTTGTAGTTGGATTAGGTAGTGGTAGAGCAGCTACTGTTCTTGTAAAATCTCTGTCATCATTAATCAAGATAAAAAAGTACAACATCAAAGGAGTGCCAACTTCATTGCAGATAAAATTGATTGCTGAAAAAGGAGGTATTCCACTAGTAGAAGCTGATCATGTTGATCACATAGATGTTGTTTTTGATGGCGCTGATCAAATTGATTCTCAAAGATTTGTCATTAAAGGAGGAGGCGGAGCTTTGTTGCGAGAAAATATTTTGTTTAGTTTGGCTAAAAAAGTAGTAGTCATGGCAGACAAGTCAAAATTTGTTAAAAACTTTACAAGATCAGTTCCAGTAGAAGTTCACCCACTTGCAAGAAATTCAGTAACAGATGCAATCAAAAAATTAGGAGGAAAAATAGAACTGCGTTCACTTGATAGAGGATATCCATTTTTTACAGAAAATGGAAATATTATTCTGGATTGTAATTTTGGAGTAATCAAAAATCCAAAAGAACTTTCCCAAAAAATCAAACAAATTACAGGAGTGATGGAATCAGGGATATTTATCAGAAAACCAGATATAATTTACAGAGCCAAAACAAATGGTAAATTCGACATAATTTAGAAAATTATTTTATTTTCTACTTGAAATAATGATGTTGCGACTTTTATAGGATTATTTTTAATCTAAATAACGAATTCTTTTTATATTATACTGTAGTATACCATGATATACTATGGAACAAAGTACGATCAAGCTTTCTAAAAAGATCAAAAATGATCTCAGAAAACAAATGAATCATCCTAGAGAAACCTATGAAACAGTAATTGCCAGACTCTTAAAAAATACTCAAGAAGACGATGTACTAAGCAAGGCTATCATCAAGAACATTGAAGATGGTGTTGCTGATATCAAGGCAGGACGTGTGTATACATCAGAACAAGTGAAAAAGAAGTTAGGACTAAAATAGGAATATGACTTGGGAAGTCATTTGGTCTGAGAAATCTGTCAAACAATTAGAAAAAATTGATACCAAAAATGCACAAAAAATTTATGATTCAGTACTAGATTGTGTAGAAACCCCATTTCAAATTGTGACAAGACTAACAAATTCACCATTTTACAAACTGCGAGTGGAAAATTATAGAGTAATTTTGGATCTGCAGCAAAGTAAAATGATAATATTTGTTGTGGAAACTGATCATAGAGGAAAAATTTACAAGAGACATTAGATAAATTAGATTCTAAATTCTTTTTGTTAGTAATGATAATTTCAGATGTGTAAAGTCCATAAAGAACAGATCACAAGTTATTTGAAATCTATTCATCATCTGAAATTAGCCATGACAGTCCTCGTACTTCTTCCCAGACAGGTTTTGGCTCGTTGTTTTCTAACATATCACAGTATAGTAAAAATTAGTTTAAAAGATCTATGAATCATTTGTTCAGATCAATGATCCATATGTCAAATTAATGAAAAAAAGACTTGGGCCAAATTGCCCAAGCCGTGGATGATGGTTAATCCAGCAGGCGAATGACTTTGTGAAACCCAAAATAGTTTGAGAAATTTTCCTTAAAAGACTCGCGTAGAAATTATCAGTATGATCTAAATACTATTTTGGTAAATTGAGCATGATTGGAACTCTCACCAAACAACTAACCGTTGTTGGTCTTAAGATCCGATCTAAATATTTTTTATTCAACTATTAAGAATATGGACGCTCAATTAATTTTCCATGTCCTAGTTTTCCAACAACTACAAAATCTTCAGCCACTAGTTGGCCTCTTACAATTGTTTTAACAGGCCAGCCCTTTAGTGACATTCCTTCATATACGATATAATCAGAAAATCCACCAAATAACTCAGAGGATACTTTGTTTTCTTTTTTCAAATTTATCATGGTAATATCAGCATCTGTATCTTTGGCTAGTGTCCCTTTTTTTGGATGCATTCCAAATATTTGAGCAGCATTAGTACTTGTAAATCGTACAAACTGCTCTAGTGATATTCTATTTTTGTTTACTCCCTCGCTTAACAAAATTGGTATTGCTGTACCAATTCCAGGAAATCCTGCAAGTGCCCCCCAAACATCAGTGCCGCCAAGTTTTAGTTTTAGTTGATTTGCAACGTGATCTGTTCCTATAGTATCAATGAGATTGTGTGATAATGCATCCCATACTGCAGCATTATCTTGTGCAGTTCTAATTGGAGGCATGACTTTGGCAAGATATCCTTTCTGATTTTCATATGATAGTGTAAGATAATGAGGACATGTTTCAACAAAAATTTTGGTTCCAAGTTTTCGCTCTTCTGTAATTTGCTGTAATGCTTTTTGAGAACCAATATGAACAAAGTAAATTGTGCAATTATAGTCTCTTCCAAATTTTGAAACTGTTTTGATTGCTTTTGCTTCAAATTCGGGAGATCTACTTTCAGACCACGCAGGAAGACCATCACGTTTTTTCTCTTTAGCAGTCTTTATTCCGCACGCACAAGACTCGTAATCTTCTGCGTGAACTAATACAGGACATCCAAGTGCTGCCGCATTTTTTACAATCTCTTCTACTAGTTTATCATTTACATCAACTATTTCTTCAGATAATTGTGAAGAGTATGGAGACATATCCATGTACACATGACCTACATCACCGCCAAGATTCATGTAAATTTTAAACGAAGTAATTCCTTTTTCAATACAGTAAGGCATTTCACTGATTTGTTTAGGAGTGAAAATAGATGCATGAATTGTATAATCTATGTAATGATTTTTTGATGCAGCATCTAGTTGATCTGGCAGTGAATTTTTAAATGAGCTTTTCAATCGCAGCATTCTCATCATGGTTGTTATTCCACCAATAGCTGCGGCATGTGATTCAGTTTTTGCAGCTTGATCGATAGGAGAATAAACTCCATAATGAACATGAGTATCTATTGGTCCAGGTATTGAGATTAGACCATTTCCATTTATTTTGTTATCACATGCAGGAATATCATTTGTAAAACCAACAATTTTTCCCTCATCAATTATGATGTTTTTGTCAAGCATTCCTTGAGGTAAAATTATGTGTGAATTTGTGATCACGGTGTCATACGTCATCAGAAGTTTTTCATGTCTTGCAGTCTATTATGCGTTGAGTAGGGTATAAGAAAATCATGCTAGAAAAACTCTAAGAAGACTAGACTTATCTAGTTCAAAATTGTAATTTTTTTGTGAAAATTTTACTTTTGGTATGTATGGTTATTTTTATTGGAATTCTCCCACAGACATTTGCAGAACATACCAATGACCAATCATTACCTCAAGTTCTTGATGAAAATTATATAGTTGAACAATTTATGACAGAAGGCATTCCAAATAGCCCAACTACCATGACCTTTCTTGGAGATGACATTTTGGTATTGCAAAGATATGACGGAATAGTTAGACTGGTAAGAGATGGAGTTTTGCAGTCAGAGCCTGTTTTGGATGTGTCTGTTGCAAAAGATGGGGAAAGAGGAATGCTTGGGATAACATCTGATGGCTCCAAAGTGTATGTCTATTTTACAGCAGCTGATTCTGATGCAGGAAAGGCAATTGAAAATAGGATTTATCGATATGATTGGGATGGTAAAAAATTGGTAAATCCAGTATTGCTCAAGACATTACCTAGTGATAATTATTATCACAATGGAGGTGCAATGACTAGCTTTGGTGGGCAGACATATGCAGTGATTGGAGATAACGGAAATTACGGTAGATTACAAAATAAAGATGCTGACTGGAAAAACGATACCAGTGTAATTCTCAGAATAGACCCACCAGGAGAATATTATGCGATGGGAATTCGAAATAGCTTTGGATTAACAGTAGATCCAATAACTGGAAATCTATGGGATACTGAAAATGGAGATGATTCAAATGATGAAATTAATCTAGTGTCAGAAAATTTTAACAGCGGTTGGGTTGAGATAATGGGCATTACAAATAATCAAACTCGAATTGATTCATTGCCAAAATACGGAGATTTTGTTTACAGTAATCCAGAATTTGTATGGGAAAAACCAGTTTGCCCTACTGGAATTGCATTTAGTACGTCAAAAGAATTTGCGCAAACAAACAGAGTCTTTGTTGGAGATTGCAATAATGGAAATCTCTATCGTCTTAATCTAAATGAACAAAGAACTGGATTTGTTTTTAATTCACCTAGTCTTCAAGACAATACATTAAACATTGACGAATCCAATGAAGAGATTTTGTTTGGAACGAATTTTGGTGCAATTACAGATGTAAAAGAAGGACCAGATGGCTTTTTGTATATTGTATCATTATCTAATGGAAAAATATACCGAATACTTCCAAAGGAATTTGCACAAAGTGTACCTGAATCAAAAGGTGGAGGTTGTTTGATAGCTACTGCAACATATGGTTCTGAGCTTGCACCACAAGTACAACAACTACGAGAGTTAAGAGATAGTCATCTCTTACAAACAGAATCAGGATCTAGTTTTATGAATTCATTTAATTTATTCTATTATTCATTTAGTCCTGTAATAGCTGATTATGAGAGAGAAAATCCAGCATTCAAGGAAATGGTAAAGATTATGATCACGCCTATGATCAGCTCACTTTCAATTCTAAACTATGTTGATATGGATTCAGAAGCTAGCGTGTTAGGATATGGAATCAGTCTAATTATACTAAATCTAGGAATGTATTTTGTAGCACCTGCTGTTGTAATTCATGCCATTAGAAAGAAATTCTAAACTCTTCTTCTTTGAATTGTGTCATAGATTTGCTTGAGAAAATGAATAAAAACACATCTCTGAGATGTAATGGAAGGGCCGGTGGTTTAGTGGTATAATGCCTCGTTCGCAACGAGGATGTCGGGGGTTCAATTCCCCCCCGGTCCATTAATAATTTTGCCAGAAACTATTATACATAAACAGAGATTACAAATTTCCATGAAGGTTTTTGATGGAAAAAAAGCTGCACAGGAATACATGTCCAAACACACTCTTGCGTTTTCTACTCCAGAATTGACTCTGATGAGATTTGCGTTTTGGTTAGGAGATACGGTTCCAGATCCTCAAAACAAAGACAATACACTTCCAAGAATGTTGACATTTATGGTAGAACAAGACTTTGCACCAATTTTAATTGATGATGACAAATACGAGCCATCCGGTGCTGTCAAAAGTTCAAATGTTTATGGAAATGCATTTTCAAAAGCTAGTTCTGATGGAAAGTTTTGTTCTGAATGTGGTACAACTCTATCAAAGACAGCAAAATTCTGTCCTGAATGCGGTACAACACAGGATTAAAATAATTTTATGCTTTAGTGCCACATTTTGTGCAAAACTTTGCATTTGGTCTTAGTGATGCACCACATGATGGACATCCACCAGATGCAGCTGTTCTTCTTGGCATTAATGCTGGATCAGGAGAAGGCAAAGTCCCAACATCACCAAATGCTTGTTGTGCAGATACAATACCTGGAGGACCACCAACAGGATTTTGTGCAGTGCCAGATCTTGGCATTCCCATTCCAGCCATCATTCCAGGTTGTCCCATTCCCGGCATTAATCCAGGAGATTGAGTATTGCCTGAACCAGAACCACGAGATTTTTTCAGCTCAAAGATAACTTTGATTGCAAGAAATTCCAATGCAGAGTAAGCTACAACATAATCGCCTAGTTTTTGAAAGAATTCTTTGTCACTTAGTAGACCTTTTTTGTACATGTTATTGGTATCAAGAAATGATTCATAGTATCCTTGAGAATCATCAAACAAACTTTGCAGTTTGTCAAACAGCATGTTCAGTGTATCTACTTCACCAAATGACATACCCATACTTTACTTTTGGAATATTAATTACTTTAGGATCAAAAAATAGAAAAATGTGTAATGGTTATGCTTGTAATGCTCTATCAATCATATTTTTGTATGATTCTTTTGATGCAGCACCAACTTGCTGACTAACTATTTCACCTTTGTTAAGGAGAATTAAGGTTGGAATGCTAAAGACATTGTATTTTGATGCTAACTCATTAGCCTCATCTACGTTGACTTTGACAAATTTTACTTTGCCTTGATAGTCATTTGCCAGTTCTTCTACTACTGGACTTACCATTCTACATGGACCACACCACTGGGCCCAAAAGTCAACAAACACTGGCATATCAGATTGAATTACATTGATTTCCCAAGATTTTGTATCTGAAATTTCTGTTATTCCCATAATGACTGTAATTTATTGAACGTACCTAAAAATGTTCACCA
>JBKKCM010000012.1:0-15508 GCA_046712755.1 Nitrosarchaeum sp. | reverse complement strand
TGAGTCTTTTTCCATAGACCAAACCAGTAAGAAGAAGGCAAATACCTAGTCCAAATGGTATGACAGCACCTGCCCAGAAACCAAATTGGTAAATCAGTGCGACAGCTCCTAGTGATGAATTGCCATCAACTGATTGTGCCACGAGCATAGTTCCAACCATAAATAAAGGCAGACTTTTTCCCGCAACGATTAATCTTTTACCACTTTTTTTTACAAGCTTGTATGTTACAGTTCCAATTACTAATGATATAACAAGAAAAGCAATTATGGCTATCCCATAACCTGTTATCTCTGCCATGGTTTACGTTAAATCAAAATTATATAAGTATTAAAAAAATTAGGGATTATACGTTTTTGAATTGAAAATAATACAAGAATTGTATCTTTACAAGGAAAAAATACAAGAATTACGAAAAAATTACGTATTATACGTTTTATAAACAAAAATAATATGGATAATACAATTTGCTAAGAAAAAATCAAAACAATTACTAAAAAAATAGTAAATCTATGAAAAATACATCTGACATCTTTTTACACTCTGTTATAACGGATAATCCATCTCAAGTACGATACTAAAATTAAGATTTTTTGGAATTTGGTTTTTTTGAAAAAATATTTTTGAATATGAATGTAACATAGACATTAATGTATTTTTGAATTTTTAACAATTAAATTTTTTTGTAGATATGCTTTAATATTTTAAGAAATGTCCTAATTGGGTGAAGTATCCTGGCTTGCTTAATCATGATATAGCACGAGTTGGAATAGAAGAATCTAGAAAATTAAATTTAATTGTAGGTGGAATGGTTACAGACGCAATTAAGACATCTTTTGGTCCTCGTGGGATGGAAAAAGTTTTCATTGATATTCTTGGGGAAGATACTATCACAAAACACGGTGGTGCATTTTTGAGAAAGATTGATGTTAACCATCCAGTTGCAAAAGCTATCATCGAGGGAATTAATACTGTTGATACTCATGTAGGTGATGGAACTATTTCTGCAGCTATTTTAATTGGAATGTTACTAAAGAAATCACAAGAATTATTGAAAATGGGAATATCGCCCACAACAATTATCAAAGGTTATGAAAAAAGTTTAGAATTTGCATTAGATATACTTGATGAAATTAAAAAGGAAGAAAGATTTACTGATAAAAAAATTATGCACAATCTTGCTACGTCATGTTTAGCAGGAAAAGCAGTTACTAGTTTAGTATCTGATGACATATCGATTACAAATCTAATTGTAGATGCAGTTTGTAGTGTTACTAATTTCCAAAAAAAAGAGATAGATATAGACGATATAAAGATTGAAGAAAAAGCAGGAAATGCAAATAGCATTCAATTAGTGTGGGGAGCAATAATTGATAAAACAATTGATAATTCCGATATGCCAAGAAGTATTGAAAATGCAAAAATTCTCCTATTAAATGAGCCTCTAGAAATAATGCGTACAAAAACAGATGATCAAATTGAAATAAATTCGCCTGAACAAATGACACTTTTTTTGAATCAAGAAACGATAGACATACATGCAAAGATAAAAAAAATTGTTAATTCTGGAGCTAATGTAGTAATATCCAGAAAAGGAATTAATTCCATCGCACAGGAATATCTAGCAAAAGCAGGAATAATTTCAATGCGAAGAGTCAAAATGAATGATCTTTTCTGGCTTGAAAAATCCACAGGTGCTAAAATATGTAAAAATTTAGAAGACATTTTCAAAGGGGAATTAGGATTTGCAAAGAAAGTATATGAAAAAAATGTTGGAGGTGACAAAATGGTGTTTATAGAAGGATGCAGGAACCCCAAGTCTGTAACTATTTTACTGAGATGTAATTCCAAACGTTATCTAGATGAATTTCACAGGGATGCACTGAATGTAATTTATGTTCTACGAAACTTTATCGAGAATTCATTTATTGTTCGTGGTGGGGGTTCTACTGAGGCAATTATTGCAAATAAAATCAGGGATCAAAGTACAACAGTTGTAGGACGGGAACAAATTGTAATTGAGAAATTTGCAGATGCAATAGAAGAGATCCCAATAACTCTGGCAAGAAATGTAGGTATGGATCCAATAGATACGCTAACTCAATTGAGATCAAAATATGCAAATTGCCCCAAAGGCATACTCAAATGGTATGGCATAGATTCTGAAAAAAGAAAAGTTTCAGAAATATTTTCAAATGAAGTTATTGAAACACTGGTGGTAAAACAACAGATCATTAAAACAGGAATTGAGGTAACAAATATGATATTGAAAGTAGATGACATATTTATGAAAGATGAAATTGACAATACTCATTGTCATATTGATGGAATTGTTCATGCACATCATGATGGTGGAAAAGCACATGATCATTTTGAACAAGAAGGGCTAGAACAGCGACAGATGCATCATTATTACTAGGAAATTAAAAAAACTGTGATAACAAACGTTTAAAATTCAAAACAATCTAAAAATAAATTGTGGATACTGAGAATAATAATTTTGTATACTATAACGATATTTTTAATTTTATAAATGAACATAGACCTGATTGGGAGAGATTAACAGATGGTGATAAAGTCAAAATTAAAACTAATGAACATATAGTAAAATTTGAATTTCTAGAACAACTAAAGAAAAAATACAATTTCAGAATCACTGAAGTATCATTTTCTGATTATTATGGCATCGTATTTTCAATAGAAATACAGTAAAGAAATTAACTTTTTACTTGAAGAAAATGAAATGTACTAGTTGTTAGAATCTACGAATACATTTAGCTATTTTATTCTAGCAAGAAGTGCAGAATAAATAAATGGTAAGATGGTGGTTATTTCTGCGTGTATTGTAGTTTGTTTTGCATTTTGAGTAACCTTACCCCATGAGATTGCTTCTTTAACTAGAGCCCCACTTAAACTTCCGTCAAATTCTTGGGCCGTAGTAATGTAGACAGCATAATCAAGACCATCTCTATATTGATTCCACCAAAGAGTGTGATGCTTTGATATTCCACCACCTAGCATAAGTGATCCGGATTTTTTTGCTTTAAAAACAAGTGAAGATAAAAGTTCACTGTCAGCTACTACGTTGAGTTTAAAGTCACTGTGTTTTTGAGTAAATAACCAGATCTGACTACCTACTGCACCGTCTACTATTCCAGGTACTATAACAGGTATATTGTTCTTGTAGGCATAATACAAGAATGAGCCCTCTCCAAGGTTTTCGCCTATCATTCTTGTAATATCTGCAGTAGACATCTCTTTTTTGCCAGATTTGTAAGCAGTTTCCAAGAACATTTGCATCTTTTCTTCAATTATTGGCCCGTAGCTTTCCATAGGGACAAGCACATTGCCTAATCGGTGAATATTCTTTTTCAAAAGTTCAGCATCATCTAGAGTAAATGATCCCTCCAAATAATTTGAAAAATATCTTGCTATATCATGATCTAATGCACCACATGTAGTAATGACTACATCAAACATTTTTTTCTTTAGCATGTCAGCAATTATTCCTCGAATACCAGTAGATGTAATTGCTGCAACAAATGAGAGAAACTTTAGACAATCTTTATCGTTTATCATTGTTGAGAGAATTTCAAGACCGTCGGCAAGATTTCTTGATTCAAAACCACCGGATGTTGATAACTGCTCAAAAATACTTTGAAGATCATCTCCATTTTTTATTGAAATATCTTTTACTGCTCTATGATGTTCTTCCATTCTATTCTAATTTTGCTTGGGATATAAATTTCTTGAAATTTCATTTTTGACCCTAAAAGACTATATAGATATCATTAAGCTCTACGACCGCCAGATTGGGATATTTATCTGAATATCACTCTTGGAGAAACTTAAAAAGAAGCAGATGATTATGGTTGCTTTGATTTATTTTTGTTAAAATAGGTTTCAGATAGATCATTGTAATATTGTCCTAATTTCTTGTACAGTCGTTTTGGTTTTCGCGGACTTTCCATACTAAGTGCATACAAGCATAAAACTGGAAACGCTATTGTAGCATCGGCATAAACTACAATGACGTCTTCGTGGGAATCCTTTACTTTTCCCCAACTCTTACCTTCTTGAAGTGTAGCTCCAGACAAACCTCCGGTATCTGGTCTAGCATCAGTAATCTGGATAATGTAATTTTGGCCTCCGTGACCAAGACCCAAAATTTGATCTAATAATGGACCCGTCTGTTGTGCAGTATTTTTGGGGACACCGCCACCTATCTCTACAATTCCTGCCTTTTTTGAATTGTATAAAATTGCCGCTTGCTCAATTATCTCCCTTACAAAATCCAATGCAAATGGTTTGTTGGCAAGCCTAAGGGGAACCAGATCAAGGGCAAGTGAAGAATCTTTCAGGGTTGAAATGTAAAGCGGTACATCATAATCATATGCAGAGACAACAAAACTCCTTTCTGGATGTTTTGAGTAGTCTTTTGAATATTTACCCATCCAGTTTGCAAATTCTGCAGTAGTAAACGGCTTTTCAAACAAATTATTTTCAAACATTTTTTGTACGATCATATCTTGTTTTTTCAGCGTTTCCTCACCTTTGATATAGACATCTCTTATCCTGACAATGTCTTTCTGATACAAAATCATGTCATCTACCTCAAAATGTCCTTGTTTTACAGGTAGATCCCATGCAAAATGATCTTCATGGTACAAATTAGATCCTGTAGATATTATCCAATCAACAAATCCTTTTTCGATAAGGGATTTGAATAAACCCCCAAATCCAACTGGTGTCATAGCACCAGCAATAGTAAGACAAATGGTTGCATCATCTTCAATCATCTTGCGGAACAGTTTTGCAGCTTCCCCAAGTTGTCTTGCATTGTAACCCGAGTTTGCATAAATTTCTACAAGATCATCAATTTTCATGTCTGGATTTACTTCTATATGAGGAATATTTTTTCCATGAAAATGATGATAGTCCATATTTCATAATCAAATTCTACTAGATAATATATCTAATGTCACTATCATTTTGATGAAATTTGTTAGAATCATGCGTACAAATTATGGAAATATAGATCTATACAACAATGAAGATTAGATCTACTAATATGAAATTCTAATCGAATTTTATTTCTTCTTGTTGTGTTGATGAATTACAGTGTGCACATCTTTCTGATGAAGTTTTAAAATATACCATGTGACATAGTTTACAGGCCCTTAGTTCATTTAGTTTAACCATAACAATCTAACTATAACAGCCATACAAAAATCTTGTTTTGGTCATATACATTCCCATTATTTAGTGAGATAACAGTAACTAAATTTTAACAATTTAGCATTATGTTTAGAAAAGGCTTTGTCTCTAGATTATTTACTTTTATCCAATTTTCCTTCAATTTCTTCCAGTGACTCTATATTTGCTTCCAAAAATGTAGATATAAAATACATAATGCTGTATTTTTCTCCAACTTTTGTGACCATATTGTTTTTTTCAAGAACTTTAATGTGATGCTGAATAGCCTTGTAATCAAGACTCATTTCCTTGGCTAGTTGATTTGTGTTAAGCGGTGTTTTTTTCAGTATTGATATGATTCGTAGACGGTTTAGTCCTCCTCGCGAGCCTGCAAAAACAAACCAGAGAAGTCTTTTTGAATCTGGATCATTTGCCATAAGTCATAAAATTCTTGTATGCCTCAATTAAAAGACATTATGGGATTCTCAGGATTAGAAAGTATAAAAAACATAATCAAGCAATTCATGTGAACTAGATGTTAAACTATGATGGTCCATTGTATAGACCTCCTTCAGAGGCAAGATCATTAATTTTTCAAGTAACGTTGGGTTGTTCTTTTAATGAGTGTTCTTTTTGTGACATGTATAGATCAAAACAGTATTCAGAAAAGCCATGGGACGAAGTAAAATTAGAAATTGATTTAATGGCAAAACAATTACCTGATACAAAAAAAATCTTTTTGGCAGACGGTGATGCACTAAATCTTGATTCAGAGTATATTGTAAAAATTGTAAAATATCTCTATGAAAAATTTCCAAGCCTGGAGAGAATCTCTTGTTATGCAATGCCTATGAATATTTTAAAGAAAACCTCAGAGGAGCTAAAGAAAATGCATGATGCAGGATTGGATATGCTTTACTTGGGAATTGAAAGTGGTTCAGATATTGTTTTAAAAAAAGTAACAAAAGGAGCAATTGCAAAAACAATTACCAAATCAGTTAACAAGGCAAAAGATGCAGGCTATATCATGTCTTGCATGATAATCTTGGGATTAGGTGGAAGAACTTATTCTAAAGAACACATCAAAGGAACTGCAGAAGTAATTAGTGCTTGTTCTCCTAATTATGTAGGAGCACTGACTCTTTATTTAGAAAATGGAATAAAACAAGAATTTATGGAAAAGTTTGGAGAGCCATTTATTAAAATCAACGATGATGAATCTCTAGAAGAGTTGTATGATTTAATCAGCCAGATAGAAACCAAAGAAGAGATAGTCTTCAGGGCAAATCATGGTTCTAATGCATATACAATCAAGGGTACATTTCCACAAGACAAACAAGAAATGTTAAATAAAATAGAATGGATGAAACAGCACCCAGAAATTATGCGTCCTGAAGGATTACGAGGATTTTAAAATCTAAATAGATTTTCTATAATTCCAATTTGACCAAAGATTTCTTCTAATAATTTATCTCAACAGGATTTCTTGGCATCAGGTTAAAAAGAATTTCCAAGTCTAGAGTTGTTCAACTATTGGCTTTAGATTATCTGGTAAATCAGGAATTTCAGTATGACTTTCATTGTTTTCTAGTATTTCTGGCCCTATTCTTCGCACTCGCTGAGTTCCAATTAATGTGTCAATATTTCTTTGAATGTCTTTTTCTGATAAAATTGTCTTTAATTTTTCAATTATAGTTTCTTCATTTTCATATTTTTTAATTGCATACTGCACAAGAATAATTTTTTCATTTGGAGAATAATCAGTCATTTGAAAATATCATTATATTCAGAGTAAAAAACATTCGTGAAACTAGGAGAATTTCTTTTTTAGATCTTCTTTTTTAGGAATACCTGTAAATTCTAATTTTCCATCAATTATCAAACCAGGTGCTGTAAATATTGGATATTTTTCTAAGTATTCTCGAATGTCTCTTCCATTTTTTGTCATTATTAATCATCTTTAGATATTATACAAAATAATGGTTTCACAGCATTGCTAAAAAATTATCATCACAGCTAATTAGCTGTAATATATCATTTTTTTGAAGACTGTATAATGTCTCAAAAGATACAATATGCCACAATTATTTTCCCTGATCACGTTTATGAGGAAATTCAATTGTTACAAAAGGAATTATCACATAAAGATAACAAAATTTGGAGTATTTCAAATACAATCAATCTATTACTGCGATTTTGTTTTCATGAAGAAAATGATGTGATTTATGCGCAAAATTATTCGTTTCTCAGAGAATACATGTATGGAAAAGAGTCATTTGTAAAAGATTGTACTTTAAGTGTTTTAAGATCTACATATGTAACAGATTATGAGACAATCTTTTGATTAGGAGATGTATGGTCCACAGGAACTCTACCTCCTTTATCGGCATTATTTTGGGCGCAATTAGGCATAATAATTCTAGAATTTATTTAATCCAATTTTTCTTTTGAATATTTAATTACAGCATCATCAAATCTCTGTACTGTAACGGTGTTACAATAAATCTTATTAGCAACAAAGATGTATTATATTCAGAGAAATCAAATGGGTGAAAATTATGTACGTGTAGGTGGAAGAGGAACATCAAGAAGAATTGCTAAAAAAGAAGATGAAAATTGGACTGGTGCTGCATTTAAAAATATTGAAGAAAAACGAAAAGAAGAAGCAAAGAATAGTTACATTTCCGTAGGAAGAGGTACTGGTAAAATCAAGTTTGGAGATATCAATACGACAACTCAACGACCTTCAGGTAAAGGGATGTGGGTAAGTTCTGGCAGAGGAACTGGTAAGCGCTTGATAAAATAATTATACACCTCATGCACAAAACATCATTAAGATTTGTTATACTATTGAATTAAAAGACAAGATCATATTTTAAATCAAATAAGAAAAATTTAGGATTTGTTTATTTGAAAGAACGTACTTTGCGAATTACTTTGTTGTGATCAAATGCAGCGGTTGTAGTCACATACAAGATATGATTCTTACCAGCCGGCATTACTATTCTCTTAACTGTATCATACTCAGCGATGACGTATTTGCATGATCCAAGCGTTCGAAGTAGTTTTTTTCGTTGGTTCCAGTCATGAGCAGCAGCCTTTAGTGATGCTAAACTTTGATTTTTTGATACAAGAATTTTTACTTTCTTTGAACGTGCTGAAAAAATCAATTTTCCTTTAAGGTCACAAACACTAACTACTCTTACAGAAGGACTTAATTTCAAAAGTTTTTCTGCGGCAGATTGTATTTCCACATTATTGGTTTGGGTTGTAGTTGATAAAATTTTCTATTTCTCTTACAAAAAGGAAACATGGGCCCACAGGTTCTCTCACTAACAGTTAGTACGAGTCCAAGAAATTTTGTGAGTAAAAGTTGACACAAAGTGTGCAGTAAGCTTATCGGAGTAGCTACAAACTCCTTTCCTATTTTTTTAATGGTTGTATGTGTTCAGTGTTAATTGTAACATTTTACAATGCCTTGTTTGTTCCAATCAAATTCCAATTGTTTCCATTATCTGAGCTTTTGTAGACTTCCTGATATCCATCAGACACATACCCTGCAACGTATAAAATACTATTTTGTGCATCAACTGCAATGCTCATTACTGTAAGATTTGGTGTGTTGATTGTCTTCCAAGTTTTTCCTTGATCAGATGATTTGGATAGACCAATTTCCGAAGTATATGCATACAGAGATCCACTTTCATCAATTGCAATTGTATAGATTGTAAGTCCTTTGAGTGAATCAAGAAGTGTCCAGCTTGTGCCACTATCATTTGATATGCCAAGTCCTTTTTGAGATCCAGCAAAACCTGCAAACACAATATCAGAATTAGTTGGATCAATTGCAAGAGATGTAATGTAATCTGATTCTGGCAATTTTTCCCAAGTGTTTCCTGCATCTATTGTTCTGAATAATCCTCTTCCTCCACTGTCATATCCAATGATTATACTTGGATCACTATTTCCTATTGCCATTGCGTGAAAATCAACTGGCGGGTCTAGTATTGTAGCAACTTGTTGCCAAGTTTTTCCACCATCCATGCTTTTGATTAGTCCAGTGTTTCCACCAGTTGCAGGATGTCCACTTGCGTATAGTGGAATGCCTTGTGAATATGGCGCATTAAATGCCATGTAATCAGCTCTTTGCTCATCCACTTTGACTGGCGGGTCACCGTTTACGCTTTGATAGAAATCCCCATGTGTTGCAATATACAAAATATTTCTATCAGATGGATCTATTCCCAAACCGTGGATATGTCGCCAAAATACTGTTTTTGGATTAGAATTTGATTCTTGATTGTCATTTTGAAAAAGTAAAACAGATGCACCTATTCCCATTATAATGGCTATAATGCCTGCAATTGCAAGTTTACTTTTACTTGATTTTGTCATAGAATGAAATTATCTCCACTTGAAAATCTATTTGAAGATTTTACCAGATTACTTTGCAATTACACCAATATCCATGTGATTGTTCATCATTGCCATCATTGATTTACCAGAAGGTACTACATGTACGTGAATAGTGTAAATGCCCTTTTTGTCTGGCGTGAATTTAACTTGGTATTTGCCTTGATTGATTTCCTGTGCCTGTATCATTGATCCCATCATATCCATCATAGACATTGATGAACCACGTTCTATCATAATTGGAACTTGGGCATCAAGCAATGGTTTGTTTGTTATTTTATCCTTGATTAGGAGAGTTATAGTTGCCTCTTGTCCTGCTTTCACTATTTGGGAAGAAGCTGATCTAATTGTTACGTCCTTTGGGGGTTTGTTCATCATGTCACTACACATCCCCATCATAGATTGTGCTTGAGCGTTTTGTGAAAATGCAAATGTAAGTATTATCAAACTAATAATTGTAAATAAAAATACTCCGTAGATTTGTTTCAATAATACAGATTGAAATTATCAGATATATGAAATAGTATCTTTACAATTGTAAAGTATGTTTTGGATTATTCTTTATGTTCAAAACACAAAATTGCGTTGCAGTCATTGCAGTAAATTGTGTCTTTTTCTATTTTGATATTAGTTGAACCACACCTAGTACAAATTTTGATGTCATCTACTTGACAATGTTTCATCGGATCAGGTTTTTCTATGTGCTGACTGTTCACGGAAATTAGATATTTTTTGATTTATTTAAGAACAGTACTTTACATTTGTAAAATACAGATTCAATTCCTAAAATGCTTGAACCATTTTGGGGATAAAAGTGGACGCAAATAGGCATGGAATTTAAAAAATAAAAAAGATACTGATGTTTACTCAGTATCATATAGGTTCGTTATACCCAAACCAGTTGCAGTACAATCAGCACGAGTACCAACGGTTCCAGTTGCTGCAAAATCAAAAGAATCATCAGATTCCAATGTCACTGTATTGCCTTGAACTTTAAAGTCAGATTTTGGACTCTCAAGACCTACAATACAAAAAGCACCATCAAAAGTTACTTTGTGCGGATGATAACTTTGTACTGGTGATGATTGTGCTGCTTTACCAAATGCTTGGTGATCATTTACTCCATGATGAATTGTAATAGCATTTGCTACTAATCCATCTGGGGTAGCCGTTACCCAAGCATAGAAGGTGATCAAGTCATCTGCTTTGTTGGCTGGAATTTGTTTGATTTTCTCAGCAACTGTCATGGTGAGTGTTTCACCATCAGTAGATGCCGATGTTATTTCAAACTGACCAGCATTTACCGCAAATACGGTTGAGAACATCCCAATTGCAAATAATGCAGCTAATGTTGTTCCCAAAATAACTGTTTTAGTCATTAAAAATTAAAAAATATAATATTAATTAAATATGATCATATATTGCGATCAGAATCATAAAAAAAAACTAATTTTAGAAAAGCAACAAACTAGAAATTTGGTACTGCAATAAAGTTCAATTCTTAAATGGCTTGAACCATTCAAGGTTCAAGTCTAAATGGGCCCACAGGTTCTCTCACTATCAGTCAGTATGAGTCCAAGAAATTTTGTGAGTAAAAGTTGACAAAATATACAGTAAGCTTATCGGAGTAGCTACAAACTCCTTTCCCTATTTTTTTCTCTTAAGATATAGAATTTTTAGAGGTTTAGAAATGTAGAAAATAATTAACAAAAATCCTGTGTAATGTATGTTTTACCATATTTGACCTGTTTTGACTATTTCTTTAGCATTATTAATTCCAATAATTAAGAAAACTTGATAAGTTTTAAAGTGATTTTGTCTTTCGATTTTAGGCACGGTTTTGTTATTTTCAACGGCAATTAGAATTTCTTTCTAATGGTATGAATCACAACAGCAGGAGCTACAAAATACATTCCTAGATTTAGCATAATCAAAGATATGCCGTATCCTAGTACACTAGCTTCTGAATCCATATCAACATAGTTTAGAATAGAGAGGGAACTAATCATTGGAGTTAATGTTATCTTTACAAATTCCTTGAATACTGGATTTTCTCTTTCCCAGTCTGCTACAGTTGGGCTAAATGAATAGTAGAATTGATTGAATGTACTCATAAATGATGTACCTGATGCTGTTTGGAGCAAAGAGTTGTCTCTTAATTCTCGTAGTTGTTGTACTTGTGGTGCTAACTCTGAGCCATATGTTGCAGTTGCAATGAGACAGCCACCCCCTTCAGATGATTGAGAAGTTTCTTTGATTGGTATCTCTTCTATAATTGGTATCTCTTCTATAATTTTTATCATTCCACTTTGTTGAGGTTCAATTCGTATCCAAGTAGTGTCATCTTGAAAATAATTCTGATATTCTATTGATTTTTCGTTTAATAAAATCTCAAAAGGTCCTGAGCTTAATGAATTTGGAATCATAACCAACATAGGACCATCATTATCTACATTAAATGAGATCATTCCAGAATCGTGTTTAAAAGAGTTGATTTGTGATCCTGTCATAATTTGAACTGTATATGATGATCCATCAGAATAAACTTGGAAATTCTGTGTGTTTACTTCTCTAATAGTATAACTCATAGATATTTGTCCTGGTGGCATAGTAATTACATTATCAACAATATCTAAGGGAATATTATTCACAGAAAGAATATTTGATAAAGAGGGTAAAATTACTGTTGATTGCAAATTGCTATTATAATTCACTCGCCAAATTCCTAAATCATTTTTAATTATATCTGCATTATAGGATAAAGTAACATGTGATGCACCCAAAGAATTGATTTTTAGTTGATTTCCATTTTGTGAATTACTCAAAAAAATATTGTTTTCATCAACTGTCAATAGATTTGATGTTTTGTTAGAAATTAACTCAGTGTTGATGCGAGAGACAGTTGTTGGAGTATTCATAGTTTCTATAATTCTGGCTTTGCCATCTGGAGATATACGGATAGTTAATTCATTTTCTAGTGACTGAGAATAAGATGATTGGGATAAAATACCAATTAAAAGTAGAATTAGGATGAAAATACTTTTCATTTTAATTCAAATAATTAAACATCAATTGTAAATCCTACACACTCGAATTGTGTTGCATCTCTAATTTCTAGTTTAGAGTTTGCATCTTCAAGAAAACTGAATTTACCTTTTGAATCATTTACATAAACAAAATACTCTTCAACTAAACATTTTTTGTAATTAAGTGTCTCAATAAGACTGCCGTCTGCAGCCAACAGATCTATAGAAACATCGAATCGTACAGAATTAGTATTCTTCATTGATTGTGAAACAAATTCATAAAATTGTTCTTTATCTTTACTTGGTATAGAATCTAATTGAAATTTAATCTCACTACTTTTAACAAAATCTATTTTTGAA
The DNA here is from genome assembly GCA_046712755.1 of Nitrosarchaeum sp. Lineage (GTDB taxonomy): Archaea > Thermoproteota > Nitrososphaeria > Nitrososphaerales > Nitrosopumilaceae > Nitrosarchaeum. The sequence continues at coordinate 2,515 of JBKKCM010000012.1, read as the reverse complement.
AATGTATAAAATACATGTTCAACACCATCTTGATCTATAAATCTAACAACAAAATTAGTTGCGTAATCATTTTTATCTAAATTGGTGTGGTAGACAGTAGTTTCTTGGGTTGGGTCTAGGGTAGAATCTACTGCAGTGAAATTTTTCATCATTATCATCAATTCCCTGCATCACTTTCTTCTTGTTGACGTGCACTCTCTGCATCGCTTGCTGCCTGTTGTTCAGCACTCTCTGCATCGCTTTCTTCTTGTTGGCTGGCACTCTCTGCATCGCTTGCTGCCTGTTGTTCAGCACTCTCTGCATCGCTTTCTTCTTGTTGATGGACACTATCCTCTGCATCAAATAGAAGTTCTGATGCATCCTCAAAAAGTGAAAGTGCTTCTAATGCAAGATCTTCAGCATGCTCCAAGTTGTTCTCATTAAGAGCAACTAATGCAGATTCAAGTAATAATTGTCCTTCATCAAAGGCAGATATTGCTGATTCAGGAATTACTATATCCGCACTCTCAAGGTCTTGTATTTTATCGTCTACTTGGACACTCGATTGTTCTAAGAGGGAAGTTATGATGTCAGATCTGGATGGTGGATCTATTATTGGATCAGATGGCTCTGGTGGTGTTGTCGATTCTGGTGGTGTTGTCGATTCTGGTGGTTCTCCAGAAGAGGGCTCTCCAGTTTGAGCATAGATTGGAATGGAGCTAAATATTGTACCCACTAAGGCAAAGAATAACACGATGACAGGCATTCTATTTTTTGTCAATGAATGTATATCACATCCGTGTTATATATCAAAATTGTTCGCATCGTACAAAAACGTATTTCTCATCAAGATTTGTGCTCAATTTAATTGGAATTGTATGCTCAAATCATAAAACACCTTTCGCATATGAGCATATGAATAAGAAAATTAACAAAAATAATTCTGCATTTTTTGGATTGATTTAGTGCCAAAAGGGTATTAAATCCACAGATTACTGTTTAGCGTTTGTAGTGGCCAGTTTGTTTTTTATTCTAAGATACTTTTCCTCATCAATCAAGCCAGTGACAAAATACGATTCTAGCTTCTCAAGTGCTTTTGTCTCTAGTAATTTGTCAATATCAGAATCATATTGATCATCATGAATCAGTTTTTGATCCATAACGCCTTTCTCAGAGATGGTTTTCTTTTGTGCCTCTTTAATTCGTGATCTCTTTTTTATGTATATTATAGTCACACAAGCCGTAATTACCGATAGTATTATTGCTACAACCGCAGTATAATCCATATTCCATCTAGCAGTTATCGTCTTTGGGGAATCGATTACAACCGTTTCTGAATTTTGCAGAATTGATGGAAATTCCACTCTTACGGATGTGTTTGAATCAAACCAGTTATCGTCGGTCGGGGATTTTGGATTGAACTTGTAATCGGTCAAACCTGTTACCGACAAAGGAAACTGCGGAACTGCAAAAAAAACTATCGAATGTGGCACATCCATTGCAATGTCAAGTGTGAAATTGCCTCTAGCCTTTCTTGAGATTTCAACAATATCATTTCCATCAATAGAATATCCAATAAGGTTATACCTGCTTGATTGATCCCGCACCCATGAATAACTTTGTGAAATGATGTAGTTTTGATCCGAGTCAATTTCAAGTTCGTATGGTGCGTCATAATTGTCAAAATATCTTACTGTCAAAATATTTTTTTCTTCAGCATATCCATATTGGATACCAATTACAAATATCGCAATTATGAAAATTAACACTATCTTCATTTTATCACCAATGGATCTAGCTTTTCATATTGTACACGAATCTTGATTGTTACTTTTTCCAATTTATTGTTCAAATCAAGAATTATATTTTCATATCTTCCCTTTGAGATAGATCCAGAATCAAAATCGGAGTTTATTTTTTTCAGTGTGGCTTCAAGACTGCTTTTTGTGACCTTAAGTAAAAAATATTCATCTGGGATTGGCCATAGACTCTTTGGAAGCTCAAAAATTTGGCCAATGTTATCTACTCTATCGCCCCTAAAACTATCAATATTTTGTGTTTTTTGAAACCTATATGCTGTAAGAATGTATCGTACATCTCTTACCGAATATCGAAGTTTTTCAATGATACCGCATTTTAGCAGAGTTTTTTCAATTGTTAAGCGGATATTGTCTTGTTGCGCTTTGTTAGTTGTGTTGGATACACTTTGAGCAATCTCAGAAAGTCTCACAGGCTCCATTTTTTTTGCAACAAGTTTTGCAACTGCGTAAATGATTTGCTGAGTCAAAAGATCTTTTGACGATTCTTCCAAATATTTGAAACAATTGGTATTCAAATTTCTTACATTTACGATGCGATCGATTAGATCCTGCTCACTTAACAAGTATATTATATAGAATCAAAGAACCGTTAAAAATAGTTACCCAAGGAGTGCAGTTTTTTACGACAACTTTTATGTCCAACAATGACCAACTTGTATTATAGCAAAATATCTTCTTTTAATTTTAAAAACATAATGAATTGTACTATTAATTTA
>JBKKCM010000011.1:0-6840 GCA_046712755.1 Nitrosarchaeum sp. | reverse complement strand
CAACAAGGGATGTTATTAGACTAGTTTACGACATAACAAAAATAGTCAGAAAAATAGTACTCCACTCAGATTTTCATGAAATACGAAAAACTTGAGAGGACTAGATTTTTTAATTGTCTAAGTTTCAGTATTTTATGCAGAATTTTGAATTTGCTCTAAAGATTTGCACTAGAAAACTTGTATCCATTTTGTGATCTTGGTATCATTGCAAGATCAGATGCTGGTAATATTCAATCCAAAAAAACTCCCACTCATGACAATATTGTATAAAATGTCAATGCCTATTATGATACTAATTGAGCCAACTAAATAACGCAAAATCTTGTTGATTCGTTCAGAATAAACTGAAAGTGAAAACGGTAATCCTATAGCACTGCTTACCAACATCATTCCAACAATTGATCCTATTCCAAAAACCAGAATAAATGATAAAATAGTTTGCAAATCATGCAATGTTGAAAGTGCCAAAACCACTAGACTTCCACTTCCTGCTAATCCATGAATACAACCGATAATGTACGACTTGTGTCCGTGACTGTGTACTTTATCATGGGTGTGAGGATGTGTATGAACTAGATCGTCATGAGTGTGAGTGTGAATGTGCTTTTCTCCAACTAATCTTCGATTAAGATATGTAAAGACTCCAAGAATCACAAGCATCACACCTACTCCAAATTCAAAATTACTAAACATTTCATTTGGAATATTCATCGAGAATACAAAAATTAACAAACTTACAAGAACCAGTGAGGAAGTATGTCCAGCTCCCCATAATGCGCCTAGAATTGAGCTTTTGATAGCACCTGAGCGAATCTGCTTAAAAAATGATAAAGAACTTTTTTGTGTAGATTTTGAATTTTGTGTCGCTACAGCAACAACATGATCAGGCTCAAATGCATGAAAAAGACCTATCACAAATCCAGCAACGAGTACAAAGAGAGGAGTTGCTGTTGGAAGTTGTTTGATTAGTTCTTCTATCATGTTTTTACCTTTAATTCAAGTAGATTTTAGAATATAATCAGAAATTTGGATTGGAGTATTCAAAATAATAAATTTCATGCATCCATCATCAAGCATAACCTCAAAAGACATTGTTCTCAAAGTTTCAGGAACTCCGATCATTACTTGTTCTGGACCTAAGAGTTGTGATGCATTTTTTTGAATTTGTTCAATTGGGATACCATCACGAAGTTTAGAAACAATAAACGAAGAATATACAAGAATAGCTTCGTTGATATTGATTTTAAGATTCTTGTCTAGTCTGTCTTTTATCAGAATTGCCGAGTTAATGAAAATTTCCTCATCTGATTTACTAGAATATTGGTAAACTTTTGTAAAAGGAAAGGTATCAGGTTCTCCTTTTACAGTTATCTTGATGTAGATCAATCTCGTTTTGGAATTTGTGCACGTGGGCCATCGCTAAAGTGATATGTATTTCCAGTTCCACGGTAATTGTGTGGTCGTACAGGATCACCATTTTGTAAACCTCGCTTTGTAAGTGACAAACCAGCTAATAGTTCTATAATGAGTCTTTGTCCAAGTCCAGATGTGATACCTCCATTGTATGAACTGTTATCACTTACATCATAAGCAGGAGCTACCTCCACAAGGTCCATTGCAAATCTATTAGGATCAAATGATTTTGATAATAATCTTACCATTCTCATTCCTTCTCTTGAGGTAAGACCATTTGGTTCTGGTTCACCTGTACCGGGTGCATAAGAAGGATCAAAAGAGTCTATATCCCAACTAAGATAAACTGCATCGGTTCCATCATTAGCTCTATCTGCTATCTCCTTAGCAATCATGTCAATTCCCAATTCTTCAACATCTAGCATTGTAAACCATTGGAAATCTTGGTCTGCCATCCATTTATACAAATCACGTCCTGGCCAATATCCTCTTGGTCCTACCAAAGTGTAATTTTTTCCTTTCAAACAACCCATTTCCATTATTCTTCTAATATGTGCTCCATGATCATACTTGTAACCCGTAAGACCTTGCGGTGCACAATCGGCGTGAGTGTCAAAGTGAATCATACCAATATTTTTATATTTTTTAGCAAATGCACGAACATTTGCGAATGTAATTGAGTGATCTCCACCTAACATGACAGGGATCCCTTCTTCATCAAGAACCTCCTTGACTTTTTTTGTCATTCTTTTATGTGATTCTATTACATCCCCAGGTGAAACTTGTACATCGCCATAATCAACAGTTCTAAAAGTTCCAAATGGATCTGCCCCTGTTTCAATATTAAATCGCTCATATGGTGGTGATGGAATGGTAGACGCTGCACGAATTGCACGTGGACCGTAACGTGCACCAGGACGAATCGTGGTTCCAAAATCAAATGGTTCACCTATAATAGCAACGTCTGGTTTTGCATTAATTAATTCTTGATGTGATCTTATCCAAGGTAAATGTAAGAATGTGTTGATACCAACAAATGGTGCAACATCAGCTCCGTTAAAATCATCACCGTAAAATTCCATTCCCATTTTGTATCCACTTTATCATTACAGTTGAATAATTAAACATTCTAAGTAAACTACGTATTTATTTACTAATTTAATAAAATTGATATCGAAACATACAGATAAATCATAAACAAGTATGTGTAATTTACTTTTTTCTAATCTATTTTATTCATCTCAAAAAAAATCAATTACAAAACTTCAATATTAAAACTAAAATCGATTTATGTTAGAAATAAGTTTACAAAATTTTTATACATGTAAACACATTACGAATGTATGACAAAGGTCAGTTCAAAAGAAGATATTGCAAGAGAATCTAAAAGAGTAATTTCTGCCCTGTATGGAAATGTGAGTGATTTTAGAGTCAATGAAACATTTCAAATTCCTGAAAAAGGACCAAGGGAGGCATGGGATGTTCAAGTTAATTTCATGAAAGATGATCTAAAATACACTGTGGATCTTGAAATACAGGAAAAAGATGGTGAAGTCACCAATGCAAGATTATTAGATACAAAGACTCCACTTTAAATTTTTTTAATATTTTTAAAATCTAAATTACTAGAAAAATTTGTTAGTGTTAGAATTTCCTGTGCTGATTTGATTTTGTTAAATAATTCATTAAGGCATACATCAGCAAATTTTTCAAATGTTGGTATTGGATATTTCAGTTTACTATCATCTTTAAATTTTATATACTCTTCTTGAAGCCATTCAAAATCAGATTCTTTTAATCTAATTACGTGATTTTGAGCATCAAGTTTTGATTCAAACAAATTTGCCAGAAAATAACTTGTAAATGTAGTAAAACATTTGACATGATATTTTTGTTCATATTTTTCCTTCAACTCTTTATAATTTTCTTTTAGCCAATTATCTACATCTAGTCTAATAGTAATAGAATTGTAACGTCCAGATGAATCTAATTTAATATTATGAAAGTTTACACTATAATATCCACGTTTAACTTCATTCATCATAATTATTAGTGTGCTAGGAAGAAACATCCCTGGATAATATGTATTAGTGATGTTATGTAATCTTGCTAGAAGATCAGGCTTTAATCCGATTGTAGAGTAACCTTTGCCAGGCATATGATAAACTTGGAATAGAAGCTTATATAATTTTCAAATAGATAAATGATATGAGATTATTTTTGTTTAAATTTTTATTATTCTAAAAAAGAATCAAAATAATTTAATTCGAATTGAATCCTATGATAATTCTCGTGTAAAAAGAATCAAATTCTCTAGATTGTCTAATCACACTCAGAGAAATAAAATTATAACATAACCACATATGTTTTTGATGTATTATGGGGTTTTAAGATGAATTATAGATACAAAGTTTTGGGACATGATGGCAATTATTATCCAATAGTTAAAATTTATGAAAATTATTTCTTCTTCAAGTCTCGTATTATAAGAATAACTATCCACAATGATGCAATTACAATTATTCCCACTCCAAGGCCCACAGTAAAGGGTTGTGAAGTTTTAAACTGAGTCAGGCCAATACCTAATATAATCAATATTACTGCAATCATGTTTTGCTTACTTACCATTGAAAAGCATAATATTACCAAATTAATAAAACTTCCAATAAATTACCGTGTATATTGATAAGTTAAAAAAATTCTTAAATGTAATAAAATTTTTAGTTTAGTTATCAATAGATAAGAAATAAATCTTCAATAAGTCTAAACATAACTAGTATTCATGAATGTTAGATTTTTAAAAAATTCAAATGAAACTATTAGTAGGGGAATTTCTTTTTCTAAAAAAAATAATTTTAAAGAGGCAATATCATGCTTCGATAAAGTCCTAGAAACAGATGCAAATAGTATTGTTGCATGGTTACATAAAGGATTAGCTCTTAAAGAACTTGGAATAAATGAAGAAGCTGTAGCAAGTTTTGATAAAGTTCTAGAGATGGAATCAAATAATTCTAGTGCACTATACAATAAAGGACTTGTATTAGGTAAGCTTGGAAGAAATGAAGAAGCTATATCATGCATTGATAAATCTATAGACATAGAACATAATGATTCATTAAATTTGTATGCTGAGGGTAACGAACTTAAAAAGCGCGGCAAATATGATGAAGCACTTTCTTTCTATACCAAGGCTTTGGAAAGCAATCCAAATAATGTTGATGCATTAATCGCGAAAGGTTTTGTACTTGATTTACTTGGGGTACCACCAAAGGGCGTTACACTTTTTTTTGACAAAGCTTTGCAAATTGATCCAAGCAATGTTGAATCTCACCTTCACAAAGGTTTCTTATACAATAGAATAGGAAAATATCAGGAAGCAATAACATGTTTTGATAAAGCATTGGAAATTGAACCTGATAATGTTCGTGCGTTATATAGTAAAGGGGTAACCCTGCATTTTTTAAAAAAATATGAAGAGGCTATTTCATATTGCAATAAAGCCTTGGAAATTAACCCCAGACATGTCAAGGCACTATGTACAATGGTTTGGATTTTGGCTCATCAAAAAAAGTATGAAGCTGCATTGATTCATTGCGATAAGGCTATTGAAATTGAGCCAGAATATGAGTATGTATTAAGTTACAAAGCTTATTTGCTTTTTGAATGCGATAGATTGGATGAGGCCTTAAAATACTATAACAGAGCATTGGAAATTGATCCAAATAACATTAGATCTTTACATTATAAAAACAAAATACTAAATAAAATAGAAAAGAGTAAAAAAATATCATTTCTTAACAAGTTAAGACATCAATATTTCAATAACGAATTAACTAGATAGAAATATGTGATAATTTTTAGTAATTCAATTTGAATTAAGTAGCTTGGCGACTAGATCCCTGTTGACCAGCATGGAAATGTTTCAAGTCTTCACCTGATATTACATCTTCTTCTGGAGGAACATAGTCATTGACATCATGTCGTTCTTTACCTGGCCATCTCTTCTGAGTTGCAAGAGCTACTATGATAAAGAGTGTAAAAGAGACGACCGGAGGTATCATTGTATCTAAACCTGCCAACTCAACTGGCATAACAAAGTACAATACTAATCTAAGTAATGTACCAACAATAAGCGATACCAGAGCCGCTGGCATGTTGGCTTTTTTCCAGAATAATCCTAATGTCAATGGGGCAAGAGCTCCAGCAAATACAACATCAAATGCAAGAATCAAGTATATTCCAGGTTGAGGCATAGCGTAACCAAGTGCAAGTGCAGCTATCATAACTGGAATTACTGATAGTCGAGTTATTCCAAGTAATTTAGAATCATTCCAAGTACCTTTGCCTAACCATCTTTGTCGGATAATTCTTTGAAGTAAATTTCTGGAAATTACTGCAGATACAGCAAGCATACCGCCGTTTGCAGTAGACATTGAAGCTCCAAGTACTCCCATTAACAGTGCTGCCCCTATTGCAAATGGCATATGATTGAGAGCTAACTCTGGTAGTGCAGTATAGGGATCTGCAAGTCCTGGCACAAAGTGAAATGCTATAATTCCTAACATGCCAATTGGTATCACAGTAAAGAATGTGAGTCCTGCTCCCATGAAAGCTCCTCGACGTGCTGTATTTGGATTTTTTGCTGCAAATACTCTTTCCATAAAGTCCAACGCAACTATATCACCTAATCCTAATGCCAGTATTCCAGCCCAATTAATCAAAGCGCCATTTGCAGTATCAAATAGTCCAGAAAGATCAAGAAATTCAGGTGGAGCACTAGCTATAATTGTGTCAAATGAAACTCCAGAAAATCCTCCTGCAAAGAAAAGGAAAGCTGCCCAAAATGAACCAATTGCAAGATATATTTGGAAAATATCAGTATATGCAGAAGCAAATAATCCTCCAGCGATGGTATACGTTAAGACTACTAATGCTGCAATAATAATTGCCAATAAGAAAGGGATCCCTAAAACAGTCTGTAAGATAAAACCGCTCGCAGCAAAATTCCCAGCAACCAGTATAGTGAAACTTACTATCATCAAGATGCCAGAAATTCCTTCTGAAGCATTTCCATATCTTCTGAAATAGTAATCAGGTAAAGTAAACATAGATATTTTGTTGAGTCTTTTTCCATAGACCAAACCAGTAAGAAGAAGGCAAATACCGAGTCCAATTGGTATGACAGCACCTGCCCAGAAACCAAATTGGTAAATTAGTGCAACAGCTCCAAGTGATGAATTACCATCAACTGATTGTGCCACTAGCATAGTTCCAACCATAAATAGAGGCAAACTTTTTCCTGCGACGATTAATCTTTTGCCACTTTTTTGTACAAGCTTGTATGTTAAAGTGCCAACTGTTAATGTAATAACAAGAAAAACAATTATGGCTATCCCATAACCTGTTATTTCGACCATAAATTCCGTT
>JBKKCM010000010.1:0-2764 GCA_046712755.1 Nitrosarchaeum sp. | reverse complement strand
GAATGTTTCTGGGCTCATGGTCCAGATCGGTTATGACGTCGCCCTTACACGGCGAAAATCCAGGGTTCAAATCCCTGTGGGCCCATACTATCTGTTAGTCCAAGCCCTGCCTATTTTTGATAACAATTTTACCATTTGGCAATGTTCCAAGAAACTGCCAACCTTCTGTCACCAATTTTTCAAACTCTTCTGATGTCACAACTCTCTGTTTTGTGATTTCTTCGTCTTGTTTTGTGTTGGTCTCATAGTCCAAAAATTCCTGACATTTTTTAAAAGATTCGTACATCTCATCAGTCAGTGCTTTTGGAAGTATGCTCTTGTTTGTTGTGTATTTTGCCTCCATGGAACCAGTGTGTCCCATAAAGAAAACACGAAAGTCATGAGCTATTTTTCCTCTAGACTCTGCAATCAGCAACTGTGTATCAAAGAACGCTCTTAGCACATACGGTCTCCACTTGAAGCGCGGTCTCATGGTATTTCGTACATCTCTTTCAATTATTGCAGTACAAAGAAACTTTTTCTCTTCGTTTTTTCCGCGGAATCTTTTGTACTTTGAAAAAGGTGCTATCACAGGACTTTCAGGACTTAGAATCTCACCGTCAATCATTCGTTGATTGAGGTATGCAAGTATTTTCTCTGCTCCAGTTTCTGTAATGAAACTAAAGTATTTGTGTCCTGCCTTTGAGAGTGTTCTTCTGATGACAACTCTTGCAGGTGTTTTTGTAAACCTTGCAATCCCGTGTATCACTTCAAGCTCTGGCAGATCTTGTATCATCAGTCCATCTGTTGCGTTGTGATTTCCCAGCACTTGTGGTCGCAATCCAGCTTTTCCCATCAGTGATATCACTGCACCAGCCCTTAGATTTGCTCTATTGAACAACTCTGTAAGTTCTGATGCTTCTGGAACTCGCTCATCTACAAGCGTTGGTGTTGCATCCACATTTGCAATCTTTATTCTTCGCTTTACTTCGATGTCAAAGTGATGTAACCATGACTTGACTGATGTAACTATTGTCTTGATGTACTGAGGCGCGTATCTTTTCTTTTCCATTGTTGTGATGTTGTCCTCTAGAAGGTCTGCTACTGCCCTTGGATCTCTGAGTCCTAACTCGATTAACTCCTTTGGAGTCATTTTGTTATTCTCACAGAACTTGCCTAGTTTTCGTAGCCTCACTTCTGCTGTTACAACACTGCTTCTTGCTAGGTTGTCATACCAGCGTAGTATATCTTGGTTTGAAAGAAGGCTGTCTTTTTTTGTGATTCTGTTTTGTTTTGCAGTTGTTATTTGGCTTTGTTCATGCGTCATTTTTCCCACATCAGACCGCACATTTGTGCGGACCTCATCATTCATTGTAAGAGAGTTTATCGTATTTACTGTTTTCATCATTTACAGATTACCTCCTCATCTCCATTCTTTGCGCGTACAGGTACAAGTTTTAGATAACCATCTGACATGATCATTCGCACTGATGTGATTTTCTCATACTGTGTACTTTGAATGAATTTTTTTGGAATGGTTACAATATGGCTAAAGTTCATCCGCGAGATTTTCCGCTCACCAAAGTCAATTATAGTCGAATCATCCATCTCTTTCATATTATACAATAATAAGAGAAATTAATATCGAAATTTGTATACACATTAAATGACAGAGTGGCACACCATATCAGCAAAATTCACATCTGAAGAAAAGAAAATTTTAGATATTTTGCGTGATGTCTACGGTTTGAGTCATAATCAATCACTTAGAGGAGGAGTTGAATTTTGGGCTAGAATACTTGCAATGAATGAATATTATGTCATGACAGATAGCAAGATTCTTAAAAAAATAAGCCGAATTGGTAAAAAATCTATGAAACAGATGGATGCTGACGTTAAAAAAATTCTGGAGAATATGCCACGTAAACAGCAAGAAGCAGAGTATGAGAAATTTTCAAATGATTCTACCAAAATACTATCTAATTTTGACAAAGTTTTTGTTAAAAATAGGAAAAAAGGTAGGACTCCAAAGAAAAGATCTAGAGGTAAACCTAAAGACACGGGAAGAGAATAATTAGAAAAACGTCATAATCTGTCTTTATTATCTGTAAAATCTGATAGCTCAGTGATAGCTCAAATGGAATATGTAATTTCAATAGCAAAAAGATACAATCACGCAAGGACTCACTATAAAGATCCTCGAAATCGTGGGATTAAAGGCGCAAAACGTGTCCTTGGAATCTATTATCTTAATGAAGATCTGAAACTGCGATTCAGAAAAATATCTCGATTTATGATTCCTTATTATCGTACTAAACTTTGGAAGAGAAAAGTGTGTATCTGTCTTGAATGTGGCTGTAAATTTGCAGGTTTAGTAAAAAAAGACACTGATACTACTGCTTGTCCTAATTGTGGGTATGAATGAAAATCAATAATTTTTCATTATCTTTATTCTGTTTCAAAGTAGCCTAAAATATTGCCCATGATGGAGGCAACCAACTGTGGATTAAAACCTGAAACTGATGAGAGTGTCAAACCGATTTGACAGAACTCATCCCAGGTATACATAGATGGAAAAAACGTTGACAGAAATTAATCATATTGCATACTCTGATTGTTTCAAACACTATGATAAATTAATCGTACATTTCATTATGTTTTAAAAATTAAAAGAAGATAATTTGCAATAATACAAGATGGACATTGTTGGACAAAAAAGTTGTCGTAAAAAACAGCACTCCTTGGGTAACTATTTTTAACGGTTCTTTGATTCTATATAATATAC
>JBKKCM010000009.1:0-15303 GCA_046712755.1 Nitrosarchaeum sp. | reverse complement strand
CTGCACTTACAATCCATTTTTCATCATCCACTGTAATTTTTTTGTAAATGATTTCTGGATTGACCCAAAGATTCACAACACCAAAAATTGTTTCAGGCCGTAGTGTTGCAGTTGGAATGATAAAATCTTCATATTTGAATTTGATCAAAATGTATTCAGTAAAGTCTGGCTCTACATCACCTAGTGTGTCATGTTGTGATACTGGATTTTGATCCTTTGGACACCAACCAACTGGATGTGAACCCTGAATGATTAGCTTCTTTTCTCTTAATGTGTTGATTTGCCATTCAATAAATTTGCTATACCCTGGATCAATTGTTGTAAACTCTCTTCTCCAATCAATTGAATATCCCATCTCTATCATTCCTGTCTTGATTTCTTTATGAAAATAATCTGCAATCTTTACTGGTTCGACAAATGTTTTAATTGATTCCTCTGAAACTCCATAAATATTTTTTAAATTTTCAATTATCTCTTTGTCATTTGCCTCTACTCTTTTTGCCATTCCAAGAATTGGAGTTCCCGTATAGTGAAACGCCATTGGAAACAATACATTGAATCCTTTCATTCGATAAAATCTTGCATGAACATCAGCTAATGTGTAAGTTCTACCGTGTCCTATGTGTTGAGGTGAATTTGGATATGGATATGCAACTGTGATGAATTTTTTTTCTTTGGTATTTGGGTCTGTTTCAAAGTCTTTGGTATCATTCCATCTTTTTCTCCACTTTGATTCAATTTCATTCCATTTTATTTGCATAACATTCTCATCCTAAAATCATTGATTTTGCTTCGGCTATTGCCTCATCTATTTTAGATGTGTCTTTTCCTCCACCCTGAGCAAATTTTGCGTCTCCACCGCCTGCTCCACCTAGGATTTCAGCCACAGATTTGGCAATATTTCCAGCATTTTTGCTCTTTGATGCCTCATCACCAGAGTATACTATTACTCGAATAGTTGGGTCTGACTTAAAAATCCCGACATAAACTGAATTTGGATTTGCTTTGACTAGTTTTTTGCCAAAATTCATGTGAAAAAATTCATCATATTGTTTTGAATTTGTAAAACATGATTTTATTGAATTTACATTAATCTCAATCTCATCAATTACTCCGGTATTGGAAAGCGTTGCAATTTGCTCTAACAATGCTGGGATCTTTTCTTTTGCTTTTTGTCTTTCTTCTTCTCTTTGTTTATCTTTGAGTTCTTTCTGTACTGATTCTTCTGCTTTCTTTAATTGCTCAATTTCTTGTTGTTTTACATATTCTCGTGCAGTTGGTCCTGAAACAAACTCTAGTCTAACTACTCCATCTTGAATTCTCTTTGTTTTGGTAATTTTGATTAATTCTACATCTTTGGTTTTTTTGACATGAGTTCCACCGCATGCTTCAACATCAAAGTCTTCAATTGATACAATTCTAACTGATTTGACAGGAACTACACCCCCCTGATAAATTTTAAATCCATATTTTTGCTCTGCAGTTCCTCTATCATAGTTTTCAATAGTTACTGACATGTCTTTTGCAACAATATCGTTTGCAACATTTTCAATATCTTGCACTTGTTGATCTGTTAATGATGAATGATGTGTAATGTCTAATCTTGCATGATCTGCTTCTTTGAATGCAGAGTGTTGCCATATCCATGAACCTAATACTCCTCTTGCTGATGAATTTAGAATGTGTGTACTTGTGTGGTTTTTTGTTATGTTTGCTCTGCGTGTTACATCAACTTTACATGATACCATGCTTCCTTCTTTTGGAGTCTGGCCTTCTATCTCATGAATAATTACTCCCCCGTGTTTATTGACATCAATTACTTTGGCTCCTGCAATGGTTCCATGATCAGGCTCTTGTCCTCCACCTCTTGCATAAAATGATGTTTTATCTAGCACTACTGATTTATCAAATACTCTGAGAACTTTGGCCTCAAATTCCATCGGATCCTCTTTGTAAAACAACATGTCCGTTTCTGGAAGATCATCTAATGGCAGTTTTTCTACCCTACCTTTCTTCTCAGATTGATGCAAATCTGATAACTTTGCATAAAATGTAGATGGAATTTCTGATATTACGTCAAGCTCTTTTAGATAATCTGGAGTAATCCCATCTGATTCGTACATTGTGATCAATTCATCTACTGTAGGTGGTTTTCCTTTTCCTTTGAGTCTTGATGCAACTTTTTCCATTCTTGATTTTGATTCTTCATATCTTCCAGCCTCTATTCTAAGAATTGTTTTTACATCTTCTCTGCTTGAATTCAGTTCCGGATATGTTTCTTTTAGATAATCAATATGTGCATCAATCAGTTCATCTAAATCTAATTTCAAATTCATTCTATTCATTGTTGCAATGACTCTGCGCAAAATCATTCTCAAGTTATATCCTCCACCAACATTACTTGGAAGTGCACCATCAGAAATTGCAAATATTAAGGTCCTAAGATGATCTGCAATTAAATAAATTCCTTCTAGCGGGGTAATGATCCGATTTACTTGATCATCTGTTAATCCTACCTTCTTTATTGCATATTTTCTAACATCAATCAAATCCTCAAAATTTTCTAAACCCTTTGCAATTTCTGTAAAGTATCTTCTTAGTAGTTCTGTGTCCGAATTAATTCCTATTTTTTGAAATAATTTATTTGTGATTGGACCAAAACAACAATCATATGCAGTTGGGGTTCCCATCGTAATCCATGCAAATCTTTCTAGACCTGCCCCCATATCGATAATTTTCTGATCAAGTGTTGTATGTTTTCCCAATTCTCCTTGAAATTCAGTAAATACGGCATTGCCAAGCTCTAATCCTTTAACAAAATATTCTAATGATGAACCAAAAGAGCCTCCACCTGCCCACACATCTTCAACGAATACGACTTCTTCTTTTTTTATTCCAAATTGATTCGTTAATAACCTAAAGTCTAAATCTACACATTTGTCTTTCCAATATCCTTGAGAATTTGGAATACTATGTTGTCCAATCATACAAAAGCTAGAAAAATGTCTTCCAGTTACTCCGACGTTTTCTAAATCCTTGAATCTTAAACAAGTTTGCGGAACAACTAATGGGTTTGCAGGAAATTCAAAGACAACTTTTGAACCCATTATTCTTTGAAAATCTACAATAGATGCAATCGTAAAGTAAAGATCATCTCGCCACCTACAAACAACTGGATATCTTGAAACTGATGTGTGACCATTTTTCACAAAAAATGATTCTACTTCTTTCCAAGCTTGTGTATAATCAAATCTCTTTGTGGTTGGAGGATCTCCGATAAACGAATATGTATCCTCTGCATCATCTGGGCATAATTCTCTTCCAGAATCTAAAGTCCAGAAGAATCTTTTGCATTTTAAGCATGATTTTCTGACAAATCCTTGCTCTTCAAATAATTTAACCTTGTAGTATCTGTCTGGGTCAGATGAAAATTCCCTTAGAATTTCTTTTTTCTCCAACGATGAACATCTATTAGTCTGATATTAAGAATTGTCGATTAATAATTCATTAAATATAATCTAACTTGGATATAATGCCCCTAAAACCCTAATCTTAACCAGAAACTAGTTTTTCTTTACTGCATCATATTTTGACAAATCAGAATTCACAACTATCTTGATATACGGATCAAACTCATATGAATCAGCAAATTTCTTTACGTTTTCTTTGTGAACATCATCTAGTATTTTTAGATCTTCTATCTTTTCTTGCAAGATGTTGTCCTGTGTTGAATCATATTTTTTTCTTATTTGCATGATTTTAATGCTAAGCTCCTTTTTTGTCATACCCGAACGCTCACTCTGATCTTTTATTGCACTTTTCTCATCTGCCTTTGATTGTGCTAATGCATCAGAGTATTTTTTATCATAGGTATCTTTTAGCTCTACCTGTTTTAATGCAAGGGCATCATCAAATTCTTGCAATTTTTGATTTACTTCTTGAATCATTACTGATGTGTCCTTGTCTTGAATTTTATCTAAAATGTATGATTGTGGATCATGATGCTCTGCAATCCCCTGTGCTATCCACGAGTCTGCAGTTTCTTGTAGTACACATGAATATTTTCCAGACTCTAAAGCATAGACCACTGTTAATCCTTCATCACATTTTGTCAGTGGAGTTACCGAATCTACATTAGATGTTATAGAATTTCCATTGATTTCTCCCATTCCATGTCGTATCCACATTTCTGCAGTTGACATTGAAACACAGACATAGTCACTTGCATGAAAACGATACACAATGACAGATCCTTTTCTACACTCTGTATCTGGAGTTGTTTTTCCTAAATCCTCCCATGATATTACATCATCAGGATTTGCTTATAGATATGCAGGATTAGTTCTGTAATCTGTATAGTATTTTCGTAGTTGTTCACCAGTTATTGGAGTTTCAATAAACTGCCCTTGCTTGTTAAACATAATCTGCTGATTGTAATATGCCAAGTTGTGATTTACATTAAAGATGCTATTTGCCTCAATTAGCTCTATTCGTTTTGTTTCGGCTGCTTTATGATATGCTTGATGTGCTTCTTTTAGCGAACCGCCATTTGCTAAAACTTTTTTGAGTGCATCCCGTCCCGCATCAACTTTAATTTGATGAAATTCAAACTGATCCCAAAACACTTCTTTTATCTGTGGTTCTTCTACTGTATCAACAAATCGTGAAAAAGAGTTTTTTGGTGAGTAATATTCCCATAGTGCTTCCCATTCACTGAGATCCTGATTTAGCTTTTCAAGTGCCTGTGCTCTTTTTGTCTCTAATTCTTTTTTAGCTTCTAATGCTTCATAGTTTTTCTCTTCTAGTTCTTTAATCCACTTTTTTGTCTGCTCTATTTTTTTTAAGATGTCTTGTGCAACAGGATTGTTTGCAAGATCACCTGACAAAGTAATCTGCTCAGAATCATCTGCAAAGGAATAATTTACTGAAATTATCATTAATCCAAAAAGACACGCATAGATTATGCTATTCACAAAAAATTGATTTGTCATCATTATTTAAGATGTACTAAGAAATTATACGCAAGTATGACTTCTGAAATTCATGACATTAATCCAAATTATGGCTTATAAAACTCCCCAGTAATTTCAGAATCAATACTATCTGCAGAATTGAATATAGAGGATGTCACAGTACCATAATCTTTATGCTCAACAGTGATATCCACATAATATGATGTTCTAGAAACATCATTTATCACAGTCTTAAAATTTGAAGTAAAAAAAGTTCCAGAAAATACTTCTTTTTCACTAGTTCTAATTACTACATTGATACTTTTTGTATTCCCAGTAGCGTCTGAATACTGAAGTAAGACATCCCCATTAGATTGTTGAATCATCGATAAATCAAGTTC
The DNA here is from genome assembly GCA_046712755.1 of Nitrosarchaeum sp. Taxonomy (GTDB): domain Archaea; phylum Thermoproteota; class Nitrososphaeria; order Nitrososphaerales; family Nitrosopumilaceae; genus Nitrosarchaeum. Next base: position 9,950 of record JBKKCM010000009.1, on the reverse strand, counting down.
TTCATAAACAACGTGTGGATAGCTGGATTCAATACTTGAATCAATATTTGAGAGGTTTGTTGATTGAGTTGATGTTGTTGATTGAGTTGCAAGTTCATCAGTAGGTTTTTTAAATATATCGTCGATGCTCTTCACGGGGTTTATTTGAGATATTTTTTCAGATAATAGATCCTTTGAAGACTCTTTTGCACTGTTTATTTGGTTACTAATTTTATCACTGGTTTCATCCACTACTTTGACTGAGGAGTCAAGGCTCTTTTCAACTGATTCTGTAGTTTTAATTCCCAAGTTATTTGCATTCTCTTTCATAGGTTCAATTACATTACTAGAGATATTGGGAAATAGATCATTAATTTCTGATGAGAGCATAAACACTCCTAGAGCCAAAATAGAAGCTATTACAATTATTTTTATGAGCATGTGTTATTGATCTAAAAAATATGTTTTAGACTACAAGTCAAAAAAAATTGCTGGCAAGCTAAAACACTAAATGTTTTTACACATTACGGTCTACAAATAGACATAATCAGATGCTTTCAGAATAAAATACTAGCAATTGATCCTGATTTCAAAAATATTTTGCTAATTTTATTTTAGTTTTGTAATTGTTGTAACTAGAGTAATTATGTCTAGTTTGATACCAATAAATACACTCCATAATGCATGCTAATCATGTTTGGAAGAAAGCCTGTATTAAGGGAAGGAGCTCATATTTTTTCTACTAAAAAAAATGGAGAATTCTATGATTTCATCTTTGGTGTAGTGACAGGAGTTGATGGAAGAAAAGTTGGCATTAACGGCGTAATTGTAACTCCTGTTGGTCTAAAAAATAAAATTTCTCAAGGTAAAACTGGTATTAGGTCTACTGAAATTCTTGAACATCCTACACCTGATAATGTTGTATTAGCTCTAGTTTACAGAGTTGAACATGAAAATTATGCTGAAGTCATAGATTTGGATAAAGACAAATGCGATTTAATTCCACCAAAAGTTTATGCAATGTTGGATGGTTGGATTCGTGAATCTCTTCCAGAATTCATTAACAATGTATTGTCATTACCTCCAGGTTCTGAAAGAGATGAGGCAAAACGTGTTTTAAGACACAGAATGGATACACTAGTGGATAAGCATCTAAAACGAACACTTTATTCTGTTTGTAGAAGTCTGAAAATACTAAACTAGAATTTCTGTTTTTGATAGAATCTGAAAAAAGATGATTCTCAATTAATCGATGGTTATCAGATTTATCATAATTACGTTAGATCACATATGGGATTAGGGTAAGCCCCCCACAGAAGTTTGTGGAATATCTATTGAGGGTGAAAACAGATGGAAAACATTGATTCAGAATGCAAGTAAAAGATAAATCAAAATCATCGTTTTCTATAATATATTTTATTGGGGTCTACCATCATGGATTTTTTCTTTAGCACTGCTTCACGGATTTCGGATAGGAGTTTGTCTTTTTCATCTCTGAGAATTTGTTCCATTTTCTCCTCCATGTTGGTTTTTTCCATGTCTTCTAAATTTCTGAAATAATCTATTTATTAATTAAACACATGGTTTTATTTTGTCAACCAAAGATAAACAAAAAATAATCAAACTTGATCAGTATTATAATCAAGTATTAGATCGATCGAATAATGGCTGATGAGACTAGATTCTGGATAGCACAGGAAGTAGCAAACAAAAAAGAGGAACATGACGTCTCTAGTCTTTTTAGAAAGGGAAAGCAAGTGACAGGAACTAAACCTAAAGTAATCATTACTGACGGTCTAGGTTCGTATGCAGAAGCCTACAAACAAGAATTTTGGGCAAGAGAAAGAGAATCAAGAACTGTCCATATTCGTCATATCAGATTGCAAGGTGACATGAACAACAACAAGATGGAAAGGCTAAACGGTGAATTTAGAGACAGAGAGAAAGTAATGCGTGGTTTGAAAAAAGATGAATCCCCATTGATCGATGGCTATCAGATTTATCATAACTATGTTAGACCACATATGGGATTAGACGGAAGGACACCAAGTGAGGCTTGTGGAATTACTGTTAATGGAGATAATAAATGGAAAACCTTGATACAAAACGCCTATAAAAATAATATATAGGCATTAGAGAAATTAGGCATACCTTAGTTCAAATCAAAATTTGAAATAGGAGTAATGTGTATATGTATTATGATACATACATATCCTTTGATAGTAAAAGTTGATATTCAATCTTATGAAGCAAAAGGAGGGTATACGACTATATGTCCACAAGAGAGCAAAGTGTTATAAATAATATAAATTTGAGGCGAAACAGTTGAGCAACGTATCTATCTTACATGAAATTTATGATCATGCAAATCGAATGGAAGATGCAGGGATCGTAGATCCTGATATAGTGTTAACTCTAAAAAAATTACAAGGTATTACTAAAAATATTGAATCAAAATGGATTACAATACAAAATCCAAACAGTTTCTATTTTTATAATGCAATAAAAAATGTAGAATTAATTATTGATAAAATGATTGATAGGTTTTACAATGCAAAAGAAATGCATGACAACCCACAGGTTGCAGTAGATACATTAAGATTAATTCCAAATCTAATCGATGTTATCGAAATCACAGAATCCAATGAAACTAGTGAAGAAGTAACAGAGAAAGTAATAGAATATACCTATAAACTACGAAATAAAGCGTCAGAAACTAATCTGTTGGAATCCGAAGATGTAGATTTACAAGGAATTGATAATGAAAAAGTCATGAAGGTTCTCAATGGTATGGTGGAAGAATTAAACATACCAAAAGAGTTACCTGATGACGTGTCAGTTGATGACGAAAGTATTTCTTGATACAAATATCATTGTATCCGCAAGTATTCAAGTAAATAGCCAAAAATTTGGCAAACCTGTAATTCATCCCTTCTTTCAAGAATCAATGCATTTGCTTTCTACAATTAGAAAAAAACCAAATAAACAATTTGGAATTTCTTCAAAAACAGTTGAAGGTGAAACTTATCGAGTAATTATTAAAGCAGTAAAACATGAAGTAGATAAACAAATAATTCAACAATCTAATATATCCATTGAAACATTATTTGATGAATTTTCGAGAATATCAAATGTTTGTTTGAATAAAACTAGACAACTCCTTTCATTTATCAGCATAGAGCCTGTTGATTCTTCGGAAGTTCAAAAAAATCTAGGATTGGTTGAAGAAATGGCAAAGTCCTTAAAAATTACGTATGAGGGAAAATACATCAATCGCATCAATAAAGAGATTGCAGCAAAACGAAGAAGAGATACTACGATGAAATTTCAATGGAAGACTGAATTACGTCGTGAAGTTTATCGAATGTTTCGTGAAGAAATTGAACGTGAAGCCATACAAATATGCGGATTTATGAGTAATGAGCCACATAAAAATAAAAACGATAAACAAATTTTAGCAGAAGCAATAACCATTAAAAATACTTTAGATAACTCTCAGTTTTATATAGCATCTAATGATAAAAAGTTCTTTTCACCTATAACTCTAAAAGGTGGATTTAAATCAGATTTAGTTACAAAAGAAATTTACAATAGATTTGGCATAATTTGTGATACACCAAAAGAAATTAGAACAAAAATATAATTTATTATTTTAATATAATTAGATTTTAGATAACCATTCATTTTTCTATAATGCATGAAAACAACCGATGGGTAACACCTCGTTTAACAACCGAAGAGGTAACAGAACCTAATTTCACCATAGTTTTATATTATGCCCTAAGAAAATCTCGATACAATGGAATATGTTTATGCTGCTTTACTTCTTCACAAGCTACAAAAAGAAGTTAATGAAGCCAACATCAGCTCAGTTGTTAAAGCATCTGGCGCTGCAGTCAATGATGCTCAAGTAAAAGCACTAGTTGCAGCTTTGGCTGATGTTAACATCGAAGAAGCAATCAAAGCCGCACCTGTAGCAGTAGCAGCAGCCGCTCCGGTAGCCGCAGCAGCAGGTGAAGCAAAGAAAGAAGCACCAGTTGATCACAGTAAAAGTGAAGAAGCCGCAATGGAAGGTCTATCTTCTCTATTTGGCTAGACATCTTTTCTTTTTTCAATTTAATTTTGATTTTTATTTACATCAATGTTAATTAACAATTATTCATTTTTCATTTTAATTGGTTGATTTTTCAGTTTCTGCTCAAGTTTTCATTTATGTTCTAGATTTGTTTGGTACGATGGCTTTTGCAGTAACTGGTGCGTTTAAAGCCATTGAACATAAATCTGATATTGTTGGAATTTTACTATTAGCAACAATTACTGGTGTTGCTGGCGGTACAATTAGGGATATTGTTATGGGGCAATTCCCAAACTCTCTTTCTGATCCTGTGTATGTGATAATTACAGTGCTTTCTGGTGTCTCGATTTTTTTCTTGTATTCCCATCTCAAGAAACATTGGAATCTGTTTTTGAAATTTGATGCTATTGGATTGGGAGTTTTTGCAATAATTGGGGCTACCTTTGCTTATAATTTAGTCGGGCTGAATTTTCTAGCAATAATGCTGGCAGGAATGCTTACTGCTGTAGGTGGTGGAATACTACGAGATGTCTTTGTTACTCAAATTCCAATAGTTTTTGTCAAGGAATTTTATGTTTCAGCAAGTTTTATTGGAATTACTGTGTTTTACTTTACATTATATTTTGGAGGAGAATTATATTCTGCAACAATTTTGGGAATAATTCTAACTACTACATTAAGATTGATTGCAATGAAATTCAACTGGAATCTTCCCAGAGCTAAAGGAAGTTTGGACTAAGACGCAGCGTAACCTTTTGCTTTAGTTGAAACAGATTTAGCTTGACTATGAGCTTTCTGTAATATCTGTTCCTTAGTTTCATCTGTCATGAATCCTGATTCAATAGATACAGAACGTGCAGATTGAGCCGCTTTACTGAGAATTTGATTAATGTTTTCTGCAGTAACATATGCTACTTCAATAGATAGTGAAATTGCTTCTTGATGAAATTGAGTAAATGCGTTTCTTATTTTTGCAACATCTATAATCATCTCTTCTGCCGTATATTTCAAGCCCTCTTCTAATGCAGTGTAAAGTGAAATTCCTGCCTCTACTGGTTTGATATCTAGTTTACCCAGAAGTGCTGCTAATTTTTCATTGATTGCTTCTCCTTTCTTTACTGGAGTGGTATCTTTTTGAATCCAAATTGTACCCTGATCAATCTTTGTTGGAATTCCCGCCTCTTTGAATTCTGTAAGCATTGGTCCTGGTGCAATTCCGGTGTTTTTTGCTGGTACCACAATGTCTACGCTTGCAATATCTCCACCTCTTGCTGCCATCATAATTTTATTTTTTGACAATAACACATTTAGCTTAAATGGTGACATATTGGTAAACAGGAAAAGACACTGACCTGTGAGTTCTTCTGAAATTCCTTTGATTCCCACAATATTTAATTTTCCTAATGCTTTTTGTGCAACTTTATCTTTTACACATACAAACTCAACTTCACCTTTGAGTGCTTTTCTTAGTGGAAGAATTTGCGATGCTCTAACTTTGTTTATTTTAACGATAGCTATAACTTTGTATTTATTTGGAATTTCCAATAATTGCTGATACATCTGAGCTTTTCTTTTAGGATATGTTGTTCTATTTTCATGCATTTTTCTTTCTGACCTCTTCTATTTGTTTAACTGGTTTGCCCATTGTAGTTTTTATGATTACTCTTTTGAGATTCTTTTCACCACTTGGTAATTTCTTTTCAACTGCACTTAATACTGCATGTGCATTAATTGCCAAGTCTGTATTTTCCATTGACTCGTCTCCTATTTTGCATGACATGGCTAATGATGCTCTTGCTCTAACTTTGATTGATGATCTAAATCTTTGTAAAAATGATTCAATTGAAGCATTAAATGGAACTGGAGTTGGCATTTTTCCTCTTGGACCTAAAAGTTGACCTAATACTTTACCTACCACTGGCATGATTTGAGTATCTGCTAAAAAGAAATCATATTTGTTAATGAATTTTCTAGATGCTCTTTTGTTTGCTGCAAATCTATCTAATTCCTCTGATCCTACAACTGCATCTGCTTTTGCTTCCTTTGCTTTTTGACCCATATCTCCAGTAGCCATAATGCATACTGTAGCAGGTGAACTGGTTTTTGGAAGTTGGACCACTTCATTAAGCGCAAAGCCTTTTTTTACATCAATATCTTTGAAGACAATTATCATTTCTATTGATTGTTTGAATTTCCTTTGTTTAGTGCCTGTCTTGGCCTGATTGATCATTTCTTCCAGCTTAGCCTCTGTAATCATTATGAAGATTTCCGAGAAAGCCTACTTAAAATCGTTTAGAGGCTATGAATTATGATTCTTGTATTATTTTAAAAATTTACACTTTTTGAAGGTTATATTTGTAATTCCAAAGTAAAATTCCCTCTGAACTTACATTTATTAAATCATCAAGCCAATTTTTGAGCACATTGCAGAGATTTGATGAACTTGATATGAAATTGCTTTTTGAACTAACCAAAGATGGCTCTATATCCGTACCTGCACTGTCAAAAAAACTTGGAATAAATGCATCTGTTCTTTATAGCAGAATAAAACGATTAATAAAAAAAAAATTAATCAAAAAATTTACCGTAGTGATAGATGATTCTCTTTTAGGAATAGGTGTTAAAGCATCGGTTGGAATTAACAGGGATCCAAAACTTAAAGATAATATCCATAAAAAGATGATGGAAACCCCCGAAGTCATATCTATTTCAGAAGTAACTGGTAGGTTTGATATTATTGTCAATGTCCATGCAAAAAATTTGGAGGCACTACATTCCATAGTTATAGAGAAAATAGGAAAAATTGATGGTATTATAAACACAGAAACCTTTGTAGAGTTACAAAAAACCGATAAAGATCCGGTTTATTCTATCTTGTAATTTATTTTAGTTTTGTATCCCATTTGCCTTCGTTAATTTCGGCAGTGATCTCTTTTGGTGACTTTCCTTCAATCTTAATTCCAAGTGATGAACATGTTCCGATTATTGTTTTTGCAACAGATTTTAATGAAGATGCATAGGATTTCTCTAATTTTGTATTTGCAACTTTGATAACAGAATCTATGGTTATATCGCCTACCCATGCTGATCCTGCAGTTCCTGTTCCTTTTTGAATTCCTGCTTCTTTTAGCAATAATGCAGCTGCAGAAGGAATTCCGATCTCTATCTCCCATTTTTTTGTATCAGGATAAACAGAAACTGTTACTGGTACTTTCATTCCTTCAAAGTCTTTTGTCTTTTCATTAATGGCCTTGATTATCTCCATAATGTTGACTCCTAATGGACCTAAAGCTGGACCTAGTGGTGGACCTGCTGAAGCCGCTCCACCGGTTACAAGTGATGATACTTTTTGTGCTTCTACCATATCTATCAGCTTAATACGAAAAATTTAATCCTTCCTAAGACTCGCTTGATAATTTTAGATAGTTGGCGTCTACAGTTACTGGTAATTGATAAGATGCATCTAATAGAACGACAGTTGCTTCTTCCTTGTCTACATCTATTCTGGTGATTGTGGCTTTCATTCCTTTGAATGGACCACCTGTGATCTCAACTATGTTATCTACTGCTAATTGTGAAACCGTGGATTTCTTTATCAAATATCCCTCAATGTCTTTAAATTCTAATTCTCCTCTGAGTTGACCGCGAATATGTCTAACTCCTTCTACTGCCATGTATGCATCGCTGGGATTTATTGCCTCAATTACAACATATCCTTTTAGATTATCTACTAGTAATACTGACTGGATGTTAATTTTGTTGGCATTTGCCTTTGCTTCTAATAGTCTCATGACTACTTTCTCTTGACCTCCAGTGGTTCTTATTGCAAAAAGATGAGATTTAATTTCCTCAGACAATTTTATCTACCAAACGTAATTACAGAAAAGACAAACTGAATTGTAAAGCCAATAGCACCAACTCCTGCAATTCCTATTAGTACTAATCTGAGATGCTGTTGATACTCGTCACGATCTGGCTTTTTAGCCATTTTCAAAGTATTAGCCATATTTTTTAAAGTCTGCTTAGGGTTCATTGCTGGAAATTAATAAGGTGTCCTTATATCTCTTATCTCATGGAACTATTAGTAGCATACCGTGATGACCCCGCGGGATACAATATGGCAAAATTTCTTTCTCAAGAAATGACACAAGACGGTGAGATTTATCAAAGCAAGTACTATGATTTGTTAATAATTTCAACTCCTGCAATTTCTGCTGACTGGCTAGAAGAAAAATATAATTATGATGGATTTATTTTTCTCTCAAAACATGCTGCAGAGTCTGGTGTTTTAGCTCTTACTTGTCATAGCACTGGTAATTTTTCAGAAGCCAAATTCGGAGGAAATGACAGACAAATAGCAATTCCTCACCCATATATTCAAAAAGAATATCTTCAAACACTCTGGAAAAATAAATCCCAGTTCTCAGATTTTCAAATTACAATTGAAGCTACACATCATGGACCTACTGCATTGACCAAACCTACCGTATTCATTGAAATTGGCACCACAGAAAAACAATGGACCGATATTTCTTTGTGTAATTCAGTTGCTGTTTTAGTACATAGTGTAATGACTAAAAATATCAAGCCATCTCCTGTGGCAATTTGTTTTGGAGGTACACATTATCCTGATAAGTTCACAAAGGAATTATTGGAAGGAACATTTGCACTTGGAACTGTTGTGCCAAAACACGCATTAGATAATATTAATGAAGATTTATTTTTGAATATTTTAAAGCAAAATAAAATGGCAAAAACTGCACTTTTGGATTGGGGAGGACTTGGATCAAACAAACAAAAGTTAATTAATTTTCTAAATAACACTGATCTTGAGGTAATCAAACTTTGAATCTTGATAAAAAAATTTACAAAAAATTACTTGAAGTACCTAAAGGAAAAATAACTACATATGGTGAATTGGCAAAAGCTGTTGGTTTAAAAAATGGACAAAGAGCAGTTGGTAAAATTATGAATAAGAATCCTTATCCTGTAATAATTCCATGTCACAGAGTTGTAAAATCTGATGGTAAAGTTGGTGGATATGCATATGGTGAAGAGATTAAATCTGATATGTTGACTAGAGAAGGAATTGTAATACATAATGGTAAAATTTTGGATTTGGAAAATAAGATTTATCGATTCTAATTTTTTCTCTTGGAAATAGTTTCTTCCATCAATAATCTTAGGTGGGCTTTGTTTCTTACAGTATTTCCACCTACTTTTTTGTAAAGTACCCAAAATTCTGGATTTGTTAGTTCTTTTCTATCTTTGGCAATTTTTAGCAATCTTCTTAATGCGCGAACTTTGGCAACGTAGACATCTTTCTTTCCCACTCTTGCACCTTTTGTACCTTGTTTTGACCCTTGTGTTGTTCCTCTTTTATTTTTTTGAGCTTTTTTAGTATGTGCTCTTCCTCTTGAAGTTCCAACAATTGATTTTATTTTGATTTTTTTTGCTGTAATTAAGCTACGAATATTTGCTCTTGTAATTGCATCAGCTACATCGTCTAGGTGATCTGAATCAAATTTTACTCTGTGAATTCCAACGCCGGTAACTCGTGCTACCAGTCTTTTTTTAGCTCTAAGATTTACTACCACTTGCACTCACTCTCGCATTAAAAACTTTGAATTTACTTTCCATTGCTTTTACAATGATTTCTTTTCTTTTTCTAGTACCAACACTGTGTCCAAATCTCACTCCATCTGTTTTTGGGTTTAGCTTTTCCAAGTCACTTATTGTATGAACTAGATTATCTGTATATCCTGAAGGGTGTAATCCTTTTGCCTCTTTTGGTCCACCATAACCTACTTTGACAAGTCCTGGACGACCTCTGCTTTTTTGTTTTCTTTGATGATGATCAATTCCTTTTGGTTTTCTCCAATTTGTCTGTAGTCTA
>JBKKCM010000008.1:0-9091 GCA_046712755.1 Nitrosarchaeum sp. | reverse complement strand
TTTCCAAGCTTTAGAAATTCATTTAAAACATATTCTGACACATCTGTTTTATCTGATTCATAACCTACGGTGGTAATTTTAAAATTAGAATTTTGATTAATTTTTGGTAAAATATTGATGTGTGTAGTGACTCCATCTCTTATTGAAAATCCTGCACCCATAGAACCTATTTTTTCAGGATTTTTTTCATCATCTTTTTCTAAGTATGCTTTGAAAAAACCTGTAACATGAGCAGGACAAAATGCAGTCGATTCCATTGGTCATAGTTTAAATTTTACACAAAATATAAGAATATGGCTTAAATTAATTAAATTAGTATAAATTGACTAAATTCATTCGACGCCTACAAAGAATTGGTAGTAGTATCCTAGTTTCATTACCTAAAGAATGGGTAGTTGCCAATAATCTAGATAAAGGTAGTCAAGTTGAGCTAGAAACTGGGCAAGATACAATCTCAATTTCTGCAAACAAAGAAATGCGTCCTACAAAAGAACTTGTAATTTCATATCCATTGCCTAAAGACGAAAATATTGTAGCTGACATAACTGGAGCTTATCTTTTAGGATATGACATTATACAAATCACTTCAAAATTAATCATACCTGGTGAGGATAGAGAAAAAATTCGAAACTCAATGAGACGATTAGTTGGTATGGAAATTATTGAAGAAGATGCTTCAAATATTAACATGCAATTTCTTTTAGATGCCACAACCATAAATCCAGAAAAAATTCTAAAAAGAATGAGTTCCATTCCACTTGGAATGAATGATGATGTATCAAATGGATTAATTTTATACGATAAATCTAATTTAGAAACATTATCAAAATGAGATGTTGAGGTTAACAGACAATATTTTCTTCTAGTACGTTTAATCAGGAGTACGCTTGTTGATAAAAAATTAGCCAATGTATTTAATTTAGAAAATATTGATATTTTAGATTACAGGGTAGCTGCTAATCTCTTAGAAAATGCAGGTGACACAATAGTAGAACTTGCTAATTTTATTTATAATTCTTCTTTATCCACTGAACATCTGAAGAAAATTTTTGATATAGTACAAAATTTTAATGTTCTTGCAGAAAAATCTATCGATGCTTTTACCAAGCCTGATAGACGTTTAGCCATAGAAGCTATATCATTACATAAAAAATATCAAGAAAATCTTTCTAAACTAAGAAGTACAATAGGAAATAAAAAACAAATTCCTATTGATCTTCTTGATCTTGTTTATATGTTTGAGCGAATTGCAAAATCTTGGGCTGACGTTGCAGATCTTGTAAAGCCTATTTACAATAAATAATTAATACAATTTCTTTTTGGCAGCATATGTTAATACTGCACAAATTGTTTTTGAATCTTGAATTTTTCCATTTTTTATCATTAAAATTACTTTTTCAAGATCTATCTTTACAACAGATAGTATTTCATCCTCATCTAGCTTCAAATCTGCAATTTTCTTTAGTCCTGAAGCTACAAAGCAGTGAATAGCCTCAGTATTGTAGCCTATGGATGGATAGTATGTGATTAGCGGTGTCATTTTTTTAGCTCGATATCCAGTTTCTTCTTCTAATTCTCTAAACGCACATTTCTTTGGGTCTTCTCTTTTTTCTAGCGTCCCTGCAGGAATCTCAATTACATATCCATGAGGAAATCTATGTTGTTTTACAAGAATTACTTTGTTATTTTCATCAAATGCTAACATTGCAGCTGCTCCTCTATGCTCTATCATCTCTCGTTTTACTTTTCTACCCTCAATTACTAAATCATAAACACTCAGACCTAAAATTTTACCTTCATAGATCTTTTTCTTTTTCATACCTAATTCTACATTTTATTATTATTTAATTTGTTTGATATGAAAGATGAAGCGTAGATGATTTCTTGGCATCATTAATAGCTTGTTCTAACCATTTTAATGGAAAAGATATCTTTTTGGGAATAAATAGATCTGCAGACCTTACATTATCCATATTTCTAACTCTTTGAGTTAATTCATCCATTTCAAATATATCGTGACTATACATAAATAACACAATTTGATTTTTTGCAATAAACGGTATCTGCATATATGATTCATGAAACTCATCATTCATTTTTTCTAATGTTTCTCTAAGATCCCCTTCAATCCAGGCAAGTATAGCATGTGGAATAAAATCCTCTATTTTTGTTGGATCATAAATTACTGTAAATTGAATACCGTCATTTTCTTGTAGTTTATCAATACATCTCGTAACAGTTTTTGTAGACAATCCTGTATCTTTTGATATATTTTCAATTTTTTGTCTTGGTTCTTTTATTAACAGCTCTAAAATTTCTAAATCTGTTTTAGTTAAATTAGAATTAAATCCTGGATTCTCTGCTTCAAAAATAGATAATATTCTAACATCTTTCATTAATTTATTTGCAAGTATGATTTTTTGTTGTAAATTTTCTTTTACTACAATACTACAAACTGTAATTCCACCAACACATGGTACAACAAAAAATGGCTCTCCAACCAAACTAATTTGCTCTAAAATCTCTTTGATGTTTTGACCTGAAACTACTATGTACAAAACACCAAGTCCCAAAACTGGTGGCTCAACTTTAATGGTAAATTCCTCAATTATCTTTCTCTCCTGCATTTTTTTAATTCGTGCTCTAATGGCGCCTCCTGAAATCCCTAATTCTTTTCCAATCTGTCTATCTGATTCTCTACAATTATTCAAGAGCCTGCTTAGAATTTTGATATCTAAATTGTCCAATCTCTCACTTGAATTATCTTCATACTGTTTGTAAGTTACTAATAAAATATAAAATTGTCTATAATATTAGTATTATACATAAAATACATTAAATATTAGACTATTTCTAATCTTCTTGTGGAATACAGACTACGTTTAGCAAAAAGAATGCTATTCAATAAAAAAGGAAGTCTCATTGGTGCAGTTTTAGCTGTGACAATTGGAATTTTGGTAATTCATGTTAATTTTGTAATTTTTCAGGGGTTGTTTGATGCAATTGTTAGAGATATCTCAAATTATAGAAACGGTAATGTTCTAATTACAGACGAGGAAGATTATATCGATAAATCGGATCAAACCTTAGTTAATTGGTTTGAAAGAATTCCATACGTAGAAGCGGCTACTCCGCGGTTGTCATCGACGGCGTCAATTAACATGACAAAATTTGGCACACTACATGAAGAAACAAGAATTCCTATTGTCGGAGTTGATCCATTACGAGACATTCGAGCTTCTACTGTACATGAGACTGTATCTGATGGACAATATGTTTTTTCAAGAAATTCCATTGTATTAGGTTCCAATGTTGCAAGAGATCTTGGAGGTGCTCAAGTCGGTGATAGTCTAAAATTAAAGATTGTTGATAGATACGGACAAGATCAAATCAAAAGATTTGTAGTTACTGGAATAGCAAAATCACCTGGTGGTCAAGGCTTTGATTACAGTGTAGTTGTTCACATTGATACTTTACGTGATTTAATGAATAGAGATGGTGATACAGGTTCAATTATGGTAAAACTAAACGATCCGTCAAAAGCCAGTGATGTAAAAAATTTCTTTTTAGCTGCTTTTCCTAACGATGATTTTCTTGCAGAAACAATAGAAGAATCTGCTGAGGAGCAACTAGCAGGGTTTAGATCTGGTATTGCAATGATAAACATGATTGGATATTTTGGAATGATGTCATCAGCCTTTGCTATTGTTACAATTCAAATGATGTTAGTTAATGGAAAAACTAGAGAAATAGGTGTAATGAGATCAATAGGTGCAACAAGAAAAGACATTTTAATTATTTTTATTTTTCAAGGAATGATAATTGGCGCAATTGGTGCTGGAGTTGGAACCGCGGCAGGATTAGGCTATACATTTTATGCAAAGGAAACAAAAATGTCATTCAATAATAGCCTCCCCCTAGAAGTGAGCTATAATTGGGAAAAAATTATTGAGACTGCCGTATTATCATTTATTTTGGCAATAATTGCTTCATTATACCCATCGTATAGAGCAACTAAATTATTACCAGTGGAGGCGATGAGAACTGTCTAAAGTACTTGAAATTAGTAATTTGAGTAAAATTTACGGAGCCGACGAAAATAAGGTAAAAGCATTAGATAATGTCTCATTTTCAATTGAAAAAGGAGAATTTGTATTAATTGTAGGCAGCTCTGGCTCAGGAAAATCCACCTTACTTAACATGATAGGACTATTAGATCGTCCAACAAATGGTAAGGTCTTCATTGATGGAACAGATACAACAAATCTAACAGATGATAAAATCTCATCATTTCGAAACAAAAAATTAGGATTCATCTTTCAATTCTCAAATCTTTTAACTGATCTGACTGTTCTTGAAAATGTATTATTGCCAAGAGAAATTGCAGGAACCAATGATTCTGCAGAAAAAAATGCTAGAGAATTACTAACAGCGGTTGGATTAGATGATCAAATTAACAAAAGGGCAAATAAAATTTCAGGTGGACAGGCACAAAGAGTAGCAATTGCTAGAGGATTGATAAACAACCCTTCAATTGTTTTAGCTGATGAACCAACTGGCAATTTAGATTCGGTTACATCTGAAAAAATAATTCAATTGATGAAATCAATGGCAAAAAAACTAAATCAAACATTTATTGTTGTTACCCACGACAGACAACATTTTGGAGATGTTGATAGAGTAATTACAATTAAAGATGGAAAAGCATTTGAAGGAAATTTACCGTCTGAGATGGGGGTTTTAGCATGATAAATTATAAAATTCTATTTTCATTAATGATGTTATTTCTCATTCCATCAATCATTGATAATTCATTTGCTCAAATAAAATCAGGCGGTTTTGGTCAGTCTCCATTTGAAAGAGACTTTGGAGATGTCAAATTACTTGATGCCTATTTTGGAACTATTGATAAGAAAATTGAGATTGATCCTGGTGATGAAAATGTACCATTTACAGTAGTATTTGCAAATGTAGGAACACAAGACATCACTGGAATCAAAGGACAATTATCGCTTCCTATTGGATTTTCCTCAGCAGATGGCCCTGGCTCACTAGTCATTGCTGATAGTGATTCTAATTCTTTGGCAGGTGATAATTTCCACCTGACATTTTATGTTAATATTGATAAAAATATTAGAATTCAACAATATCCAGGTACTGTTAAAGTAGATTATTCTAGATTAAGAGAATCTGGAGTAAGAACTGCTTTTTCTGATTTTAACTTCAAAATTACTGGAGACAGTATAATCAATGTTAAAGCATTAGATCCATTTCTTACATCTTTGAAATCAAATAACGTAGTAATTGAGATTTCAAATGATGGAACTGCACCAATCTCCAGTGTAGATATTGTAGCTACAAATACTCAAACAGAACTTGCATCAACTTCTTCATCAACTACCAATGTAGAAAATGTGGTAATTTTAGAATCTAATTGGGATGTTGGAAATATCGAACCTAAATCTTCTAGATATCTCACTGCTACAGTATATGTCCCGGAAAATCTCAAAGAAGATACTTTACGAATTCCATTGTCTATTAGCTACTATAATGCACATGGTGATCTGCAAATTATCTCTAAAATTGTCGATTTTTACATTAGGGGTCTGATTGATCTTACCATATACGATATTGGAGTAATTGAATTATCTGGTACACAAATGATTGTTGGAGAAATAATTAACGAAGGAAATGAAGATGCCTTATTTGGTTTTGTAACTCTTGAACCATTAGGTGATTCAAACATCAAAAACCAAACCCAATTTATTGATGAAATAGAAACTGACTCTCCAGTTCCATTTAACATTCCACTAGAATTTGATGGTGAACCGCGATATGGAGAACATGATATTAGACTTACTGTAAGATACAAAGATAGTCTCAGAGATGAGATATTTCTTACACATGATGCCACAATATTTGTAGCAGAGCCACCAAAAACTGAATCTGGAAATGATTTACAACTAATCATTATTCCAATAGTGATAGCAGTAGCAATAGGAATCTATATGATTCGTAGGCGTAAAAAATCAAAAATTCAGGCTAGCTAAGAATCAAATTTTAAATTAGAAATAGTAAAAAACTAAAACTGATTAAAAATGAGATTAACTATTATTGTATTGATTACTGTATTGGTTATAGGAACTGTTGTAATTTCTTTTGGCTATCTTACTAATCAGAACTATGTTCAAATTATTGAAAAATCTGATCCATACGAAAAATTGCAAAACTACAAAGAAGAACTAGAAAAAATTAATCAATATAATCAACAGTTACTTTCTGAGTTAGAATCTAAGCTAGTCAACTCTGATGATATCCATTTAGAACAACTAAACCAAGAGATCGAAGTACTAAAACGTGTAATTAATGATAACAAAGCAGAACTTGAACAAGTAATAAAGAAACTCTCTACGACAGAATCAAAACCGTAATATCATTTAATTTCTGATTCCCTATTTTGGAACATTTGCATTATTGTTATATGATTATGTTTAAACAATGTGAATCAGGCATGGCAAAAAGTACATTTCTCTTTCTAGCAGGATGTATAGTGGGATTCATAACAACACCATTACTATGAATCTTTTTTGTAATTCCTAAATTCATATACATAGAAAAGAATCAAAATCTAAAAAATAAATTCTAGCTAAACAAGCATGAAAAAGATACTAATTTCCTATTTTTGTCATGGCTAAGATTATAAGCAAATAATGGATCTTGCGTTCATGCCAAGAGATGAAATTGAAGTACCAAAGGAATTACGGGAATTTATGCTTGAAGGCGCAGAAGAAACCACGCTTGGACAAAAAAATGGCGCAAAAAGACAATTTCGATATGGTAATTTACACATTAGAGAATATGACGATAAATTTCTAGTTCATGCTGATAAAATTGATCCTAGAAAAAATCCACTTGGTCATTTAGTTTATGATGCTCCAGAAGTTTTGATTGGACTAGCATGCTCAATTATAGGTGGCTCAGAAATTGCAAAAAAATTTCTAAATAATAACAAATCAAAAAAATCAACTGTAACAGCTACACTTCTTTCTTCTATTATTGCAGGATATGTTGGATATGTTGCAACTAAAAAAATTAGAAATTATTTAGAGTAAACATGTCTACTGCAAGAACAATTAAGATACTCATTAAACTACTTCCTTCAATTTTGGCATTACGAAAAGATAGGAGAAAATGGGTAAAAAAAGAGGGCAAAGATATTGATTTAGAAAAATATCGTAAGAACGCACGTAAAGTTCTAAACACTTTCATTTCATTAGGACCTGTTTACATAAAATTGGGACAATGGCTTTCATCACGAGCTGATATTTTACCGCAACCATACTTGGAAGAACTTGCTAAACTGCAAGACGATGTTCCAGCAGCTCCATTTGATCAAGTAAAACCCATAATAGAAAATGACATAGGACCAATTAATGAAAAATTTGATAGTCTGGATCCTAATCCTCTTTCTGGCGCATCTTTAGGTCAAGTTTATCGTGGAAGAATCTCTAACCAAGAAATTGTTGTTAAAGTAAAAAGACCAGGGATTGAAAAAGTTGTTGAAGAGGATCTCAAAGTCTTAAAAAAAATTCTTCCAATGGCATTAAGATTTGTAGATCCAAACTTGCGTTTTTCTGCAAGAGCGATGCTTTCTCAATTTATTGAAACAATTCATGAGGAGATGGATTACACCATTGAATCAGCAAATCTTAAAAAAATTAAACATGATATGAAAAAAAGTAACATAGTAATCCCTTCAGTTTATGATGATTATTCCTCAAAAAACGTACTTACTATGGAATACATTCCTGGTATCAAAATCACCAATATAGAAGCACTTGATGAGAAGGGAATTGATAGGCAGAAACTAGTAGTAGATGTTCACAAGGTCTTTTTCACCATGCTTTTACGCCATTCATTATTTCATGCAGATCCTCATCCTGGAAATATTTCAGTAACTGACGATGGAAAACTGATTCTTTATGACTATGGAATGGTTGGACGATTAGATAATGAAACTAGACTACGACTAATCAGACTTTATCTTGCATTAGTTGAGAAAGATCCTCCAAGAACCGTCAATGCAATGGCTGACCTTGGAATGTTAACTCCTGATTTTAACCGATCAGTAATTGAGAAAGGAATAGAATTGGCTGTTCGTGCAATGCATGGAAAAAAACCAGATGAAATGGAAGTACAAAGTTTAATGGAACTTGCAAACAAAACAATGAGTAAATTTCCATTTGTTCTTCCAAAGAATCTAGCGCTATACATGAGAATGGCATCAATCATAGAAGGAATTTACAAAACACATAAAGTTGATTTTAAATTTGTTAAAGTATTAAGAGAAATTTTAGAAGAAGAACATTTGATCAAAGACGCATATATCGAAGAGATAAAATATTCTTTTCAAAGATTTGCAAAATCAATTGATGCTACCATCTCAATTGCACCAGAACTCAAAAAATTTATTGATGAAAACAGATCACTTCAATTCTTAAATGCTAAACCAAAATCTAATATTTTACTTTCTGGAAGTATTCTCTCATCTGCAATATTTGTAGGCTCTACTGTTTTGTATACGTCTAATGAATCACTAGGAATAACTGGAATGATAGGTTCTCTGATAATAATGAGTATCTTTGCAATTTTCAGAAAGCGTTGATTATTCTATTTAAATATCTTTTCCATGTTTTTTAACAGGAATTATAACTGTTAATACACCATGTTCATATTTTGCAGAACTTACTTCTTCTCTAAGATCAATTGGTAGTTTTATTTTCTTATCTATGATGTTTGGTCTTTGATTGCAAATAATATTATGATTTTTTTCATCAGAAATTTCTTTACATGCCTGAATAGAGAGAATATTTCCATCAAGTGATAATTTGATGTCTTTTTTTGCAAATCCTGGCAAGTCAATTAATAATGTTAGTTTTTCATTATCTAGATGCATATCTACAGGTGGTAAAACAAACTCGTAAAATTCTCTTGATTTGTTCCCAATTTCTTTTATCATTTCTTTTGCCATTGATTTTACTAGTCCCATTTTGAGATACGTGCTTAATTTTTGGTTATAAACCTTGATAGA
>JBKKCM010000007.1:0-14143 GCA_046712755.1 Nitrosarchaeum sp. | reverse complement strand
GGCATCAGGTGCAGGTACTGGTGAGGTACAGAAATTTGAAAAAGAGTTTTCAAAATACATAGATTCCAAAAGTTGTGTTGCATTAAACAGTGGAACTGCAGCTCTAAATCTAGCATTATCCATGTATGATATAAAAAATAGTGAAGTTATTCTTCCGTCATTATCTTTTGTAGCCACTGCCAATGCAGTAATAGAAAATGGTGGCATTCCAAAGTTTGTGGATGTTGATAAGAAAACATTATGTATAGATCCTGAAAAAATCTCAAGAGCAATCTCAAAAAGAACTAAAGTAATTCTACCCGTACATTTTGGCGGATTTTCATCGAATCTTGCAGAGATCTCAAAATTATGCAAAGAACATAAAATTCATCTAGTTGAAGATGCAGCCCATGCTGCTGGGTCAGTATATAGAAATAAGAAAATTGGCAGTCATGGTGAATTGGTATGTTTTAGTTTTCATCCAGTCAAAAATCTTGCAATGCCAACTGGAGGCCTGATATCAATTAACAGAAATGATCACAATGAAGTTGCAAGAATTCTTAAAGAAAAGAGATGGTGTGGAATTACTAATAGAAATGGTGCAGATTATGATGTTAAAAATATAGGATGGAATTATTACATGAATGAATTTTCTGCAGCCATTGGATTAGCACAGTTAAAAAAATTAGATAAGACAAACAATCAAAGAAGAAAAATTGCAAAAAAATACTATGATGAAATTTTATTAGAAAACAAAATGCCTTTTGATAAAGGATGTTCTTATCATTTTTATTGGATCAGGGTCAAAAACAGAACAAAATTCAGAAAAATATTATCTGAAAAAGGAATTGAGACGGGAATTCACTACAAACCAATCCATACATTTAGTTTTTACAAATCCAAAATTAAACTGCCTATAACCGAAAATATTGGTAAAGAGATTGTCACTTTACCAACACATCCAAACCTTACTGGAGATGATATTGAGAAAATTATCAAAACGATAAATAATTCAATATGAGTTGATTTGAAACTAATTTGAAGAAAAATGAATTCAAACGATTTTAAAACGCTGGAAGAAAAATCCTCAGAAATTGGCAAGGAGATGTTTCAGTTGATGGAAGAACTTTTTCCAATCTGTAGAAGCATCACTGGAAATGGAGTAAGGCAAACTTTGGAAATCATTAAAAAACACATTTCTCTGGAAACCCACGAGATTCCATCTGGAACTAAAGTGTACGATTGGATTATTCCAAAAGAATGGAACATTCAGGACGCATACATAATTGATCCGAATGGGAAAAAAATTGTTGATTTTAAAAAATCAAATCTTCACGTTGTAAATTATAGTATGCCTATCAACCAGAAAATTTCCCTGTCAGAATTAAAAAAACACATACACACAATTCCTGAAAAACCAGATCTTATTCCATATGTTACATCCTATTATTCAGAGAATTGGGGGTTTTGCATGTCGTATAATCAATTTCTTGATCTAAAAGAAGAAGAATATCGTGTTGTAATTGATTCTAAATTAGACAGTGGGAGTCTTACTTATGGGGAATATTTCATTCCAAGTAAAAGTAAAGATGAGATTCTTCTTTCATGTTATATTTGTCATCCCTCAATGTGTAATGACAATCTTTCCGGAATAGTTCTTTTAACTATGCTTGCAAAATATATGCAGAATTTTAAAAATAATTATTCTATTCGTTTTTTATTCATACCTGAAACCATTGGCGCCATAACATGGCTTTACATCAATGAAGCAAATATTTCAAAAATCAAACACGGATTAATTGCAACATGCTTAGGAGATTCTGGATCTTTAACCTATAAAAGAACTAGAAACGGTAATGATGAAATTGATAAAACTGTTGAAAACATTTTAAAAAAATCAGATGCGAAATTCCGAGTTTTAGATTTTTTTCCATGGGGAAGTGATGAACGCCAATTTTGCTCACCTGGATTTAATTTGCCAGTAGGATCACTATTCCGTTCAATTTATGGATCAGATGAATTTCCCGAATACCATACATCGGGAGATAATCTTAATTTCATGAGTGTAAAGTCTTTAGCAGAGTCATTTGCCACATATCTTTCCGTTTTATTTGAATTGGAAAATAATTTTCATTTGCATTTACAAAATACCAAATCAAACATTACTGAAAATTTGAAACCTCAGAGTGAAAATAAAACGTTAGAATCTGACAAGTATCTCAACTTAAATCCTAAATGTGAACCTCAATTAGGTAAAAGAGGGATATATCATCAAATAGGTGGGCAGGAGAACACTATGAAGCAAAGGAAAATCGAATTTGCAATTTTTTGGATCCTAAATCTATCTGATGGAAATAATACCATTCAGGATATCTCAAAAAGATCAGATATCTCGTTAGAAGATCTTCAAACTAGCATCAAGATTTTAATAAACTCAAAACTACTTCAAAAAATTGAAAAATGACTGTTAGTTTTGATGAACTTGTTTTGAATTTCCAGAAACTGGGTCTTACTAATGGAGACGTGTTGTTAGTTCATAGTTCTTACAAATCCTTTGGAGGAGTAGAAGGAGGACCACAAACTGTAATTGATGCTTTAAGATCAATCCTAACAGAGGAGGGAACTTTGATCGTTCCTACTTTTAATTACGATTTTTGTAATGGAAAACCGTTCAATATAAAAAAAACACCATCAAAAATGGGAATAATCAGCGAACTTGTTCGAACAGATCTAAATAGTAAAAGGACACTCGATCCAGTTTTTTCTTTTGCAATACTTGGAAAACATAGAGATTATTTAGCAAATTTGAGAAATGATCATTCTTTTGGTCCAAATTCGATTTTTGCAAAGTTACGAGAGTTGGACGCTAAAATAATGATTATAGGATTGACCTACAATGAATCTATGACATTTTTTCACCACATTGAAGAAACTCAAGGATGTGATTACAGGTATTTCAAGGAATTCAGAGGCAGCATTACAGATTATGATGAGGTTAAACAAGACGGTAAAATTGTTCTTTTTGTAAGAGATATTGAAAGAGGAGTCCAAAACGCGGTAGATAAAATGGGGTTAATTATGGAACAAGAAGGAATTGTAAAGAAAACAATCATTGGAGAGAGCGAGATAAAATTAATGAGGGCAAACGACGCCTACCAAAGAACTGCAGAAGAAATGAAAAAAAACCCACATATTTTAATAAAAATTAAAAAAGAATAATGATATTTCTATCAGATCTTATATATTGCGTTTAGATTTCTCATTTTAAGAATGACAAAAATATCCAAACTTAACGATAATGCAAATTTGGGTGGAAGACAGTTTGAATTTTTTAAACAATTAGAGCAATATTTTCGAGATAGTGATGATACTATCATTGATAGGCTAGCAAATTTTCCAAAATATGTCACTAGACAATCTTTGACAAACTTTTTAGCGAAATATGAAATTTATAAAAAAATCAAAAATATAAACGGCTCAATAGTAGAATGTGGAGTGCTGTTTGGTGGAGGCTTGATGAGCTTTGCACACTTTAGTTCTATTATTGAGCCTGTGAATTACACTAGAAAAATAATTGGTTTTGATACATTTTCTGGTTTCCCAGCACTTTCAAAGATAGATTCTACGCGAACCCCAAACAGTCAAATGAAAAAAGGCGGATATAATGTCAATTCGTTTAATGACTTGAAAAAATGCATAGAGCTATTCGATTCAAACAGATTCATTAATCACATACCAAAAGTCGAACTGGTGAAAGGTGACGTACAAAAAACAATTCCAAAATACATCAAAGATAACCCACACCTGATTGTAAGTCTATTATACTTGGATCTTGATCTTTACGAACCTACAAGAACAGCATTGCGTAATTTTATTCCCAGAATGCCAAAGGGTGCTATCATTGCATTTGACGAAATAAATGTAGATCAATGGCCAGGAGAAACCTTGGCGGTTCTAGACGAAGTGGGAATTAGGAATTTGCGAATTGAGCGCTTTGAATTTGCGCCTTTAATGTCCTATGCCGTATTAGAATAACTAAAAACTTAAGCAAGTTTGTCTTCTGAGATTAAACCTATTCCAAATTGAATTTTGTAGTCACTACAAATGAATTCTTTATGATTTAGTTTTTTATTCTTTTTAATTTCAGACCATCTTTTTGACACATCCGGCCACTCTTTAGAAGCAACATCATGCAATGCAATAAAGCCATTTTTTCTAATTAAAGAACCAAAATTTTCAAAATCTTTTTGAACAAAAGGATCTTGGTGATTCCCATCAATAAAAACGAGGTCAAATGGACCAAGTTTTTCAGCATTCTTAATGCACCATTCTGAAGTTGAATCACCGCATAAAACAATCAAATTCTTATTTCTTAGATTTGCCACGATGGTACTATTTGAGGTATTTGCCGAAAAATTATCTACAACCACAATTTTTTCAAATTTAAAAAATTTGTTCAATATTGTATTAGTGGAACCATTACCAAATCCCACTTCCAACATACTACGAAATTTGCCTCTTGCTTTTTCTATTTTTTTTAAATAAATTATAAAATCAGCTAATTCCTCCGGGATTTGTAAAAGATGTGTGTATGTACCGTCAAATAATCTGTATCCTCCATGTTCTGCATTAGCGTTATGTTTCAAAAACTCAACAAGATCTTGACGATATTTCTTGGTTAAGCTAAAATTCTCAAATATATAATTGGATTTTTCCAAATCATTTTCTGATAATTAAGATAGCTTTTAAATCATACAGTTTGAAATGGAAATCATGAAAATTACTTACATCACTCATGCTTGTTTATTGATTGAAATTCAAGGTATACGAATACTAACCGATCCTTGGCTAGTTGGTTCTTGTTGGGCTGGAGCGCACTGGCATTATCCGCCACCAAAAAGAACTCCTGAATCATTTACAAATATAGATTTCTTATATTTTTCTCATGCACATGAAGATCATTTTCATATGGAATCAATTAACCGATTACCTACTAAAATAAAAAACACCAAAGTGATAATTTCAGATTTTGATAAACCTTACTTTGAAAGAGCAATTAAAGCGGTCGGCTTTACTGACGTAAAAGTGATGCAGCACGATGAGTCTACATCATTAGTTCCAGGCGTAACTCTTGATATGATAAGAAATGATAAAGGTGATGACGATTCATCAATAGTTCTAAAAGGTGATGGTTCAACAGTGTTCTGCCAAACTGACAATCTCATGTCAGTCAACGAGGCGGAAAGACTGGGAAGAAAATATGATGTTGATGTTTTGTTTACGATAAATACACAGACGGGTATGTTTCCTGGTTTTTTTGATTTTCCAGAAGAAACCATGATGGAATTATCAAAGAAGAAAATTGACTCTTCAGCAAAATACAGTGTTGATGTTGCTAAGGCTCTAAATGCCAAAACAATTGTTCCGTATGCAACAGATATGTGTTATTTAGGCGAGCTGTACTTTGCAAATGATCTCCATTATGCAGATAAAAACGAATATGCAGAACTTGTCAATCAAGTATTACCAAAAGCTACTGTCCATGTGATGGGTCCAGAGGATTCCATGGATGTCAAGGATGGAAATGTTGTAGTTAATTTAACTCCTCAAAAATACACAAGAAAAAATCTTGGTGCGTATGCAGTAGAAATGCGTGAAAAAGTTGCAGAGGTAGAGAGGGAAGAAAGAAAATACATCAACTTGCCATTTGATTCTGATGTAGAGACATTTAGAAATTCACTTGATGAATTAACGTCATCTTGGCAAGATGGTTCTTTTAAAGTTCTATGGATAGTTGTTGATCCTAAAGGAGAGAAAACACATTTTTGGCACAATATGCCTGATAAAACTTCTAATGATAAGATAAACAATGAATATGATTTAAGAATAGAAATTCCAACTTATAATATACAACGATTAATCAGGGGAAATTATCCAATGGGTGGAGTAACGATAAGAAATGGATCTGTTCGATGTCATAGATATGTAAAAGGATTAACAAAAAAAGAAGCAGATTATTGGGAACTTACTATGAAAATTAAGTATAAAAAAGCATAATGTTCTTGGTAAATCCTAAAATTTTGTTCATACAAGTTAATTGAATTTACTTTTTTCAATAGTTCGAATATGAGTAACTAGTTCCCTTAACTGTGAAGTGTCAATAGATGTGGATGCATCTGGTCCTTTAGAATTTTTTGTTTTAACATGTTTTTCAATAAATACTGATGAGGAATTTTTCTGCTTTTTGAAGGTTGTAAATAATATAGATGCAGTAATACCCAACGTATGGTCTGAGAAACCATCAAATTTTATTGCCTGCTTCCAGTCAATTTTACTGAATTTCAACGGATAATCTGAGATACAATAACAAAATGTTGTAGCATTGTTAGAAAATATTTTCTGAATTTTGTTCCTATCTCCACCCATTCCCATGCTTATTATGATTGGTTTTCCAGTTTTTGCTTTTGCTTCTAATGTTTCAAGTGAATATGGGTCTTTTAGCAAACAGGTTCTAGAAGCAACTTTGTATCTTTTTACTTTGAGGGATTCAAGAAACTCAACTCCTTCTGGATAAAAAACACTACAAAAAAACTCGATGCCTAGTTTATCAGATATTTTTTTAATTTGTTTTGCTTTTTCAAATGTTAGTTCGGATTTTTTTATTACATTCCATTGTGGATGTGTGGGGGAATAGAGATCCTTTGCTCTCCACATCTGAAATTTTACAGCATCTGCACCAGCGTCTTTACACTCTTCGATAATTTGTTTTGCTTTGGAAACACTACCTTCCCAATTGGATCCAATTTCAGCCACAACAGTGGTTTTCATGATAGAGTCCATATTAGGTAAAGATTTAAACTGTTTTATCCTATTTAATCAAAAAGTTAAATGAGAAAAATGTCAGTTAGATTAAGAAATGTCAGTCAGTCTGATTTTAGATTTTTGTACAATCTACTAAAAGAAAGAACCCCCAACACGAATATATCTCACAAAAAAATGCCTAACTATTCTGAACATGTAAGGTTTGTCAAATCAAAACCATATACAAAATGGAATATAATTGAGTGGGGTAAACAAAAAGTTGGTTCAATATATTTATCAAAAAACGATGAAATAGGTATTTTTCTGAAAAAACAATTTCAAGGTAAAAATGTTGGTCAAGAGTCTTTGGAGTTATTCATAAAAATGAACCCAAGAAAACGATATCTAGCAAACGTTAGTCCAAAAAATATAGTTTCACAAAAATTTTTCAAAAAAAATGGCTTTAAATTAATTCAATACACATATGAATTTGAAGAAATTAATTGATTTTATTTTAGGATAAGAGTTCTGATTCTTTTAAAATCTGTTTTAATTCATCTTTCGGAATTTTTTCCACCAAATCCGAAGAATATCTCTCAAACTTGTCTAGTTTTTTAATTCCTTGATAAGTATCATTAATTACAGTAGGGTGAAACATTGGATAAAGCGGATTTGTTATCATGTACAGATCTTTGTATTCCCAACTATATCGAATTTCCTCGTTATTGATCAAAGTTTCATGCATCTTTTCACCTGGCCTTATTCCCACAATTTCCTCTCCATAATCTCCCAAAATCTCAGCTAAGGCTTTTTTAATATCAAAAATTGTATAAGCACGTATTTTGGGAACAAAGATTTCTGAACCTTGACCATATTCCGCAGCTTTTAAAATAAAATCGAGTGCTTCATCCATAGTTATACTAAATCTAGTCATTTGGTTGTCCGTTATTGTAATTTTTTTCTTATTTTTTATTTGTTCTATGAATTTTGGAATGACAGATCCGCTACTTCCTAAAACATTTCCATATCGTACCGCTATGAATTTAGTGGCATGTTTTTTTGGATCCAGATAATTATTTGCAGCTACAAATAATTTTTCCATGAGAAGTTTTGTGGCACCATAAGTGTTTAGTGGTGATACTGCCTTATCGGTTCCAATACAAATAACTTTTTTGACATTTGCCTCAAGACATGCATCTATTACATTTTGTGAGCCAATTACGTTTGTTTTAATTGCCTCAAATGGATTGTACTCAATTTTTGGAACATGTTTTAAAGCTGCTGTATGAAATACGTAATCTATATCCTCAGTAGCTCTAACTAGTCGTTCTTTGTCTCTAATATCACCCAAGAAAAATCTTAAGCGATCATCATTAAATTTTGACTCCATTTCAATTTGTTTACTTTCATTTCGGCTCAAAATTCTAATTGTTTTTACATTTTTTTGTAAAAATCTTTGTGTAAGTGCTTGACCTAATGAGCCTGTTCCACCAGTAATTAGAATTTTTTTATCATCAAACATGATCTTTTGTTTATTACTTTTCTAAAAAACCTTACCATAACCCCATTAAAAACTAAAATGATTTTAGAATTGATGCAAATTTTTCTGATGCATTTCCTCTATAACTCATGAATTTTTCCACAAAAGCATCTGCGTTCTTTGTTAATTCTTTTCTAAAATCAGCATCAAATAAGATTTTTTTAAAATTTTTCTCTAGATCAGAATTATCAGATATTGTTAGAATGGCTTTATCTTTTACATGGATAAACTCTGGTATTTTATCATCTAAAATAATATTCATTGTAGGTTTACCTAAAATCATTGATTCCATAAGTATTGTTGATGTGCCAAAGCTTTCTGGTGAGATAACTATAACGGCATCTGCATTATTGATTGTTTCAATGACTGGAGCCAAAGAATAAACTGGAATTGTATTATCAATTTTTTTGATTAATGAATGGATTTGACGATTATGTTTTATTTGAATTTGATGTAATTTTACAGTGATCTTAACATCATCAAATTTTTTAAGAATTAAAATAATTTCTTTAACAGTCTTTTCAAATTTCAATTCAAGATTTGTACTAGCAAGACCAGAAATTTCAGTTATTGGGTTTGGGGCTAATAACACAGTAATTTCTTTGGATTGTTTTTTTTCTGTTCTTGAATTAAAATAAACATCATGTCTTGGACTTCCTGTAACAATGATTCGATCTAGAGCAATACCATACTCATGAATCAGATATTCTTTCTTTTTATCTCCCCATACTGCAATCTTGTCTTTAAAATCAACATAAAGTAGTTTGTCAAATCGTTTAGTATCATCAACTCGTTCAACAAAACCATGTTCTAGTAAAATCGATGGAACTTTTTTATTATTAAATTCAAGAAATGCTTTCTCTGTTTCTCCTATTTCATTAAGAGAAACAATACACCGAACATCTAGATTTTGGAAAACATTCTTTGCGCTCCAAATCAATAAAATGAATTCCGATAATTTTTCTGAATACTTTTTCATAATGACTTCTTTAATGACATCCCAAAAACTGTAATTTTCAATCTGAAAAATATCATTAAAAAATTTAGAATTTTCCCAAAAGTTTTCTATTTTTTTTGTATATTCTTTAACTAACAAGCGGATTTTGTGTTTTTCATCTTTATTCAAAATATTGTCAAAATTTAGAACTTTGCAACCTGACTTTTTTACTATGTTAGTAGCATTTTTGCTCCATACTGCTGATCTTCTTCTATTAACCAAGATTACATTACCATCATAATTTTTCATTGCATGCAGGAAAGTTGGGAAATATTCGGAATTAAACTCCAAAATAATAATGGATTTTTTTTTTGG
The DNA here is from genome assembly GCA_046712755.1 of Nitrosarchaeum sp. Classification (GTDB taxonomy): domain Archaea; phylum Thermoproteota; class Nitrososphaeria; order Nitrososphaerales; family Nitrosopumilaceae; genus Nitrosarchaeum. The sequence goes on along the minus strand of JBKKCM010000007.1, from coordinate 4,511 downwards.
ACTGTTACAATCTATCCAGAAACCATAAAAAAATCCTAGTGTAGATTCCATAAATTTTTTAATTTTTAAATAATTATTTTTTGATAAATTAAATGAAACAGGAATTGGGCCAATATTATATTTAATAGTGATTGTATCCCAAAGTAGTTTTTGTTCAATATTGTTCTGGAAAAATTCTGTTTTAATATCACTTCCTTTAGTAATTGACTGAACGATATTTGATAATGAACTGGTACAGATAATTTTTGTGGGTTTTTCTTTTTCGATTATTCGCTTTATTGTTAGCAGTTTAACTAAATTAGGCATCAAGTATGAATGGAATTCATGCGTATCAAAAATTTGAAGTAAATTAACACCTTCAAAATTTAAATCGGCTGAAGAAACTCGTGATTGCCACGAAAGAAATTCCAGACTTTTATCAAATAATTGCAGTCGTTCTTCCTGAGTAAGTAATTCATCTGCGATGTCGTGTGTAATTTTATCAGATTGAAGTCTATTATGAGCTTCTAAACTTAACGAAAAAATTTTTGCATTTTTATTTTGTAATAGCTCTTGTGGGATTACATTAAAATCTAGAATACTATCAATTAAAACAATTTCAGTCAAGATATTACTTGTTATGATTTTTTGTAATTATTTAATTATATCTCAAATTTTTTATTTTATTATCGGAGTTGGAATTGGAATTAGAAATTTTCCTCCTTTATCTCTGAATTGTTTTTCTTTGTCTAAAATCTCAGATTCATAGTTCCAGGCTAATAGTAATGCAACGTAGCCGTTTCCTTTATCTAAAATTTTTTCAGGTGGAAAAATCGGTATATGGGTACCAGGCGTGTATTTTCCTTGTTTTAGAGGAGTTGTATCTATTATGTAATCAAGAAAACTAGTATCTATGTTGCAATAGTTGAGTAGTACATTTCCTTTTGCCGGAGCACCATATCCAAATATTGATTTATTTTCTTTTTTTATAATTTCCAATTCTGTCTTTAGTTTTCTTTTAAATTCAGCAACTTTTACTGAAAAAATTCTATAGATCTCTATGTCAGATAATCCAAATCTATGTTCCTTGTCCAGAAAATCCTTTACTGAATCTTTTACTTTAAAATTATTTTTTTGTGAGATAAAAACTCGGATAGTGCCTCCATGAACAGATTGCTTTCTTACATCAAAAACTTCCAATCCATAGCGGTTTGTCAAATTCACAATAGGTAAAAGTGAAAAATATGAAAGATGTTCATGGTATATGGTATCAAATTCTAATTTTTTTATTAGGTCTACTAAATAAGGAACTTCAAAAATAAAGACCCCATTTTCCCCGATCAGAATTCTAATACCTTCCATTAAATCTTGTAAATCTTCAACATGACCAATTACATTATTTGCAACCACTACAGATGCGTTTCTGGACTGAGCAATTTCTTTTCCGACTTTGGATGAAAAGAAAGTGTTTGTTGTAGTGATGTCAGATTGGTTTGCCAATTTGGCTAAATTTGTAGCAGGTTCTATTCCCAAGATTGAAGTCCCTAGTTTTTGGAATTCTGCAAGCAATGATCCGTCATTACTTCCTATTTCGACAACAAAGGGATCATCTTTTCCTTGCAGAAACTCTTCATAGATCTCTTTGGCATATTTTGTAAAATGTTCTACTATTGGCTTACTTGCACTTGTCATGTATAGATAATTTTTAAAGAGATATTCTTTATCTACAATATCTAATAATTGTACTAAAAAACAATCATGACACCAGAATAGTCGAAGTGGGAATTTTGGTTCTAGAGAATTTAGTTCACTTTGATCAATAAATGAATTTGCTGGAGGTTGTTCTCCTAAATCTAGCACCATTTCCAAATTTTTGCTAGAACAAATTCTACATTTTTGTTCTAATCTGTAATTTTTCAAATGTATTTCACAACCATCATAATCTTACCTTTTAAGGTTCTCTAACAATTTTATCATATCCACACAATTTACAAAGAGAACTTAATAATTTTTCAAATTTTGCGTTTAGTTTTGAGTCATTTGCTTCTGGAGGTATTTTGATCGTTCCACAAAATGAATGAATAATTTCGTTATCATCAAGTTTTCTTTTTTTATTAATTATTTTACGTTGTTTTATGATATGACCACTAAGATGCAAAATCGAGCCGTAACTCTCTAGTTTTTTTAATAGTAGTCCTTTTGTTGCAAAAAATCCTAACATACTGAATTCGATTATAATCAAAGATGGCAATAGTCGCAATAATGTCTTTAATGAATAATTTTTTAACAAAACTAGCCACCTATTTCTTTCGAGTAAATAGAATACCTGAGAGCTCCATTTCCAATGAGCACTGCCATAATGGTATATTATTGCATCAGGGACATAGTATGATCTAAAACCAAATATTCTAGCCCTCCATCCCAAATCTAATTCTTCATGGTATGCAAAGAAAGTTGGATCAAATAGTCCAATTTCATCAAATATTTTTTTTGGGCAGAACATACATGTTCCAGACGCATAGCTAATTTCCTCTTGTAGATTATACTGACCTCGATCTTTTACTCCCTTGTCTCGAGCAAACCCAAACCCAAAAATATTGATCATGCAACCTGTACCATCTATAATATCATGATTTTTCATTTTCAAAGACTTTGGTTGGTATAACGCATCACCAGTTACTTGGTATGCTTTGAAGAAATTGTCTAACCAGTTAGGAGCTACTATCAGATCATTATTTAATAAAACCATAAATTCGCCAGATGCATTTTTTATACCAATATTCAGACCTTCTGGAACTCCTACATTTTTTTTATTAAGAATAAATTTTATTGTAGAGTATTTTTTTGAGAATATTTCGCCACTCTTATCAGGAGAATTATTATCCACAACTATGATTTCATACGGTGTATGAGTTTCTTTTACTATGGAATTTATACAATCTTCTAGAAAATCGTTCCCGTTATAATTTAAAATAATAATAGATGTCAGTTTTGATTGGATTGCCAATTACAAATAAGTGCAGTTGCAGATATATGATTTTATGCTATTAATTCATAGGTATTTTGATTTTATAATTACATACTAATTGTTTTATCTGAATTTGAAAAATTCATTGCATTTAGCAATTATAAAGTGAGCTTGAGTATAGATAATTAAATATGTGTCAAAAATTCATTTAATGGCATACGTGAATTTGTTTTATGACTGATGATTTTGACAAGATAACAAAAAAAGTGCAGACAATGTATATGAAATATCCATATCCCTCCCCATCAACTGAATCCATCCAAACCAATGAGCTGCTGAATCTTTTGAAAATTTTTGAGTTGGAAAATGGAATAAAACTTGAGGGTATGAAATTTTTAGATGCAGGAACAGGAAGCGGACATCGAATCATAAATGTGGCACAACACTACGGCAAATGTGAATTTCTTGGATTGGATATATCTGAAAAATCTTTAGAGATTGCAAATGTATTAAAAAATAAGAAAAAGTTAGAGAATATTAAATTTCGCAAAGCCAATCTTATGAATAATATTTCAAACCTTGGAAGATTCAATATTGTATTATGTATGGGAGTTTTACATCACTTATCAAACCCTACTAAAGGATTAGAAAATCTATTAGGTACATTAAAAAAAGATGGAGTGATTTTTCTCTATCTTTATGGAAAATTAGGAGGACACAAACGCATGTTGAATAAAAAATTAATTTCAATTCTACTAGCTAAAGAAAAATCAAACTATGATAACGGAATTAAACTGATCAGAGAATTGGGTTTGAATAAATTTGAATATGGATGGAATTTGAATTTTAAGAGTAAGGAGGAAGAGGATTCATTGATTGTAGATTATCTTTTACATGCAAATGAAACTCTTTATGATTTTAATGATATCGATAAATTGTTTAAAAAATCGGATCTATATGGCTATGCAATTTTCGGAATTACTACTGGTACACAAGGATTTCTCTTTGATTCTAGTTATGACATTAGGAAAAAAATATCTATTCCACAAACAAATATTTCAAAGTTCTTAAAATCAGATTTTTCATTATCATACTACAAATCACTAAGCCTGAAAGACAAATGTAGAGTTTTAGATATTATCTATGAACCGAATGGCTATACCATAATTGGTTTTACTAGGCAAGCTTATGAAAAACTATCTAATGCAAGATTGAAAAAGAATTTTGTTAAAATAAAATAAATTCATTAATGTACAATATTCTCATTACCATTTGTCATTGAAAATAATAATCATATCAATGAATTCATAGATGGATCTTCTTTCTTGATTTGATTGTACATAGTATCCAATGCATCATCTAAATTCGAGAGTTTTATTCCGTTTTTGATGATTTTAGAACAATCAAGACATGTTTTAGACGGTCTTGGTGCAAATAGATTTAGATCTTTTAATGAAATTTCAGTGATTAAATTTTCTGAAAATCCAAATTTTTTAGCGATTTTCTTTGAAAAGTCTAGTCTACTTACACATGTAAGATCAGTAGAATGAAAAGTCCCTACAAG
>JBKKCM010000006.1:0-47801 GCA_046712755.1 Nitrosarchaeum sp. | reverse complement strand
GTTAAAGTGCTCCCGTCGGGATTTGAACCCGAGATCACTGCCTTGAGAGGGCAATATGCTTAGCCGGACTACACCACAGGAGCTTGTTCAAAAACAAACCCTATCTCAATTTAAAGGAAATGTTTTGACAATGAATCCATTGGTAAAAATTAGTAAGTTTGTTGCTTTATACAAAATTGAAAACAAATAATTTCATGGATTTGAAAAAACTAGTTGAAGATAAATCACTTGCAAATTTTCCTGTTGGGTTAGGGGGATGTAGGACAACTAATTCTTTTTTTGATTCATGCGATTATGACATAACAATATTTGACAGTAAATCCGAGCTAGACAAAATAATCTTCTACGATGATAATTTTATAAAAATTCATCATGGCTCATTAAAAGAAACAAAATCTGATATTCTTGTAAAATATGATGGAATGCAGATAATTCATGATGAATCTTGGGAACTTCGAATGTTTCTATCAAAAATCAAGGAAAAACGTTTAACACTTTACAAAGACTATGCAAAAAATTGTTTGTTTGAATCTCTTTTTTGCTGTGAAAAAACTAAAGAAAGCATCAAAACTTCAAATGCTTTTTCATCCTGTTGGCAAATCTGTGCATCTTATTTTTTAGCTGATGCTATCTGCGCACTCAATCTGTATAGACCAAATCCTACACATATGTTAGATATGTTGCGCAAATTTGAGAAAAATCAAATAAACGAGCAAATTTCACTAGTGACCCAAACGGTTGGGATTGAGAGGACAACCCAGTCTCTATTAGAAAGAATCCTAAAATCAACAATTGGTTTTTCTGATTTGGTTGAAAATAACAACCACTCAAAAATTATCCAAGAAAAACATGATTTATTTATAAAAAATTCAATGTTGTCTGATTGCTATTTTTACTTGGGATACATAAACAAAGAAAACTTTGTAAAGATTAAAGATAAAATTGACAGTCAGCCAGATCTTATTCATATACTAAAAGTCGCCTTTGATATTGAAGCTGACTCTAATCTGCTTGAGCAGCAGGCAAAACTCATTCAAAAATCATGCAACACTCTTCTTGGCCTCATTTCCAGTGCGTGATTTTCTAAAGCCTTGTACTAACATTTTAAAATAAGTAATATCATCACGTATCTATGACAGATCAAGCATGTGGATGCGAAGCAGACAGCGGCGATCCAACTTATTCATGTGATTGTGATATGCAAGGTCATTGTATATGCAGTCACGATTGCAAATGTAAAACTGACGTTTGTAAAGAAGCAGTCAAACAACTGTAAATCTAGTTGTTTTTATTTTATTTTTTCTTTTTTAGATTATTCTTCTTCCTCCAAGCCCCATGATTTTACCAACTCTTTTTGGAACTTGTCTGCTTGTTTTTCATCTAATGCAAATCCACAATTTTTGTGAGTTGGAACGACTGTCATTCCATCAAGCTTAAACTCTACTTCGTACAAGTGAACTTTTGAGCACTCACACATTCTAAAATTTCTTAAGTTTTCCTCTATATTTGCCTATTTGAATAACGTTTAACTATCTGTGACGCGCAATTTTTTTTAAATTGAAGACAACGTTATTAGCTCTATCTGTAATTGTAATTTTGATTTTAGGTTCATTTCCAATTCTACCTGTAACAGCACAAGTTCAAGCAGGTGGTGTTAGTCTTCCTGGTGATCCATCATGGTTTGCAGGAGAGGGTCTTAAACAAGGTGATCTTTTTTCATATTCGATGTGTCATGTAGATTACAAAGAATGTGCTGAGTTTGAAATGGATATGTGGATTAAAGGTGACAATAAAACTGGAACTGAAGACAAGTGGCTTGTAGAAGTTGTTGTTTATGATGGCAATAAAATTGTTAAAGGTGAAATGGAGTTAGGAAAATTTGCACCAGAACCATCAGGAGGCAGTGACAATCTAGGTGTTTACAGAGGTGCATTCAAATCTTCTATTGCTTGGTTATCTGCTTTTGCAAATGGATATGATGAAAGTGGTCAAGATGGACCAAAAAAATTCTCTGCAAAATCTTGGGGAAAAATTGCAAATATTGGTGGTGAGCAAATAATCCCAACATCTATTGAAAGAGTTACCGTTCCAGCTGGAACTTATGATACTGTTTTAGTGTCTTGGAAGACTGGTGGTGCTACAAGTAAAGTTTGGGTAGTTGATGATTTTCCTTTTCCAATTAAAGCTCAAACATACACCCATGTCTCAGAAGGTATTCCCCCACCCGAATATCAATTTACATTATTAGAGTATAAAGAAAATATCCAACAAAGTCCTTTCGCAAAAATTGAACCTACACCAGATCCATACTCTAATCCAGAGTGTCAACAACACTATGATCTTGTAAGCGTTAAAAAGTCTACAAAGAATTTCGATTACCAAGTGCATGTTTTCTATGGTCCTGAAGACCCAGTTGAAGGCTGTGAGATGCAATGGCTGATAAAATTTATTAGTAAATACGATGACACTGAATTTTTAAACCAAGTCAAATTCGATTTGTTAGTTGTGGATAATAATCTAAAACCATTAAGATCAATTGCACAAGACGAAGGAAGATCATTTCTATATTCCCCATCAGGACAAGCCGAGATTGATATGATAATTAAAGAACCTCCGGGAATTGCTCATTATGTAATTTGGATTTATGGTCTAGCCCCCGAACACATTGTTCCTTCAACACGTGCTGATTATTTGGAAATAGATATTCCAATCACGTCTAGTAAAGATAGTTCGTCTCCCGATGATACTATCAATATTCCAGCCTGGATTAAAAAGAATGCAGGATGGTGGGCAGACGGTTCAATTGATGATAACTCCTTTGTACAAGGAATTCAGTTTTTGATCAAAGAGAGAATAATTAAAATCCCACAAACTGCTCAAGGTTCAGGAAGTAATCACATCCCAGACTGGATTAAAAAGAATGCAGGATGGTGGGCAGACGGTTCAATTGATGATAACTCCTTTGTACAAGGGATACAATTCTTGATCAAAGAGGGAATAATAAAGATTCCACAAGCTGCTCAAGATTCAGAGTCAGGAAATTCTGAACCAGACTCTTGGTTTAGTTAAAAACAACATTTCATGTTCTACATTCAAATTATTAGAGTTTGATGAAAAATCAGATGATAAAATGGTAGGTCTCTTTAGTTATCCAAAACGACACCTAAAAAAATTAGTTAAAAATGGAGACTATGTTGAGGCACTTGAATTTGGAAAAAGTCTGGCAGAAAAATTTTCCAATGATCCTGATTACATGTTTATGATGGGAAGCATTTACTTTATTTTAGAAGATGCAAAAAAAGCTGTTGCATATTTTGAAAAGGCTTTGGAGATAAAACCCGATGATATTGAGACATTGACACTAAAAACAAATGCTCATCTCTCATTACAACAAAAAGATGAGGCAATAGATTGTTGTAAAAAAATCATAAAATTAGATCCTCATAACTACGAAGCTCATGGTCTGCTTGAAAAATTAGAATCTCTTTAAATCCTTCTTGTTTTACTTTTCATCTCATATGCATTTTCCATTAGCCAATCACAAAATTTTGTAACCTTTTCATCAAACTCTGTCCAAATATGGACTGAATGTGGAAGAATGTCTATTTTCCAATTATCTGAATGTACTCTTACTCCTTCTTTATTATCATACATGTAAGCATCTTCAACTTGTATGTCTCCCAAAATTTCTTTTGCCTTCTCTTTGATCAACTCTCTGTTTATTGGAAATCTTTTCCTTTCATAATCGATAATTAAGCTAAGATCTCGTTTACCATACATATCAAATTCTTCTATTCTTCCCTCTTTTGGAAAATTTACCACCAGTTTGATATTGTATTTTTTGCCTACTTCCTTACCAATCTCAACGATTCTCGTATATGCCATGGCTGGATTTTTCTTTAACATAAAGCGAATTTGTGCTATATTCGTTTTCAATTGTTGCTGAAGATCTAAAACTATCTCTGAGAATATCATGATATCTGTTGTATGAAATCTCATTATAATCATTAATCTTTTGGTAGGATTAGTTTTTTTAGACGTAAAAATAATTATCATTATTGGCACTACCAATGGATTATGATGGTGTACGAATAGATGATAGCCCAGAAAGAACCGATAATGTAAATGACTACAAAGTAACCTGTATTGATTTTATCAAAGATATCTCACATGATTATGAAGCATGGGTTGATTACTATAAACTCCCAGAAGATGAAGACAAAAAACGACGTACTGGAATTAAAGCAACTATAGAAAGAACAAACGAATGGATCGCAAAAGTTGCTCAGACAATAAAAGCAGTTGATATTGTGATGAATGACGGAATCCAAAAGATGGCTGAATCCACAGCAGGAAAGCCACTTGAAATTGGTGTCTTTGTAAATGGAAAATCAAGCTATACTATGGCAAACGCCGGAATTATTGATGTTAATGTAAAATCAAGTGGGAGACAAGGCAGAAAAACAAAACTTGGTTTTCATTTCAAAGATACTAGATTTAGAATTGAATCAACATGTGGAGCATTCTTTGATGAAAATGACTTGCCTACTAAAGAATTTAATTTGATGGATATTCATCTTAAACTTCATGCAGAAAATGCAAAACAACGTGATGTGATCTCATTTACTGTTACCATCAGTGAAATGGAAAATGACATCGAATTTGAACGAAGGGGTCTAACTACTATTATTCATATAGTGTAATTTCTATTGCAACCCTTTTTTCGTCTGCCCTTTTTTCTCCAGGATATTTTAATTGAGAAATTTTCTGTTCTAGTTTTTCATCTTTAACTAAATTTGCTTTACCTGTGTATGTTGAATTGTTGTATTCTATGATTACATCTGGATTTGCTATGGCATTTTTGAACCAGTCTCCATCTGGTTTGTGTCTTGAAAAATAAATTTTTTTATTATATTTTACAGCACGAAGCGTTACTGAATGACGTTTTCCTGTCTTTCTACCCTTTGTGCTTAAAATTGCATGAAATAGGTTATTTTCACTTGTCATGAGCCAATATTTCTGTCAAGTAATTTAACCTCATTGCTAGAAATTTCTGATATTTGGTATGATAAGCAAATCTGAATAATGTAATACATGTCAGTTAAACTAGAAGACATGCCTGAAAATATGGCTACAGCTGATGACTTTGTTGGAAAAAAAGTCATTGATAGAGAGGGCATAGAATATGGCAAAGTCAAACACATACACATTAACCAACATACTCTAATCGTTTCAGGAGTTACAATTCACCAGGGATTTAACAAGGACTATTTCCTTTCTAATGATTACATTGACAAATTTACTGAGGAAACTTTGCTACTTAGCAGACCTCCAATTAGATCAGGAATTCCAGTAGTTGACATTGATGGTCACAAAATAGGAAAAGTAAAACGCCTCCATAGAAGTCCTGATACCCACGAACTTGTGTCTGTTGAAATCAGTGACGGTTTGGTACATTCCAAAATTATATCCAAATCAGAAATTTGGGGCATAGGCGAAAAAGTCATTCTTAAAATGACAAAAGAAGAATACAAAAAACTGGAATAATTTTATTTTTCTAAAATCACACTTTATGCTATATCTTTTTGCCACATTTTAGACAAATAGGAATCCCCTTTTCAATTGTTATATCTACATTTGATGAGTGACACTTTTGACAAAGTCCTTTCATATTCTGATTGCTTCAAAAGGCCTTTAAATTTTTTATGAGGTGATTGTTTTTTGAACGCTTAGCAATTTATAATTGAGATAAGCGATCAAAGTGTTGTATTCTGTAGAGACCAGATCTCTCTCAAAATCATTTGGCACAGTAACTGCAGTAAATGACATTTCATTTGCTGTTGAATCTGGTGAGATCTTTGGATTTCTTGGACCAAACGGTGCAGGCAAAAGTACTACTATAATGATCCTTACAACACTACTAAAGCCAACTTCTGGTCAAGCTTTGGTTTTTGGATTTGATGTAATGACACAACCCAAACAAGTTCGTCAAAGCATTGGATATGTACAACAAGAATCTACAGTAGATGAATATCTAACAGGAAAGGAAAATTTACTTTTACAAGCAAGACTCAATCACATTCCAAAAGATCAAATCGATAAAAGAATTGACGAAGTCTTGGAATTAATTGAATTATCTGATAAGCAAAATGATCCTGTGGTTACATATTCTGGTGGAATGAGAAAACGATTAGATATTGCAGGTGGACTATTACATCGTCCCAAAGTGTTATTTTTAGATGAACCTACAGTTGGATTGGATATTCAAACGCGTCGAAAAATTTGGGAATATATTAAAAAAATACACAAAGAATTTGAAATGACTATTTTTCTTACTACTCACTACATGGAAGAAGCAGATCAATTATGTGATAGAATTGGAATTATTGATCGTGGAAAGATTCAGGTAATTGATTCGCCTGAGAATATGAAAAATGCCATGGGTAATGAAGTTATATCATTGACATTTGAAAATGGAAATTCTGATGACTTTTTGTCTCAATTACGCCAGATTGCTTTGATAAAAAAAATAAATGAAGATAATAACAAACTAACTATTTTTGCATCAAAGGGAACAGAGGTAATTCCTAAAATTTTTCAAATTTCTTCTGAACTTCAAATTAAAATTATTTCCATATCGCTAACTCAACCCACTTTGGATGATGTCTTCATTTCTTACACAGGTCATGAAATAAGAGATGATGATACTGGATTTAATCGAAAACGAGAACATGCAAAAATGAAGAGGTTACGTGCATGAATTCCTTGATGTATGATACTTATACTATTTTTTGGAGAGAACTAAAACGATACAAAAAATCCCGTAGTGGTGTTTTAATTAGATTGATTCAACCTGCAATTTGGATAATTGTAATTGGAAATACTTTTTCAGGAACTCAGCCATTAATTCAATCAGTTGGGTTTGAAGGACAATATATTGAATTTATGGCACCTGGCGTGATTATACTAACTGCAATCTTTACTAGCATTTTTGGTGGAGTTAACACTCTCTGGGACAGAAGATATGGATTTATGAATAAAGCACTGACCTCTCCCATTTCACGCTCCTCTATCGCATTAGGAAAAATGTCTGCAATTTCTTTAATTTCTGCACTCCAAGCTAGTTTGATTGTGGGAATTGCTTTGGCAATAGGTGTAACTTTTCCAAACCCGTTTATGATTGCACCAATAATGGCAATTGTAATTTTATTTTCTCTGGGTTTTTCTGGAATCTCTGTTATAGTAGCTGCGACTGCAAAATCTCAAGAGACTTTTTGGGGGGTAATCAATTTTCTTGGAATGCCTTTGTTTATGTTAAGTCCAGCATTATTTCCACTGGAATTACTCCCTGATTGGCTTGCAACTATTGCAAAACTCAATCCTGTAACTTACACTGTTTTGTTGGTTAGAGAAATGATGACTGGGGTTTCAGAAGGAGGGATCTCTGCATTACTAAGTATAGGTGTTATTGCTGTATTTGTATTGGTGATGGTTGGCTTGGCAAGTTATGTGTTTACTAGAGAAGTAAACAAGCCATTTTAACAAAAATTGATGCCGTTTTTCTCATTTTGAGATCAAATTATAATTTAATTTCTATATAGATCATAGAGTGATATTGTTTTTCAGTAATCTATGATTGTTATTGCTAAATAAATTACAAAATACATTGTTTCAATGATAACAAAGATAACATCATTGCTAATGATCGCAACTATAGTTGCTATCGTAGCACCACTAAATGCAAATGCCGAATCAGCACCTGATGCACCTAATTCAAGTTATGTGTATAACATCAATGGTGCTGGTGCAACGTTTCCATTCCCTCTGATTGATTTATGGCGAGTCGAATACAATAACGATTTTGACAATGTAAATCTAAACTATCAATCCATTGGAAGTGGGGGTGGAATAAAACAGCACATCGAGAAAACTGTAAATTTTGCAGCAACTGATGCCCCATTAACTGCTAAGGAAAGAGCATTAGCTCCTAACACACTACATATTCCTGAAACTATGGGAGGTGTTACAGTAACATACAATATTCCTGAAGTTCCAAAAAGTGGATTGAAATTAACTGGAAAGGTAATTTCGAATATCTTTATGGGAAACATCACTAAATGGAATGATCCGTTGATTAAAGATCTTAATCCTGGATTGAATCTTCCTAATCAAGATATTGTAGTGGCACATCGCTCAGATGGTTCTGGAACTACATTTGTCTTCACTGACTATCTTACAACTGTTGATCCCGATCCTGGTTGGGGTAAAAAGGTAGGAAAAGGAAAATCTGTTCCTTGGCCATTAGGTTTAGCTGCTGCAGGAAACGAAGGTGTCTCAGGAATCGTAAAATCTACTACATACTCTATAGGATACGTTGAGCTCGCATATGCATTCCAAACTGGAATGACTGTTGCACATGTTCAAAATGGTGACAAAAATAAATTTGTTGAGCCAACTATAGTTAGTGTTGCCGCTGCCGCAGCAGGAATTGTAGATAAACTTCCGCCAGCAGAAGCAGATTGGACTCCCGTATCTATGGTAAATGCACCAGGTCCTAATTCATACCCAATTGCAAGTTTGACATATCTTCTTGTATATGAAGATCTAAAGCAAGTATCAAAGAACAAGGAAGAGGCAAAAGCAATGCTTCACATGATTCATTGGATGATAACTGATGGGCAGGAATTTTCAAACAGTTTGTTATATCCTAAACTACCTGACAAGATTGTAGAGTTGGGCAAAAAAGGTCTGTCAAGAGTAACCTATGATGGTGAAGTTCTTTGGAAGTATGATGGTTCTGCAAAAACTACAGGAACCAAAACAGAAACCGAAACAACCACTTATGAAATTCCAGATTGGATTCGAAATAATGCAAAATGGTGGGCAGATGGGTTGATCACTGATCAAGACTATATCAAAGGACTGCAATATCTGATATCGCAAGGTATTCTCAAAGTCTAAACTCTTTTTTTCTTTTTATTTTTTTAATAAATTTTAATTGTGTATTTTTGTTCTATCTTTTTAAAATTTAATTTGTATTTTTTTAAAATTTTAACTTTAATATTTTAAAATTCTTTTTTTAAAATACAAATTTATTCTATATAGTGTTACGAGAACTATCTATCGTTATGTTCTATCTGTAGAGAATAGTGATCCAGCTTATAGTATTCAAATTACTGATAAAGTCAATGAATTACAAAAACGCAATAACTATGACGACCCTAAGTGTAATTGCAGTATTTGCAATTGTATCTTTTGCAGGCTTTGAAATAGCTGATATTGGTGCAGATCCAGCAGCAGTTCAACCATCAAAATATGTATTTGTAGAGGGTATTGCTCCTACTGTAGAATTTATATTTCGAGATGGAGTTGAAGTATCTCCTTTCCAAGTATTTATTCAGACAGGTGGATTTGGAACTACTACTCTAGAAGCAACATCTAGCACATCTGGTACAAGTGTAGGTGTACAGCGAGATGGCGGTGAAAAAACTAGTCGATCCAAACCCGCCTTTACATTGGAAAAAAATGTAGGCGGAACTCCACATCTTTACAAAGCAGCTGATGAAGCACAAAAATATGTACAAAATTCAGCTTATGAATTCATGTACAAATATTTTGATGCCACTGTGTATCTCGCTGCAGGAGGGGAAACTTTTAGAGCATTTGAATACCGTGATTGTAAAGTAGTAAACTATCTTGTAACTACAAGATTGGATAATGAAGAAGGATACACTGGTAAAGGAATTGTGTATGTAGACCAATTTACTTTCGAATGTGACGGATATACTCCACTCAATCCGGCCATGGAGAAAACGAATCCTACCGAAAAAGCAAAAACAATCGGTTCAAGTGATCTAAAATCAACAGACAAATGGGAGCCAGGGTTTTCTGCAAAACCCTAAATCCTCAATTTCTTTTTTTATTTTTTAATAAATTTTAATTATATATTTTTATTCTTCAGAAATAATACTGTAAATATTCTCATCGATTGCAACTTCGGCAATATCGCTTGAATACTCTGCAATTCTTCTCAAGTCTTCTAAAACAAATCTGATTATTGTTGAATTTTTTTCATTTTCTTTAATCTTTGACATTATTTCTTTTTCTTCTTCAATTACTTTACTTACTTTCTCTGCAACATTTTCCCCCTTTTGAAAATCATGATTCTGAACAGCGGTAATTGATTCTTCAAAAACTTCCAGTGATTTTTCAGATAGTTTTTTAATTTTAATTATAATTTTTGGGTCTATGTTCTCTTCTATGAATTTGATTCTTTTAGCAATTAGACTTGCATGATCTCCAATTCTTTCTATTTTACTTACTATTGCTCTGTATTCAAGACAGTCTGATGATCTTTTCAATCCCATATCTTGAAGTATGTTTTCATTTCCAACTGCCAAAACTAGATTTCGTCTCATGTAAAGTCCAAATCTGTCCACCTCATCATCCATGTTGACAACTTCGTCTGCATGAGAAGTATCTACTTCTTCCAAGGCTTCTATTGACTCTTTTACCATGTTATTTGCCATCAAGTACATTCTTTTTAATGCCGTTTCAAATGATAATTCTGGCAGTCTAGTTAGAATCTGAATGGTCATTGCATCTGAGCTGGATTCAACAATTTCTGTGCCTATCATAGATGAACGAACCAATTCTCTTACACTCCTAGAATGTTCTGAAGGAATTTTCATTCCCTTTGTTTTTATCTGAATTGTTTTATATCCTGCAAGATATGCCGCAATAATTTTTCGTTTAACCGAATCTCCTGAATCTTTTTGATTGGAATATATGACAGCTGTAGTTTTTTTATTATCATTTTGTTCTCTTGGAAATAGAGTCAGTGATTGATTTGAATTTTTTACAATAGTTATGTTTTCTCCAACTTTAATTTTTAATTCTTCGATCCAGTTTTTTGGCAATGATATGATGTAAGTTGAACCACCACTAAGCTGCATTCTTCTTGTCTGCTTTGTATTTTCAATGATTTCCAATCGATCTATAATGCTGAAAATTTCTTAATTATAATATAGTTGACGATCTATATAGAATTATGATCACCTCATAAAGTATAGTGAGATCTTAGATATGCTATTTTTACATCAAAATACAGTGGATAAAGTAAATCTGAATTTAAAAAAAAGAAGAGTAATTTCAGACAAAGTATTCAAGATTGGAGCCACTGCAGCTGGTGCATATGTCTTGGTAATAGTAGTATTAATTGCATTTCAGCTTGTATCTGAATCGTATCCTATTTGGGAGGAAGAAGGACTATCCTTTATCACAAAAACTGATTGGAATGCAGTAGAAGATAGGGAATCATTTGGTGCATTGCCTTACATTTTGGGTACACTAACTACTTCGGCAATTGCAATGATGATTGGTGTTCCACTAAGCATAGGAATTGCAATGTTTATTTCAGATGCCCCTCCAAAAATTGGCGCACCTTTGGGATTTTTGGTAGAACTTTTAGCTGCTGTCCCAAGTGTTATTTATGGTCTATGGGGGCTCTTTGTTTTTAGAATATACTTTCGAGATTGGATAGAAACACCATTGCATAATGCATTTGGTGATAATGTTTGGTTATTTTCTGGTAATCCATATGGTTTGGATATTCTAACTGCAAGTGTTATTCTTGCAATTATGATTATTCCAACTGTTTCTGCGGTTTCACGCGAAATAATGAAAGCTGTTCCTCAACAACAAAAAGAGGCAGCTTACATGCTTGGTGCAACTAAATGGGAGATGTTCAAACTTGCAATATTTCCATATTCAAAAACTGGTCTGATAGGAGCTTCTATCTTGGGTCTTGGAAGAGCAGTAGGTGAAACAATGGCCGTTACCATGTTAATTGGAAACGCAACTGGTATAGGGGCAATACCTTCCTCATTATTTGGACCTAGTCAGACAATGTCAAGTATTATTGCAAATGAATTCGTTGAGGCATCTCCTGCATCTATACACATGCCTGCATTGATTGGTATTGGATTGATTCTTCTCTTAGTTGCTATAGTGATTAATGTTATAGCTCATTTACTTGTAACAAGAATGCTCAAAATAAAAGAAGGTGCAATAAATAATTGAATTCAATTCAAGACAGAAGACAAGAATATAGATCCTTATTCAAACAAAATGTCAAAAAAAGATTACTCGTAGATAAAGTTGTAAGAATTATTGTTTTTTCATGTGTGATTATTGCAATTATCCCACTAGGTAGTATCTTAGTTGAAGTATTCAAAAATGGATTGACTGCAATTAGCATTGAATTTTTAACGGAGACTCCTGGCTCAGCTGGTTCTGGAGAGGGAGGAATTGGTCCTGCAATTCAAGGAACTCTGATAATTATAGGACTGTCCAGTATTATTGGTGTTCCCATAGGTGTTATGTCTGGTATTTTTCTATCTGAATATGGAGACAATGCACTTGCAAGATTCGTTCGATTCTTCAATGATGTCTTTATGGAATTTCCATCCATTATTCTTGGAATATTTGCATTTTTGATAATTGTTTTGGTTCTTGGTCATTTTTCAGTCTGGGCAGGTGCATTTGCATTATCTCTAATTATGTTCCCTATTGTTGCAAGAACTACTGAAGAATCATTGAAGATGGTGCCTATGACATATAGAGAAGCTGGAACTGCTTTAGGATTAAAAAAATGGGTTATCACATTTAGAATTGTGATCTCTGCTGCAAAGAGCGGCATGGTTACTGGAATACTACTTTCTGTATCTAGAATTGGTGGCGAAACTGCTCCGTTAATTATGACTATTCTTGGAAGTAGTCAATTCTTTAGCAGTATGGATACTCCGATGGATGCATTACCTTTGAGAATATGGCGACTTTCTTTATTGCCCTATGACAGTGCTCAACTTCAGGGATGGGGGGCAGCATTGGTTTTGATTATGATTATACTTGGAATCAATTTGGGAATTCGATACTATTTTATGAATAAAAAAAATGGATTCTTCGGACAATTAATTAAACAAAGGAGAAACGCTATAAAATGATAGCATTGACTACAAAGCCAACTAGCATGGAAGCATCACCATTTGCATCTCCTGAATCTTCATCCACTATTGATATTAGTAAATACAAAATGATTGCAGAAAATGTTACTGTATCTTATGGTGGAATAGATGCTGTAAAAAATGTCACAATGAAATTCAAAGAAAAATCTGTAACTGCATTAATTGGACCATCTGGTTGTGGAAAGACTACTTTTCTTCGATGTCTTAACAGAATGCATGATATGACAAAAAATGCTAAAGTTACAGGAAAAGTTATGCTTGATGATATTGATCTTTATTCAAAAGACATTGATCCTATTTATCACAGAAGAAAAGTTGGAATGGTTTTCCAAAAACCAAATCCCTTTCCTACAATGTCTATTTATGATAATGTGACAGCTGGTCTTAGATTAAATGGAGTTCGCGATAAAAAAATTCTTGATGAAATTGTTGAAGATTCTTTGAAGATGGCGTATCTTTGGGATGAAGTAAAAAATGATCTAAAAAAATCTGCCATTGAATTATCTGGTGGTCAACAGCAACGTCTCTGCATTGCTAGAGCACTTGCTATCCAACCTGAAGTATTGCTGATGGATGAACCTGCATCAGCTCTTGATCCAATTGCAACTCAAAAAATTGAAGAAACAATAATTGAGCTAAAAAACGATTATACCATTATCATTGTAACTCATAACATGCAACAAGCAATTCGTGTTTCAGATTATACTGGATTTCTATATCTTGGTGATCTAATAGAATTTAGAGAAACAAAGAAACTATTTACAGACCCAAAAAATGAACTTACGGCAAAATATGTGCAAGGTCACTTTGGATAAATGACTCGTTTAATCGACCCTTCACTGCACAAGTTATCTTTTATCATGTCTGAAATGGGCGATATGGTAATTGAATCAATATCTTTGGCAATAGATTCGTATTTGACAGGAACAAATACCAAAGATAAAGTTCTAAAATTATCTGATGCTATTCGTGCAAAATACTTTGAAGTAGAAGATCTCACATTTGATATGTTGTTAAAGTATCAACCTGTGGCTGATGACTTTAGATTAATTCGTTCATCAACAGAAATTTCATACGCATTTTCTAGATTTGGCAGATATGCTTATGATATTACTCTTGTCCGAGATTTATTTGGTGACGTATCTGAATGTACTAACGCATCACTTGCTGAATCCACCAAAAAAGTGAAACACATGATCAAAGCAGCAGTTTTGTCTTTTGCAGATTTAGATATTAGAAAGGCTGTTGAAATTCGTGAGGACGAAAAATTTATTGATAAAATCTATCGTGAGAGATTACCAAAATTGATCGAATCTACAAATACCCGATGTGCTCTTGCTGAAGCATTATTGTTACGGTATTTGGAAAGAATTGGTGATCATGCTGTATTCATGAGTGACGCAATTAACTATATTGTAACTGGCAAACATCGTCCAAGTGAAGAACGTATTGCATCTCATACTAAAACTGAAAATTAACTAATCATCGGTAAATATAATGATAATTCCATAATTTGTTTAATCATGAAGAAAATTCTTTTTGTCTGTGTTGAAAATGCTGGCAGAAGCCAAATGGCTGAGGCATTTTTTAGAAAATACATGCCAAAAGGATTTGAGGTAATAAGTGCTGGAACAAAACCAAGCACTCAAGTAAATCCGATTGTCTCACAAGCAATGAATGAAATTGGTATTGACATTGAAAATCAAACCCCAAAATACATCTCCCAACAAATTATAGATGAATCTGAAAAAGCAATTAGCATGGGCTGTGTCGACAAAGAATCATGTCCTGCTCTATTTATGAAAGATATTCTTGATTGGCAAATTCCAGATCCAAAGGGAAAATCAATAGAAGAAGTAAGAAAAATACGTGATCAGATAAAAACAAAGGTAATAATTTTAATTAAATCTCTTGAGGAAAATGCCTGATGTCATATTCAAATTTACAAATTTTTATTGTTGAATTAATTGGAACATTTATTCTTGTTGTGTTTGCAACTGGCTCTATTGTTTATGATGTGCAAACAGGTGGAACACTGGGAATTGCTTTTGCTGCAGTTGCACCATTTATTGCATTAATAATAGGAGTCTACTCTTTTGGAAAAATTTCATTAGCCCATTTTAATCCTGCAGTTACAATTGGTTATTACATTACAGGACATATTTCTAAGATTCAAATTGCATATTATTTTGCTGCAGAGATTATTGGAGCACTGTTTGGTTCTTTATTTGTTATGAGTTTTATCGGAACTGGAGCAAATCTTGGAGCAAATGCCCCCAACTATGATTTTTCATTATTTCTGATATTTCTAATTGAAGTTTTAGCATCTGCTTTGCTAATGGTAGTGATCTTTACTGTAGTTTACACAAAAGGCCTCAAAGGATTTGGTGGAATTGTAATCGGTGGAATTGTTGGGCTGGATATCTTTTTTTTGGCTTTTATTTCAGGTGCCTCTATGAATCCTGCTAGGGCATTAGCTCCTGCATTATTCTCCGGTGTATTAGATAATTTATGGCTATACTGGACTGCACCTTACGTTGGAACTATCCTTGTTGCATTTTTATTTCGAAAAAAATTCCGTTCAAAAATTAGTTCTTAATACTTCGAGGAATACCCCTTTTACATAGTTCACATAATTACACAGAATCTAAAGTCAATTTCCTTATTGTTCTGATCATATCACCTCATAATGTCTTGATGTATACTTCAAATCTCGAGCAAAGTTTGGAATTAACAAGATTATGTCAAGATATTCTAGCCGTAAATGATCGAATTTATTTTGTATCTACCATTCACAAAAACGGCAAATCCATAGAATCCCGATTTCGCAATGACAGAATCATTACAAATCTAACATCCAACGAAATAGCAATGTTATACATGCAACGAACATTACAATCCTCTTTGACCCAAGAATTTGATGATGTATTGGGGCCTCTTGATTTTATTACAATACAAAGAGAAACGTTACTAGAGTTTATTTTTCCATTTTCAAGTGGGATTGTTCTTGTTATGGCTGATTTAGATGTCGTTTCAAGATATCTTGCAAAAACAATCTCATTTTTAATTAGAGACTTTGAGTGCAAAATCAAGGATTCTTTATATGCATAGATGTAATCAATAATAAGCAACTTTTTTTATTTATACTGATGTGAATTTTTTACCCTTCTAAATTTTTAATCAAATTATATAGAGCACATAGTTTTATTTTGATTTACTATTACCACATAAAATATTTAGTATGTTTTTTTAGATCCGTGTTGATTTTACATGATATGCAAAAAACTGAATGTGATAGATGTGGAAATAAAAATACTGAAATTTTGAGACGTGGAAAATTCTCTCAGGATGTTTTATTTTGTTCTTTCTGTGACGATATTTGCAATAAACTGGGTTAAGATTCATAGAATTATTCTATATAGAATATGATATTTTATAGATGTACTGAAAGTAATTACGATTTTGTTTTAAAATGTTATGATATTGTATGATTAATGAATGCCACTAACTCCCTTGAGCATGACAAGCTATCATTTTCAAAAATTTTATTATCAAAAGAAGTGGCAGACATTATTAAACAAGTAGTAAAAGAGTCAACCATAATTGTTCGTCCTAGATGTGATGATAGGGAGAAACATAAAAAATTTGGAAGATAATACCATGTCAAAAATCATCCAATCCCAATGCAGTTCAAAGTGTTGGTGTAAACAAGAAAAATCTGACAGATATTTATATAATGATTCATTTTGTGCCTAGACATCCATTCTAATTATATCATATTACGAATAATAATGACCCAAATCACAGTTGATTATTGTCTAATTCACAAAAATTATTCAATGATGCAAAAAAAGTAATTCCATCAGGGGTAAACAGCCCTGTTAGGTATTTTGAACCATATCCATTCTTTGCCAAAAAATCTAACGGCGCTTACATCTGGGATGAAGACAAAAACCGATACATTGATTTTTGCAATAGTTATGGTGCATTACTGTTAGGACATCGACGAAAAGAAATTATCAATGCCGTAACAAAGCAATTAACCCAAGGAACTCTGTTTTGTACTCCAACTGAATCTGAAATAGAACTCTCAAAATTAATTATTGGTACTTTTCCTTCAATTGACAAAGTTAGATTAGTAAATACTGGCGGTGAAGCTACAATGACTGCTATAAGATTAGCTCGTGGATTTACAAAAAAGAAAAAAATAATAAAGTTTGAAGGCTGTTATCATGGAGCCCATGACTCTGTTTTGGTAAAAGCAGGTTCTGGTTCTGCCCATAATGGAATCTCAATATCTGATGGTGGATTAGATGAGGTTTCAAAAAACACTCTTGTTGTACCGTATAACAATTCTGAAGAACTTGAAAAAATCATAACAGAAAACAAGGATATTGCTGGAGTTATAATTGAGCCCATCTTAGCTAATATGGGATTGATTTTACCTGAAAATAATTTCCTTTCTAAAGTTAGAAAAATTACAAAAGATAATGACGTTCCTTTAATTTTTGATGAAGTTGTAACTGGATTCAGAGTATCGCCAGGTGGTGCTCAACAATATTTTGGAATCAAACCAGACATTACAACTTTGGCTAAAGCATTAGGAAATGGATTTGTCATTGCAGCCGTAGGTGGGAAAAAAGAAATAATGGATTTACTTTCCCCCAACGGTAAAGTTTACCAAGCCAGCACATATGCTGGAAATCCAATCTCTGTTAGTGCAGCAATTGCTTCAATAAAGACAATAAACAAAATAAAACATAAACTGTATTCAAAACTTGAACAGTACAATGCCATGCTAACTCATGCCATAAGTGATATGGCAACTGACATGAAAATACCTCATCAAATCAATTTTACATCGTCAATGTTCCAAATTTTCTTTACAAACAAGCCTGTAATAGACTACCAGTCATCAAAGAACGCAGATGCAAAAAAATTCCAAAAAATGTTCACATCTTTATTAAAAAAAGGTGTTTTTATTGCACCATCCCAGTTTGAAGTAGTTTTTTTATCTGATGCACACACACAAACTGATCTAAACCACACCATGACTGCTTATGATGCTGCACTAAAATCGGTGAAGAATTGAAATATGTGATTGGTGCAAGGGGTAGTCAATTATCACTTGCACAAACTAATTGGGTAATATCAGAACTAAAAAAAGTAAGCACTGATGCCGAATTTGAGATCAAAACAATAAAGACCAAAGGCGATACTGATGCAAGACCATTATTTACAATTGATCAAAAAGGAATATTTGAAAAAGAAATTGATAGAGCGGTTGCCGATAACGAGATAGATTTTGCAGTACATAGTCTCAAAGACGTTCCTTCTCAATTAATTGAAAATTTGATTTTGTCTTCTGTTCCAAAAAGAGAAACAGTAAATGATATCTTTATTTCATCTGATGGTACTAATCTTGATTCTATAAAATCAGGTGCAGTTATAGGTACAAGCTCACTACGACGTGCAGTACAAATAACAAGAAAAAGATCCGATGTTACAGTTCGTCCAATACGAGGAAATATCGAAACAAGAATCAAAAAAGTGCTTGGAAAAGATTTTGATGCAGTTATTCTTGCTCAAGCAGGAATTACACGATTAGGTCTTGATGTTGTCTTTACACAATTATCTATTGAAGATTTTTCTCCATCTCCCGGACAGGGTGCATTAGCTATAGTTTCAAGAAAAGATGATTTTGATACGATTTCAATGCTGAAAAAAGTTGAAGATGCTGATTCTAGATTGGAAATAGAGGCAGAACGGGCTCTTTCTGATTTTGTTGATTCTGGATGCCGATTCCCAATTGGGGCATATGCTAAATCCCATGGAGATCAAATGACTATGAGTGTGTCTGCTTTTTCAGTGGATGGAAAAAAATCACTTTTTGTAAAGAAATCTGGAAACAAAAATGATCCCTTCTCTCTTGGTAAGGCCATAGGTGAGGAACTACGTGAGAAAGGCGTAAATGACCTTGCAATAAATTGGAGAAAAAAAGTAGAGGAATGGAATAAACAATGACAGGTAAGGTGTATCTTGTTGGGGCAGGACCAGGCGACAGTAAATTAATTACCCTGAGGGCAGTTGAGCTCTTACAAAAAGCAGATGTTGTATTGTATGATAGATTGGTAAGCAAAAAAATAATCTCAATGATTCCAAAGTCTGCAGAAAAAATGTACGTTGGAAGGGAAGTAGGCGATGATACTACTCATCAAAATAATACTAATGAGTTAATGGTAAAATTTGCAAAATCCAATAAAAACATAGTTCGGCTAAAGGGAGGTGATCCGATAATCTTTGGTAGAGGTGGGGAGGAAGCTGAATATCTTAAAGAAAATAACGTAAAATATGAAATAGTTCCAGGAATTACATCTGGAATTGGTTCTGCAACTTATGCTGGAATTCCGCTAACTCATAGAAAGTATGCATCATCAGTTGTATTTGTTACAGGTCATGAGGATCCTGAAAAGAAAAATGAATCAGTCAAATGGAAACGTCTTGCAAAATCTGTTGATACTATTGTAATTATGATGGGGCTTTCAAGAATTGATGTTATTTGTAAGCAGCTTGTTGCAGGCGGATTGGATAAACAAACACCAGTAGCTGTAATTCAAAATGGTACAACTCCACAACAAAAAATAATTATCGGAACAGTATCTAATATTGCAAAACTTGTAAAGATAAATAAAATCAAACCTCCTACTAATATCATAATAGGCAAAGTCGTAGATCTATCTAATGTCATAGGATGGAGAAAAAATGCTTAAAGGAAAAACTATAGCCATAACTCGTTCAAAAGATGACTCTTCTGAATTCATAGATTTAGCAACCAAAGATAACGTAAGACCAATTTCTCTGCCTACAATTGAACTAGTTAGTAAAGGAGAAAAAATCGTAGATGAGTTTTTGGATTCAGTAAAACAATATGATCCTGATTATTCTGTATTTATGAGCTCAAAGGCGGTGACTCTTCTTTTTGATACTGCAAAAAAAATTTCTAAATTTGAAAAATTACAACTTGCAGTGGCAAATACTATTGTCATGGCAGTAGGTCCAAAAACAAAAATCGCACTAGAAAACGAGGGAATTAAAGTTGCATGCATGCCAAATATTTATTCCTCAGTTGGTGTTGGAGAGTTATTTACAAAATTACATGCTGTCGGAAAAAAAGTAATTGTACCTAGAAGTGGGGCATCTACACCATTTTTGAAAGAACTATTAGAGAAAATAGGTATTGATGTAAAAGAAATTCATCTCTATGATGTCTGTGCCTTTAGAGATACTTCTCAATGGAATGAATTTAGGGAATTGTTTTCACAAAATAAAGTCGATGGAATTGTATTTACAAGCGCCTCTTCTGTTAGAGCATTTTTTGAAATAATGTCCAAAGATTATGATGAAAATTCATTGTTAAGTAATTTAGAAAAATTACCTGTTGTTGCCATCGGTCCCTTTACATCTGACGAATTAAAAAAATTCAACATAAAAAACACCATTGCTCAAGTTCATACTGTACTTGGCGCCTTTGATACTATCAAGAGCATCTTTTCAGTTGCATAGCCTTTCTGAACTATTTTCTGGCTTGCTTTTAGGTCTCTAATTTTTGTTTTTATGCTGCTGGCTTGCAATATCTGGTATGTTTTGTATTTGTAGACCTTCTTTTTGTTTCATATGATCGATTACTCTTTTTTCGATCTACTCCATACAAGTTATCTGTATAGTTAATATATCTCAAATATTTTATATTTAATCAGTGAATTCATACATTATCTTACTTTCATTAGTTTTTAGTCTGTTTTTAGTCAGTACTGCCTCCTACTCTTTTGCTGAGGAGAATTCTATTGAAGTAATTGAAAATAGACTTGTCACATTAATCGGTAAAGGAATTGATGCCGATAATGATATTCTGGTATTTGAATGGGTACAAATCGACGGCGAACCTGTAACTTTATCATCATATAATGTGGCTGAACCACAATTTATGGCTCCCGATGTAGTAAATGGTCAAATTAAAGTTCTAACATTTACCCTTACTGTAACTGACCCATCAGGTGCAAATAGTTCTGATACCGTTGAAGTCGTTGTAAACCCTGTTAATCACATTCCAATGGTTAGCGCAGGAAAAGATCAAGTGACTTTTAAAACTGTTAATGTAATTACTTTGGTTAGTAGTGCTTTAGACCCTGATGGTGATTCATTGACTTATAGTTGGACACAAGTAGGAGGTCAACCACTAGACTTGTCTGCTACACATGGAAAATATCTTACAATTCTTCCAACGCATATTGATTTTTCTCAAACCACTCCATTAACTTTCCAACTAACTGTTGACGATGGATTTGGTGGCTCTGCAAGTGATACTGTCAATGTTTATCCTATAACTGGTCTTCTTTCAAATAGATTAATTTCAATTGAAACTGGTCCAATGCAAATTGTCCAAGAAGGACAAACAGTTACACTTAGTGCAACTGGACAAACCGCAAATGGACAACCGATAAGCTACTCTTGGGTTCAACTAATCGGCACTGGAGTACAATTGAACTCATACACTGGCCCATCTGTCCAATTCACAGCTCCTGAACTTCCTAATGATGTTGAGATGATTTTGTCATTCCAAGTAACTGGATATTCTCCTGGAAATGGTTGGGCAAATGCTTTAGCATTAGTTAAAGTCATTCCTTCAAACGGATCTCCTATAGCTGATGCAGGCCCAGATCAAAGTGTATCTGAAAATGCTCTAGTCAAATTAATTGGAACTGGTACTGATCCTGATAATGATAAACTACGATATTCTTGGACACAAAAATCTGGAATGAATATTGATCTCTATGAACAAGCTACGTTCTCTGTCTATTTCTTTACTCCTAGTATTAGCACTAACTCTGAAACATTAGTTTTTGAACTAACCGTTACTGATTCCCAAGGTAACTCTGACAAAGATGATGTTGCTGTAACAATTAACACTGTTAACTTACCACCAAGAGCATCTGCTGGTCCAGATAGAAAGGTAATTGGAGGATCTAATGTATCTGTCACTGGTTTAGGTACTGATCCTGAGAATGGTCCAATAACATATTCTTGGAAACAGATTGCAGGTGAAACTGTCTCATTTGATACAACTAAACCATCATTTTCATTTAAAGCACCATCTGTAGTTTCTGGTGAAATTAAACGAATGGTATTCCAACTAACTGTGACGGACAATGAAAATCAACATGGTTCTGATCAATTAATTCTCTTGGTAGTTCCAGCAAATAGTGCACCTATTGTAGATGCAGGTGTTGATCAAACTGCTAATGAAAATACTGTCTTGAATTTGCTATGCGTTGCAAGTGATTCTGACGGAGACATGATTAATTTCTCATGGTCTTCATCTAATAGTGAAGTTATAATTGGTGATAGTTCATCTGCAAGTACAACTGTGCAAATCCCTATTATCATTGAAGATGAAGTGATTACTATGACCTGTAGTGCCACTGACGGTAAATTATCATCTTCTGATAGTATGAAGATTAATGTTGTAAACTTGTTGAATCTTCCTATTGTGGCAGATGCTGGTATTGATCAAATTGTAAATGAACATGTCAAAGTTTCATTGGATGGTAGCATGAGCAGTGATCCTGAAGGCCAGGACCTCTCCTACATGTGGACACAAATTTCTGGTGAACCAGTAGTGTTATCATCGATATCTTCAGTAATTCCATCATTTACCTCTCCAACTGTTGCTAATGGTGAAATCAAAGTATTAGTCTTTGAACTAAAAGTATTTGATGATAATGACAGAGAAAGTGTTGATACTGTAACAATTACAGTTGATCCAGTAAACGCAACACCAGAAGCAATTGCATCTGCAGAACAATCTTAATTTTAAATTCCTCTCAAATCTCTTAGATTCGATTATTCTGTGATGTGGGAGTTTATGTATATTTTAGAAAGATAAAATCTTCATATGAAATTCAATAAAATAATTTACCCTTGTCTTGTGTCAAATGTTCAGAATCTAGCTAAATTCTCGAATTTAGCTGAAGCTATTTAGCTGTGCCTATTTTTACTCATGTATTTATAATATAACGATGTTATGTTTCTTATGTCTACTGAAAATCTAAACATGGATTATTCAAAATATGATTTTAAAGATTCAACTGATTTGTATGTACATTTAAGCAAAAAAGGTCTCTCAAAAGATACTGTTATTGCTATTAGTAAAATGAAAGATGAACCACAGTGGATGCTTGATTTTAGATTACGTTCTTATGAAATTTTTATGAAAAAACCAATGCCAACTTGGGGAGGCGATCTAAGTCATATTGACTTTCAAAATATCTACTATTATGCAAAGGCAACTGAAAAAACTGAAAAGAACTGGGATGATGTTCCAGCAGAAGTCAAAGCTACTTTTGATAAATTAGGTATTCCAGAAGCTGAAAAGAAATTCTTAGCTGGTGTTGGTGCACAATATGAATCCGAAGTTGTTTATCATAGTCTAAGAGAAGACTTGGCAAAACAAGGTGTTTTATTTTTGGATACTGACTCTGCACTAAAAGAACATCCTGAAATTTTCAAAAAATACTTTGGTAAAATAATTCCTCCAGAAGATAATAAATTTGCAGCACTAAACAGTGCAGTTTGGAGTGGTGGCTCATTTATCTACATTCCACCAGGAGTCAAAGTTGACATGCCGTTGCAAGCATACTTTAGAATTAATGCTGAAAATATTGGACAATTTGAAAGAACATTAATCATAGCTGATGAGGGTTCTGAAGTTCATTACATTGAAGGGTGTACTGCTCCAGTATATTCATCTGAATCATTACATTCAGCAGTTGTTGAACTAGTAGCACATAAAGATGCAAAATTACGATACACGACAATCCAAAATTGGAGTAGTGATGTGTATAATCTAGTTACAAAACGTGCTTATGCATATGAAGGTGCAACCGTAGAATGGATTGATGGTAACATTGGCAGTAAACTTACAATGAAATATCCTGGAATCTATTTGATGGGTGAGAGAGCGTATGGTGAAACACTATCTATTGCTTTTGCTGGAAAAGGACAACACCAAGATACAGGTGCTAAAATGGTTCATCTAGCGCCAAACACTACATCAAAAACTACATCAAAATCTGTTAGTAGATTAGACGGACGATCCACTTATAGAGGAATGCTACATGTTGCAAAAGGCGCCACCAATGTAAAAGCTACAGTAAGATGTGATGCATTATTGTTAGACGATACATCGAAAACTGATACTTATCCTTATATGGAAATTAATCAAGAAGATGCTACAATTACACATGAAGCAACTGTGGGAAAAATTGGAGATGAACAAATCTTTTATCTTATGACCAGAGGTTTTACTGAAGAAGAAGCACTATCTCTAATTGTTAATGGATTCATGGAACCATTCACAAAGGAATTACCTATGGAATATGCTGTAGAATTAAACAGACTCATCAAGCTAGAGATGGATGATTCAGTGGGTTAAACCACTAAATTTCAATTTAGGTTAATCATGTCTCAAACACTTTCAACAATTAATTCTCGTCATGTTGAAGAAATTTCCTCGTCACGAAATGAACCTGACTGGTTAAAACAATATCGACAGAGTTCCTTATCTATCTATGATACTTTACCAATTGAGACATCTCCACTTTACAACAAATACACTGATGCAAAAAAAATGGATCCACAACAAGTGTCTTTTTCAACATCTACTGCTAATGTAATACCTAGTTTCCTTCAAAAAAGACTACACGAATTAGAAAAAGAAACATGCATTATTCAAATAGGAAGTAACACCAATAAAATCAATATCTCTGATGAACTAAAATCAAAAAAACTAGTCATCACTTCTATTAATGATGCAATAAAGAATAACCCAGAACTAGTAAAAAGAGCACTAGAAGCATCAAACTCAAAAGAAGATAAGTTTACTGCACTAAATAATGCTGCATTTAATTCTGGAATTTTCATTCACATACCACGTAATCTAATATTGGAAAAACCAATCCATATCTTGTCGTGCTTATCTGACGATGGAATTTCCACTATTGCTAGAAATGTTATCTTTGCAGATGAAAGTAGCAAAGCAACAATTGTTCAGGAATTGTATTCTTCTAAAGCAGAAAAACAACAAGCATATCTTGAATTGCTAAACACAAACATTGCTCAAAATGCACAACTTGATATTACAACATTACAAATGATGGACCAAACCACTGTTAATTTCTCTACTAGACGAACTGACCTGGGGCAAGACTCCAAAGTTAATTGGTATTCTGGCTTGTTTGGATCTATGCTATCTAGATACAAAATAGAATATTTTCTTAATGGAACAGGTGCTTCTGCTAATGACTCTGAAGTAATATTTGGAAATAATGAACAATCTTTTGATATTCAAACAAATGTCAATCACGAAAGTCCATCTACCGATGGCAGAGTTGTTGAAAAATCAATTTTAAGAAATAAATCCAAATCTCTTTTCAAGGGAATGATTAGAATAAAAGAAAAAGCCACAAAATCAAACTCATTTTTGTCAGGTCGCTCTATCTTGCTTGACAAAGACGCAAAATCAGATGCAATCCCTGGTTTAGAAATTTTCACTAACGATGTCAAAGCAACACATTCTGCATCTGTTGCTCAAATTGATGAGGAGCAGATTTTCTATCTCAGAACTAGATGTCTAAGTAAAGAAGAAGCCGAAAGAACAATTATTGAAGGATTTTTAGAACCACTATCAAGAAAAATGTCTTATCAAGTAAGAGCATGGATTGCTTACTTGATTGAATCTAAATGGGATTCACGTGAATTGACAATTAACACTGATGAAGAATTGACAAAATTTGTTGAAATTGAAGAAACACGTTACAATGAAGATTCCGAAATTGAACAACACTACAAGTATAGGTGATAAAACTTGGCTCAATGGATTAAAGCTTGCAAATTGGATCAAGTAAAGACTGGTCAGCTCTTTGGTTTTTCGCATGATGATAAAAAAATTCTTTTGGCAAATCAAAAAGGAAAAATTTATGCAACCGATTTGATATGCACTCATGCAGACGCTGATCTTTCAACAGGATTTCTCAGCGAGGAAGGTGTAAGATGTCCATTACATCTTTCTGTTTTTAATTTACAAAGTGGAAAGCCTCAAAATCTTCCTGCAGAAATACCACTAAAAACATACAATGTTAAAATAGATCAAAACGAGGTCTACGTAGAGGTTTAGAAATGCAAAGTGCCCACACATCTTTTGAAAAATTACGAAAAGATTTTCCTATTTTACAAAGAACTGTTAGGGATAACAAGACACTTGTCTATTTGGACAATGCCTCTACAACACAGAAACCAAATCAAGTAATCGATGCAATTACTGATTATTATAGAAATCATAATGCAAACATTCACAGAGCAGTCTATGCATTAGCAGAAGAAGCAACTGAACTTTATGAGGCAACAAGAGATAAGATTGTAAATTTTATACATGTAAAAAATAGGGAAGAAATTATTTTTGTTAGAGGAACAACTGAGGCAATAAATCTAGTTGCTTATGCATGGGGTAGAACCCACATCAAAAAAGACGACATTATAGTTACCACTGAATATGAACATCATAGCAATATTGTCCCTTGGCAACTCTTAACTCAAGAAAAAAGTGCCAAGCTCGAATACATTAGAATGGATGATAATGGTGAATTAATTTTAGATGATCTTACTAAATATCTTGCGACCGGTAAAGTCAAACTTGTAACATTTAGTCTAATGTCTAATGTTCTTGGTACTATTACTGATGCAGAAAAAATAGTTTCAAAATGTAAAGAATACGGTGTATTGACTTTGATTGACGGAGCACAAGCTGTTCCTCATATGCCTGTTAACATTGAAAAACTAGATTGTGATTTTTTTGCATTTTCTGGGCATAAAATGTTAGGACCTACAGGAATTGGTGTTTTATGGGTAAGAAAATCAGTCCTGCAAACCATGAACCCATTTCATGGTGGCGGTGATATGATTAGAGAGGTTCACAAATACGAAACAACGTGGAATGATTTACCATACAAATTCGAAGCTGGTACTCCAAATATTGCTGATGTTATTGGATTTGGAGCAGCAATAGATTATCTCACAAATCTTGGAATGGATAATGTACGAGAACACGAAATCGAATTGACAAATTATGCTATTGAAAAATTATCTCAGATAAATGGACTCACAATCTATGGCACCAAAGATATCTCAAAAAGAGGTGGAGTAATTTCATTTAATTTTGCAGATGTTCATCCTCATGATGTAGCCCAAATAATAGATGAGGAGGGAATTGCAGTAAGATCTGGGCATCACTGTGCTCAAGTGTTGATGGAAAGACTAAATGTTGCAGCTACATCTAGGGCAAGTTTTTACATTTACAACACTAAAGAGGAAATAGATTCATTGATTAACTCATTAAACAAAGTTGCGAGGATATTCAAACTATGAGCAGTAATGCAGACATTTATCATGAAATGATAATTGACTATTCAAGAAACCCTATCAATTATGGTAAAATAGAAAACCCCGATGTTACTTTTCATGACTCAAATCCACTATGTGGTGACAGTATTGATATTGATATGAAAATTGTCGATGACAAAGTATTTGATATTAAATTTCATGGTAAGGGTTGTGCTATTTGCATGGCTTGCTCTTCAGTATTGACTGAAATTACAAAAGGTAAAGGAATTGAAGAAGTGAGAAATATCACTAAACACGATGTATTAAGTGAGTTGGGATTGGAACATCTACAGGCTGTTAGAATAAAATGTGCATTGCTTTCTCTTAAAGTACTAAAATCTGCTCTTTACTCATATCTTGGAAAACACATGAAAGATTCTCAAGATGTGGATAAGTTAAAAGAAGAGGCAGCCAACTTATACTAATATGGACAATTTTGTTCCTGCAACTCCAATTCAACTTCAAATTAGAAAAATAATTTTTGAAAATCACAATGATGCTGATGATAAATTCACAAATGATGAAGTTTTTGCAAAAATAAAACAAAACGGAGATTTAGATCCTTCTTGGATTGTAGATGATGTGGAATCGTATTTTCATGAAATTTGTGATTCTGGTCTTGCAAGAAATATTGCACAAAATTTTACAACTATCTGGCTCAAGCTATTTGATCCTATGGAAAAACATCACTGCAGTGCTTGTAATTTAGATGTGTATCTTGGCGTATCTGAAAAACAAATTTGTCCTAATCCTTCTTGTAAATCGTCTATTTAGCTCTGTGTTTTATTGCTGCATCTTCTAGCGCTTTTATCATTGGAAGCTTTTCACCAGTAAGATAAAGAACAAGTGCTCCACCTGCAGTACTGATGTGGTCTATTTGTTCTGCCAATCCGTATTTTTTTAATGCAGATGTTAAATGTCCTCCACTTACTATTGTGGTTGCCATAGAATTTGCAACTGCAGTGAGCAATTCTTTTGTTCCATAGCTAAAGTTTTCTTTTTCAAAAAATCCTGCAGGACCACTTATGAAAACAGTTCCTGCACCAGCAATTAATTTTGAATAATGTTCTACTGTTTTAGGTCCTAGATCATAAATTTTGTCTCCTATCTCAAGCTCCCTTACATCCATCTCAATTCTTTCGCCCTCTTTGTCAATTGCAATATCTACTGGAGTGGAAAATACATCTGGATATTCCCCAATTAGAGAATGTGCTTTTGCTACTACCTCGTCTTCTCTTTTTATTCCAAGTGGGTATCTTATTCTCCCTTGTGCACGCATGAAGACATTTCCAATTAATCCTGTAAGTAATACATGGTCTGCACGACCGTTTTGAATCAATAATTTGATTGCCTCTAATCTATCTAACACCTTGGATCCCCCAAGCACAATCACATGTGGTGCCTTGGCTACAGTCATAATTTCATCTAGATTTCTGACCTCCCTTTCAACAATCCTCCCTGCACATGCAGGTAAAACATGTGGGAATCCAACTATTGATGGGTGTGATCTATGTGCACTAGGAAATGAATCCAACACACAAAGATCAAATAATTTCGATAACCTACTTACCATGATAGTGTTTGCAGCTTCTTGTGGTGTAAATTCATAATTTTCTTCAGCGCATAAACGTAAATTATCTAAAAGTAATATCTCTCCATTTTTCAAATTATTTATTTCGTTTTGTGCAGCAATACCAATGACATCTTCTACATACTTGATTTTTTTCCCCATTAATTTTTCAAGAACCTTTGCATGTTTGTCCATTCCAGTATAGTCCTTGTTTCCCACTCTTCCTTGATGAGAAGCAACAACCACTCTTGCCTCTTCTAGAGATTTTATGGTCTCGGTTGCCTCTTCAATACGTTTAGTTCCTGAAATCTCCATTGTTTCAGGATCTATGGGGCAATTCATGTCCACTCTCAAAAAAACTGTCTTACCTTTAAGGTCAAAATCATCTAGTGTGAGTACCTTCACAACTTTTCTATTATTCCCTTGGTTAAATTCTTTGAGCCGATCATGTTTGTCATGATTTAATATTTATCCGGCAAATTATTTTTAATGCTTATCTACTTGAGAAAAATTAAAAATAACATGCTTGAGGTTTACTTAATTGCAGAATTGGATTTTTGATATTCGGTCCCGTTCATTTGTTTTACTTGTAATTTTATTTGTAATTGTCTCTATGTTAGTATATTTTCAAATTACAGAAGGTTTTGATCAATTAATAATTTCTTCTGTTGCAGATAACGTGGGAAATCCATTCTTGGATCTTTTCATGCAGATCATTACCGAAAGCGGTGATACGATTTGGATGCTAGGTTTTGGTGTATTGATGCTTTTAATCAAAAAAACTAGAAGAATCGGAATTACCTTGATGATTTTAATTGTTTTATCCACCCTGCTTACTGGATACATAAAATGCGGAATGGATAGAGATAGACCTGACTTTGATTATGAAGGTACCTCATTTCCGGTAAAAATCAGTCGTGATACGTTTGCATTGTTTTGTGAAGGAGGGTATGATGCATCTTATCCATCTGGGCATGCAGCAAGGGCCATAATTTTTGGAATAATACTTGGATATGCCTTATCTGAAAGATTTCCCAGAGGTGCATACCTGTTGCTTCTCTATCCTTTATTGGTATCAATAAGTAGGGTGTATGTTCTTCAGCATTTTCCAATGGATGTTATTGGCGGAACTATTCTTGGTGTGATGCTAGCTGGCGTAATGGCTAAAAGAACAAAACTATACAAAATATTTGAGAAATCAAAATCCTAACTCTGTCAAGCCTTTACTACTAATCAAAACTATGGCATAATGATTTTCATCATAATGATATGTCCAATATCTTATGTCTCTGTTCTCATTTTTTTGTCCAAGCCCGTATGTGACTCCTGTTGTTACTGTGTATCCTATCCTTTTTGCAAGTTTTGATTCTTTTGGCATCAAAACTCTAAAGCCCTCTTTTCTATTATTGAATCCTAATTTCACCATATCTTCAACTGCATCTGATGCATCTTTGACGTCTTTAAGATCATATGTCTTTAATACTGGCAAATCTTTTGGATGAAACTCCATTCTTTTTTTAATGATTCCCTTTACTAATATTTTTTCAAAAAATCAATCTTTGCGATCAAAGTATGTTAATTTTGTTAACTGGTAAGTCAAATCATGATTATATTCACAACTTAACCGACCCATTTCTCTTTATTCAAT
Source organism: Nitrosarchaeum sp. (assembly GCA_046712755.1). Taxonomy (GTDB): domain Archaea; phylum Thermoproteota; class Nitrososphaeria; order Nitrososphaerales; family Nitrosopumilaceae; genus Nitrosarchaeum. The sequence continues at coordinate 17,065 of JBKKCM010000006.1, read as the reverse complement.
CGTTGACATCTCTAGAAAAATTAGTAATTAAACTAAGACAAAAGAAACAAGCAGCAACTACTCTTAGGAAAAAATCTGAAAGACAACTTCAACAAGTAAGATCTATTGAAAGAAGATCTTCATCTGGTTTGCATTCGATAGATCGCAAAATTGAATCTGAAAAAGAGGATGCAACTGATGTATCTGGAATTCTCAATCAAAAAACATCTCAATTGGAAAGTCTTGAAAGACTAGTCGTAGCAGCTCGCGAGCGTTTAAACCGCGAAAAAGAAATACTTGATGATGCAGAACAAGAACTAGAGTTTGCTAAAAACCCTGAAGAAAAACAATATGCCCAATACCAATTAAACACAATACATGACCGTATTCAAGAATTAGAATTTGAGATAAAAAACAGGGAAAAAACAGCAAAAAAGATTACTGAAGATGTGGCCAAATACAGTGAAATTAAATCAAAAATTAGCACAAAAATTCAAAAACAATCCAAATCAAAGCCATCATTACGTGAAACAATGAGTACAAGTCATAAGGCAGCTGAAAAATTCGTTAAAGACCTAGAACAAAAAACTAGGGCCGAAGAATCTGCTGCAAAAGCACTTGAAAAAATAACTTCTAATCTTCAAATTTTACTTGCTAAAAAACGAAAGTCATCCAAAAAACGGAAGTCTGTAAGATCAAAGACTTCAAAGAAAGCAACAAAGAAGAAATCAAAGACTTCAAAGAAAGCAACAAAGAAGAAATCAAAGACTCCTTCAAAGAAATCTAGAAAATAGATTTATTATCTGTTTTAGAATTAAAATAATTATATTACTATAAAAAATATTTATCGTTAGTGTTAAAGTAGGGTTTATTTTTATTATTTTGATTAAAATGAAAAAACGTGGTCCTATAATTGGAATCTTTGGACTGATACTAGTTATCGTGTCACTTGCGATTATGGTTTCTGTTTTTCCTACTTCTAATATTACTGACCGCAATGATTTTTACATTCCTTCTATGTTTGAAGGAATGTTTAACCAAATTTCGGATGATATCCAAATTCTACCTGGTGAATCTGGCCATTTCTCATATAGTACTAAATCGTCTAATATCCCTCTATTGTGGGGTATACAGATAATTGACTATCAGGATGGTGACAAACTCTCTATATCTATCTCTAATGTTTATGGAGATGACTATGGTGTCTTTTCTCAAGATGGTCCAATTATCTTTGAGATGTTGGAAATCACCAAATCTGATACGTTAAACTTTGAAATTCGAAATCAAGGTTCTAGAATAATTAATGTGGTTGTGATGCTTTCTGAAAATCCTAATAATTCTAATGCTCTTTCTAATCCAAATTCTCCTTTTATGAATAAGATTCTGCCTCTGGCAATATCTGGTATTTTGTTAATTATTGGAATTGTAACATTATTGATAGGTGTGATTCTATCTTTAGTTGACTGGAAAAATAAAAATAATAACAAAATTTCTAAGATGTGATTTTATCTATTTTTAATATTGTAGGTTACTTGTTTTAAAAATTCAAATTACTGAGGATTGATTTCCATTTTGCCAAACTTTCCTTTTGTTAGAGAAACCTCACCTTTGAATTCATTAGTATATCCATTTGTAATGACTACTACATCTCCAATGTTTACTGCTTTAATGTCGTCTCCCCATAATGTTAGTTTGATCTCATCTGATTCATCTGATATCACTGTATCACAAACATCCACCGTCCCACCTGTTTTGAGGTTTACGGTTCTTGATTCTCCTTTGCTTTTTACTTCAGCTTTTAGATTAATTCCACTTCTCATTTTTTTTACTTGTGCAACTGACTGGAATTCTACCATGTATTTTGACTCCAATTTGGACAATTATAAGCTTTTTTAAATAATCTTATATGAATAATTAAGAGTATATTGTCTCAATTATCCTAAGCATCTATTTTTCTCAAGAATTATGTCTTAACCTGAAGGAAAATAACTCCGATCTATAATCCTACAATAGAAAAATGCCACGATTATTGTAAATGAGATAAATCTTATAAAATAATTTCAATTCGTAACTAAAATGTGCATGTTAATTCCTCTATTTCATCAAAATGTCTGTTAAATCCATTTATTACCAATTATTACCAATTATTACCAATAGTATATATAGCCCCACATGCAAACAGAATCATGAATACACAAACAGCACAAACAAATCAGCCAGAAAATGTCTATTCAATATACAAGCAAAACGTTCAAAAATATTTTGAAAATGTTACAAAAAATGTACCACAGTATTTTCAAGCTATGACACACATACAAGAAGAATGTGTCAAATCTTGTGAAAAAACAATCGATGCTTCAATCTCAATGCAACAAGAATTTGCACAAAAGAATGGTGTTTCAACTGAAATCCCAGGTGCAATGAAAATCGCACTTGTAGATATCAACAAGCAAATTGTTCAAGCAAATACTGTACAAAATCAAATTGTTAAAACTACAATTGATGCAACCGTACAAAACATTAAAACATTCACTGATAACGTGAGCACATTTGCTGACTTGAATAAAAATATTATCCAATCTTGGATAACCCCAATCACATACAAAAACTAGTGTGATTGTTTTTCTTTTTTATTTTTTGGTTCTAAACAAAATTTCTTAAAAAAATCATGTTTTTGATCAATAAACACTGGATGAAAATGGATAAACAGATGAATACGCCCCTCCAATTTTACATCCTTCATCTTCATGTCGTAAAATATTAGTTTTTAGGTCAATTTGCAGTGTATTTTTTTTGTATTACTATTCGTGTACAACTAGAATAATCAACTTTTAAAAATTCTCTAATTTTACGATCATTTTCTAATTTTTACTCCAATAGTAATCGAAAAATATCAGTCAATCTCCCATTTCATTGCAGAGGTATCGAAGCCCGGTCAACCGAGAAGGACTCAAGATCCTCAAAAATAGGAAATCCTTTCTCTCAGGAGTTCGTGGGTTCAAATCCCACCCTCTGCACTAACACCTACTTGTTAAATCTCGAAAATATTTTGAATAATTTTGAAAATTAGATGGTGATCGGTTTTACTTTGGTGATGGAATGCTTTGAAATTTCTTTATGTATGTCTGCAATGTTTTCGTCCTTAAATGTAAGATTACATCTAAAACACTTCCAGCTAACTTCAGACATAGGAAAGATAATGCATAATTTCCTTATAAGTATATTGCACGATTGTTCCAATTTCTTCCAATTTCTGATCAATGTTATAAAATTTATGAAATTTTTAGATGATTTACGATCATTTGACAGTATTTTCATGGCTAAATGGCAATCCAAGGGTTTAGAAATAAAAAAATCCACTTCAACGAGGACACATGACTGATATTTTTGAGATATTTGGTGGATTTTCATATCTTGGACCTCTAATTGTTTTGTTTTTGGTAAACATCTCACCAATTCTAATGCCACCAAATTGGTTAATTCTTTCATCGTTTTATGCGTTAGATGATTCTATGAATATAGCTGTACTTGCCATAGTTGGCGCTACTGCTTCAACAACTGGACGATTTGTTTTAAAACAACTTGTTTCTAAATTCAAAAATCATTTCAATAATAATACATCAAATTTAACTGTGATAGGGAATTATCTCAATAAGAAAAAATATGGGTATGTTGTTTCTTCATTTATTTTTGCAGTGACTCCTTTGCCCGACAATATTCTTTTTGTAGCATATGGTTTGATAAAAGCAAAAAGCGTTGGCATGTATGTTGGATTCTGGTTTGGAAAACTTTTAGCATTTTATATAATGCTAACAATAAGTCCTGTCATACTTGTTCCATTTACAAGAATATTTGAAGACAGACTAGTTGGTATTTTATTAGCTGACTGTCTGGGAATTGTGGCAATTATTATTTTTGCTGCAATTGACTGGAATATTCTGTTAAATGAGAAAAAACTTAGACTAGTCAAGCCTAGATTATGGCGATTTTAAAATGAATGTTATAAACTCCCTAAAACAAGAAGTACATAATTTAATGATTAATGATTCTGCACATGACTTTGAACATATTATGCGAGTATTCAAAAATGCACAAAAAATATGTAAAAAGGAAAATGCCCGTGAAAAACTTGTTCTAAGTGCTGTGTTATTACATGATATTGTTTCATATCCAAAATCTGACAAACGTTCAAAATTATCCTCAATAAAAAGTGCAGAAAAATCAAAGAAAATTTTGAAAAAATTTAATTTTACACAAGAAGAGATTCAAATAATTTCTGATGCCATTCACAATCATAGTTTTTCTAGAAATAAAATCCCTGCAACCCTTGAGGGGAAAATTCTTCAAGATGCTGACCGCTTGGATGCAATTGGTGCAATAGGAATTGCTCGAGTCTTTGCTGTAAGTGGTTCTGAAAAAAGACCATTTTATAATGTTAAAGATCCTTTCTGCAAAAATAGAACGCCTAATGATGAAATTTGGACATTGGATCATTTTTACCGTAAACTACTCAAATTAGAATCTCTTATGAATACAACATCTGGCAAAATTGAGGCCAAAAAGCGAACTAAAGTCCTAAAAGACTTTTTGAATGAACTAAAAAAGGAAATACAATAATCTTATTTTGCTCACACAAAATAATTCCATTTTTCTTTTTTATTTGACAATTTAAAAAATATCATTTTTATCCATAATCAATATATCTATCGTATCTATTTTCAATTTCTTTATTCAAACCAGACATGATTTTTTCGTATTCTTCTTGTTTTCTTATCTGAACGTATTTTATTATTTCTGCAAATTTCTCATCTATTTGATATGATTCAAAAATTGGCTCCATCATTTTTAGATAGTCTAGAACTTTTCTCCTATATTCTTCACGAGTAGGTTTTTTTATTTTATTTAATCTAAACCAAACTACTGCCCAGCTAGAACCTACAATATGTGGTAATACATCAAAAGCTCTTTCTATCTCAAAACGCTCATCATTTCTCATGATTTTTGAAGAAATTTTGCTGCTGATTTTGCAAAGTATGTTACAATCATGTCAGCACCAGCTCGCTTAATGCCATATAGTATTTCTTCTGTAATGTCTTTTTCATTTATCCATCCTTGTTTTGCAGCACCTTTTACCAATGCATATTCCCCAGATACACTATAGGCAGCAATTGGAATATTGAATCTTCTTCTAGTTTCTGCTATTAAATCTAAATATGCTAAAGCTGGTTTGATCATTACAATGTCTACCCCTTCATTGATGTCTGTTTCAATTTCCATCATTGCTTCACGTGCATTTGTAAATGGAACTTGGTATGTCTTTCTATCCCCAAATTTTGGTGCACATTCGGCTGCGTCTCTAAAAGGTGAATAAAATGATGAACGATGTTTTGCTGAATGTGACATTATAGAGACATCTGTAAATCCCTCATCATCTAATGCCTTTCTTATTGCTGTTACCTGTCCATCCATCATTGCAGAGGGTGAAACTGTATCTACACCTGCTTTTGCTTGACTAATGGCAATCTTTGCTAGTGTTTCTAGACTAGAATCATTATCTATTTTATTTTCTTTGATGATTCCACAATGACCTGTGGATGTAAATTGACATAGACAGACATCTGCCATGATCACTATTTTATCTCCAAAATTTTTTCTAATTTGAGAAATTGCTTTTTGAACAATTCCATTATCATCAAATGCTGAAGTACCTGCATCATCTTTCTTGGCAGGAATTCCAAATAGCATAATAGATGGAATATTCAAATCTGAAATTGTGCCAACTTCATCATTGATGTCTTCTAGAGGTAATCTCTCAATTTCTGACATTGATTCAACTTTGATTCTAGATTTTAGATCTTCTTGAACAAATATTGGGCAGATTAAATCTCTTGAAGTTAAAGTAGTTTCTTGGATTAATTCTCTCATTTTCTCAGAAGTTCGTAATCTACGAAGACGTCTAGTTGGAAATGACAATATCAAAATTTCTTCTGGGTAAGATATAATCTTAGTCTAATTCATTCTGTTTTTTATAGTCAAATAGTTTGCTTGCCATTTCAATAATGTCTGGCTTACCTTGTTCTGATGCCTTGCGAATATTGTTCATTGGTGTTGAAACAATACTTTCTACAACTGCTTTTGTTAGTTCTTCTATGATTTTGATTTTTTTCTCATCTTTTTCATTAAGCATCTGAAGTGCTTTTTGCAATTCTTTTTCTCTTAGTGAATCAATATTTTTGAATACATCTTTCACAAGTGGTTCTGCATCTAATCTTTTCATTGAAGCCTCTAATACAGATACTTCCTCACTAATTATATTTTCAACACTTTTTACTTTGTTTAATCGTGATTTCATATTTTTTTCAACCATCTCTGCAATCTGATCCAAATTCATCAATTTTACTCCTCCTATAGTTGCAACTTTCTCGTCAACTGTTCTTGGATTTGATAAATCTAGAATCATCATCCCATTTTTCTTTCCTTGCATTGCTTTTGTTATCCTCTCTTGAGTAACAAGGAAGTAAGGAGCAGTTGTGGCAACAAACAAAACATCATAATTTTTAAATCCTGTTAAGACTTCTTCAAATTTTATTGGTCTTCCTCCCATAGTTTCACAAAATGCTTGAGATCTATCCATTGTTCTGCTAGTTACCACAAAATTGTATCCTCTACGCCCAAGTGATTTTGCAACAAGTGTTGATACTTCACCGGTTCCAATCAACAAAATTTTCTTTAGTTTTAACTCATCAATGTTCTCTTCTGCCAATTTTACTGCCATTGATCCTACTGAAATTCCGCCGCGGTTAATTCCAGTAGAATTTCTAATCCTAGTTCCAATTCGTATTGCTTTATCAAATAAATTGTTAAGATGTTGACCTGACGCTTTTGCATTTCTAGCTGATGTGATAGAGTTTTTTATTTGACCTAGAATCTGTTCTTCTCCTACTACCATCGAGTCTAATCCTGATGTTAGTTTTAGTAAATGATGTAATGCTTCTCCATTTTCTACAAATTCTACATTTTCTTTAAACGCTTCTTCCTCCAAACCTGTAAGTGAAGCCCAAGTTTTTTTAATTTTGTTAACGTCATAATTTTTTGCTTTACCAAATAATTCTATTCTGTTACAAGTTTGAATAATTACACATTCATCTAAACCTGAATGTTCTTTGAACTGTGTATATGCACTTTCTAAATCTCTTATAGTAAATCTTTCAAGAATATGAATAGGTGAGTTACGAAAAGTAACACGTGCATTGATTATGTTTTGGTTCATTTCCAGTTCCTCAATATTGTAATTGCTCGCTTTTCAGCTTTTTTCAACTGTTCGTCTTTTATTAACTGTTTAATCTCTTTATCATTCACAATACTATTCAAATACATTTTCCTCTCCTTTTGAGTTGCGATCATGGTTTTAGCATGTTTTCTTGCAATATTTTGAATTTTTATCTGACCAATATCTTCTTTAGTAATTATTTTTCTGAATATTTTTTCAGATTCTATTCTCAACTTTTTTGATATGGTTGGACTTTTACCCCCTGTAAAAATTGCGATTTGAATTGCATTTTCAAAATTTATAATTGCAAGATTTGCAAAATCACTTAATTCTGTATTGTCTGAACTATATGCAATGATCTTTTTGTTTTTAGCATATCTGATTATTTTCTGATTCAATTTTTTGTCATTTGTTGTTGTGATTACCATGTATGGCTTGTAGATTGAAAGAATAGACGAATCTTGGATTTTCTGTTTTTTAAATTCTATTTTTTTGTTTTTTATTATCTTTTTTATTTGATTATTTACCGTACTACTAATTACTAAAATCTGACAATCTTCTTCTAATAATGAATTGATTCTCTTTAGAGCTTCATTTCCACCCCCAAGAACAATGACTAATCTCCCATGTAGATTTAGATTAATTATCACCGATCAAAGGGACAAAAGTTTCTATTTATAGATTCAAACTAGATGCGTAATATTCTAGCTACATTTTTAATTGAATGGAATGATTATTGAGATATTGACTCAATCCATAGATAATCTTGATAAAGAAATTCTTAATGAAATTCAATGGACTTTTCCTCTTACTCCAAAACCTTTTGATGATATCGCAAAAAAATTTGGAACTTCTTCTGAAATTATTAAAGATCGTTTAATCAATCTTAAAAAAATTGGAGTATTGCGACAACTAAGTGCAATATTTGATACAAGACGTCTTGGCTACAAAAGTTCCTTGATTGCAATGGAGATTGAGTCTGATAAATTAGAATATGTTGCAAATCAAATTAATCGTCATCCTGGTGTAAGCCATAATTATGAGCGAGATCATAAGTTTAATCTCTGGTTTACTTTGGCAGTACCGCCTGGTTCTGATCTGAAAACTGAAGTGGACAAATTTTCTGTATTAAAAGGAATTAAAAAAGTTAGAATGTTGCCAACTATTCAGTTATTCAAGATTGGTGTAAAATTAGATATGATTGATGGAAAAAAACATGATGTTGCTCCAACAGAAGAAAAAAAAGAAATTAAAAATGTAAAATTTATCCCCACTGAACAAGATAAAGAATTTATCCGTGAACTACAAAAAGATATGGAAATCATTGATAGACCATTTCTAAATTCTGCAACAAAACTAGGTATTACTGAAAATGAATTATTTGAGAAAATGAAATACTATGAAAGTATTGGGGTGATGCGAAGATTTGCTGCAATTTTAAGACATAGAGAGGTTGGGTTTACCGCAAATGGGATGATTGTTTGGAATGTTTCTGATGATAAAATTTCAGAAGTAGGTTCAAAATTAGGTGCTTTCCCACAAGTAAGTCATTGTTATCAAAGGCCAACATATCCTGATTGGCCATACAGTGTATTTTCTATGATTCATTGTAAATCTGAAGAGGAAGCAGGAGAAATGGCAAAAACAATACAAAATCAAATTAGCATTGATGATTATAAAATATTGTTTAGTACACGTGAATTTAAAAAAACTCGAGTAGAATACTTTGTTGAAAATAATTTTAGCCTAGAAGAAACAATTCCTGTATCTTAAAATTCATTATCATCATGTCCTACTACATGAATAATGCAAAAGTATTGGTCATTCATGTTGCAATAATATGCTGAATTATTTCCGCAAATTTTACATGCTGGTTTTTCATCATGATCTGATAGTTTTGTGTGATAAACTTTACTTCTAACGGTTATGTTTGAATCCTTGTAAATTCTTGCTATGTTCGAAAAATACTCCAAGTCTGATGGATCTAGATTCTCTTTCTTTTTTATTTTTTTAATTATTGTATTCCATTTTTTATATTCCCCAATCTTTGCAAGTTTCATTTCTTCAATAATGTCTAATGTTTTAATGAGATCTATTGATTTGTCCATTTGAAAATTAATTTGTCTGTGTTGCTTTTAATTCGTATGATGGCCAAGTATTGTATAGATCATCTATTTCTTTCATATCTATGGAATTTAGATATTTTCCATCTGATATTGCAGCAAAAGTTTCTATTTCTTCTACACTTACGACCGTGGGCAAAACTGATGCAATTGATTTTTTTGACAAGATGAATTTTATTGCAAATTCAGTAATGCTTAATCCGTTACGCTCGGCAATTGGTCTAAATTGCTCCACTTTTCGTAATGCATCTTGTCTCCATTCCTGTTTTCTGTCTTTTCTATGATCATTACTTGGAATTATTGTTTCTGCCTTCATTTTACCTGTCAGAATTCCAGATGCGTCTGGAACTCTGACTAGAATTCCAACATTTTGTTTTTCTGCTTTTTCAATTAACTCATTTCCAGGTGTTTGTTCTAAAATATTATAGACTGTTTGTATTGCCGAAATGCTTTTTCTTTCCATTGCTTCTAACCCTTCCTGTGTCCATCCTATTGCTGGACCTAATGCAACTTGTGCTGATTTTATTTTTCCTTCTTGAATCAATTTGTCAAATGTACCAAAAGTGGCATCGTTTCTAATATGATTTAGTTTTGGATTGTGCATTCCGTATGAATCTACATAATCTGTCTGTAATCTTTCTAGTGATGCGCTTAGTGCTTTTCTTGTAAATTCTGGTTCAAAACTTTGAGGTAATTCTGTATGACCTATCTGCTCTACTCCTGCAAAATCATATCCATATTTTGTTGAGATGACTACCTCTTCTCTCATTCCTTTGAATACTTGACCAATAAGTTTCTCGCTTATTCCTTTACCGTACATATCAGCTGTTTCGAAGAAATTAATTCCTAAATCATATGCTTTTTTGAGCATACGTTTTGCTTCATCGTCTTCAATTTTTTTACCCCACCAATCAAGACCTATAGTCCATGCTCCAAATCCTATTTCTGATACTCTGATTCTACTTTTTCCTAATGTTTTGTATTTCATTTTACTATGTCCATGAATTCATTTAGTTTTGATTCTATTTCTGTGTCACTCAAAACTGCTTCTCCAACTGGAATTTCTTCATTTATGTTTATCCATGATTTGCAACCCTGATATTCAGATTTTAGTGGAATGTTAAATTCCGGAATTTTATAGACTTTTAGAAATACCACTTTCATTGGATTATCTGGTTTCCAATTTCTTCTTTCATTGATGTATGAATCACTCCAAATATGAAATGGTGATAATTTCTTGATTGTTTCCTCAGATGAAACATCTATTTCTGCTAATACCTCTGCATACGATGTAATTCTATTAAATCCATTTTTTGGTGGATTTAATTTTACTTGTTCCAGATATTTGTGGAACTGTGGTTTTATGTGATTATGCTCTTGATGTTCTTGTGTGGGAAACAATGTAAATTTTTTTGATTCCATTTTAAAACCTGATGCGACGTCTAATATTCCTCCTTTTCTTAGGATGATTATCTGTTCCCCTTTTTCTAGAGCATTAACTACTGTTGCCCACTCTTTTAGCGATTCCACTAGCCAAGACTTCCTATTAGTGGGATGATGTCTTTTTTAACACATACGATCATCGGAGTATCTTTTTGGACATATCTTGAAACTCTTGTCTCTCTCAAATCCATTATCAAATCTTGAAAATCTCTAATTTGGTCCACTTCAAATGCTAACATAAAATCCTCATCATGAATTCCAAAAGAATATGTCGTGTTTAGAATAATTTGTGGATATTTTTTACTAACTTTAATATGTTCATCCATTATTGCCTGTCTCTCTTCTTTGGGTAGTAGGTACCACTCTCTAGTTTTTGTGAAAGGATAAACAATTACATGTTTTTTCGTTTCATTATCTGCCACAAAACCAAGTGTTTTTCCTGTTTTTACATAAATTGATGGTCTGGTACATGACAAATACGTTTTTGATGGTATGATGTATTTCCCAAAAACAGTTGTGTACAGTTTTTCTACCACATTTTGAATTTCTTCAACCGTCTTTGCTGCAAACCAAAACAGAAAATCTGCATCATCTCTTAGTCCTAGAGTAGAATATGTTCTAAATTTTATTCCTGAATTCTTAATTACATTTTCTACTTCTTTGGCTGATTCTTCTTTTGCTAAATCTGCCATCCATCTCCATTTAGGATCTACTTGAAAGAATGAAAAATTGAAAAAATACTGCTCATCACTGTTTTCTTCCATACTTTTCCATTTTTAAAACCCTATTTAAACAAAAACTAGATTTTCTAATGTTGTATTTGTATAATTTTTTGTTTGGATTTATAGCCTGATTTTATTTGAATTAACGACGTTGATATCCCGAAATGTTTTGCTAGTTTTTTTATGATTTCTTTATTGGCCTCTCCTTTGATTGGCTTTGATTTTATTCCTATTGTAATTTGGTTTTCTTTAATGTTGAGAAATTCTTTGTTAAATTCTACGTTTACCTCATATAGCACAGACATCGTTAAAAATTATCCCTATTTCATCATTGTACAAAAACTTAAAAATTCAATTAGATTTTTTGTTCTAAAACCCAGTCATATCCTTCACTTTCTAATTTATCTGCCAGTGACGCATCACCTGTTTTCAAGATTTGCCCTCTTGCAAAGACATGAACATAATCTAATTTATCTAAGAATTTTAAAATTCTTGCATAATGAGTAATTACAATTACCGTTGCATCTTTTCCTGAAACTTGACTTATTGCTTTAGCTACTGCTTGAACAGCATCTATGTCTAAACCCGAATCTGGTTCATCTAAAATTGAAATCTTTGGTTTTAAAACTGCCATCTGCAGTACCTCTGCGCGTTTCTTTTCACCTCCTGAAAATCCTTCGTTAAGATATCTGGAAAGAAATTCTTCTTTCAATCCAACTTTGTTCAAATTTTCTTTAAGATATTTTTGAAATTCTCTTACTGTGATGAATACTTCTCTGTTTTCTCCTTGGAGCGCCTTGCTTAGTGAATTGTAAGCTGTTCTAAGAAAATGTGAGAATCCTACCCCTGATACTTCTGTAGGATATTGAAATCCTAAGAACAATCCTTTTTTTGCACGTTGATCTGCAGATAATTTTAAAATACTTTCACCATCTAACAAAATATCTCCTTTGGTCACTTCGTATTTTGGGTGTGCAAGTAATGTGTATGCCAAAGTACTTTTTCCAGAACCATTAGGTCCCATTATGGCATGTACTTCTCCTGGACCTGTTTTCAAATTAACTCCTTTGAGAATTTCTTTACCTTCACGTGTAACGTGAAGATCTCTAATCTCAAGTACTACCATGATGCATTTTGTTTTGTTTCTATATATAATGCCGACGAAATTTAGCTAATCCTAATGGGATTTTCTACGATGAATAATAAAATAAAAGGGGGGATTAAATTTTGGCCAGAGATGGTCTCAAAGTAATTTTGAGTTTGTAACATGTTAGAATCTCCTTACATCTATTTCTGATAGTAACTTCTGTGACACCTGCAATACTTGAGACGTCTCTTTGAAGGACATTTTGTCCTAACAAAATTGAGGCAACATACAGATATGCTGCAGCAATTCCATTTGGAGCTTTTCCATCTGCAATATTGTTGTCTTTAGTTTTTTCTGCTATTTCCAAAGCTAGTCTTTCAACTCTAACTTCAGTCTGTGTCATGTTTGCAATCTTTGAGATGTATTTGCCCATAGTAACTACCGGAGCACTCAATTGACCCATTTCCATTACCATGGTTCTATAGTATCTTGCTGCAAGTTTTGTCTTTGACTTGACATCTTTTGGCGCACATATTCCTTTACAAATTTCTTCTAGTGATCTTACGACATCACATTGTTTGCATGCCATGTAAATTGTAGCTACAGTGATACTGGCTACTGACTTTCCCTTCACATCAACATGTCCATCCAAGTTTCTGTATATCATAGAAGCAGTCTCCAAGACGTTTTTTGAAAGATTTAGACCCTCACATGTTTCACCCATTTTTGATAAAACATTCGCTAATCTTCTTTCTCTTGGTGAAGAGATACGTACTCTTTGTTGCCATTTTCTGAGATTGTTCATTTGATTTGCAACTTCGCGGTTGATTGTTTTTCCGCTAAAGTCCTTTGTGCTAATTGATATCTCAGTTGTTATTCCCAAATCATGTTGAGAATAAGTTGTCTGTCCTGTTGCTCTTGCTAGCTTCATCCTATCTTCGAGATTTGAGCTTTTTGTTTCTGGACCATGATCTACCATCTGATCTGCGACAACTACGCCGCAACCAGAGCAGATTATTTCACCATTCTGAACATCATCCACTAATGATGATTGACATTCAGGACAGCTTTGTGGTTGTAATATGTTCATTTTTTTCTTCTCCTAAATTTTTGTGTATTAGCAGGAGAATAATCCATTGTGAAAACACCTTTGCCAATGTACTTTTTGATGTTGTTTGTTAACGGAGTTGCTGATGCAAACGGTCTTTTTATTGGACCAATTAATTCCATTACTTTTGCAACTTTAGTTCCTGTCTCGTCACAGAGTATTTGTCCTTCAACTAACTTACCAGATAGCTGAATGATCACTCTACCACTAGCGGCTAAGTGCATTATTTCGCCTACCTCCTGCAATTAGAAACAATAATATCGTATTCTTATCATAGACTTCTGTCAACTTTACTTTAGCTAAGAGCTAGATTTGATTTTATTTTGTTTGCTTGGCTCTTTTTGAAACTAATTTTTCTGAAATTTTGTTAAGAATATTTGTCTTAGTGGATCCTTTTGGTAACACTATGTAGCCTGATCTGACATATGGTCTTCTTGGAAACCTTACTTTTTCATCGGTCTCTGTGATTTCAAACCCTGCTGCTTGTGCAGCTTCTGTTAATTCTTTTAGTGAAGGATCGAAAATACATTTTTCTTTTTCTAGCTTTCTTCCTTTAGCTCTTGGTAGTGTCTTATTAAAATAATCCAACCAGATTACGACATGCTCGTAATCTTTCATTTTATCACTTTATTAAAACTGCGTTAACTATTCCTGTTTGTCCTGGTTTAGAAACAACTTTACATTTTCCTATTTCTGTTTCTAATATTGCACCTTTTGTAATGATGCCTCTTCTTTGGTAATCATTGTTTGTTGAATTTTCTAATACTTTGAGAATTTTTATTTTTTTTACTTTAGAATCTCCTGTTGCTAAGTTGACAAAATCAATTGTTTTCAAAGCTGTTTTTTTATTATTGCCTCTGACTCGTCTTGTGATTGTGACTTGAGCTCCAGTAACAGATTCATTTGGGTATCTATCTATTTCATATTTTCTTCGAATTCTTGCAGGATGTCTTCTTCCGCCAGTTATTTTGCTGGTTGCAAGATTTTCTACTGATTTTCTCACGAATCTTCTTTTAATTACTCTAATTTATACAAAACGCAAAAAGTTAGGCTTAAAATAAAAAATATTCAGTTTAGTTTACTTACAATTTCAGGTGTATAATTTGATTCTGACATCTTTGCAGTTTTTCTTACTTTGGAAAACAGTCTTTGTTTGAGATTTTCTACATCTCCTTGTATTCCAAAATATTTTTGGAATTTTTCAGTTGTATTGTAAATTTTTAATCTACCTACATTTTGATGAGTGATAAAATCTAATTGTCGTAATTCTTTGAGATGCTCGTATACTCCAGAGCCCCTTGTTTCTACCAGTTGTTTTGATGAAATTGGTTGCATGTATGCAATATATGATAATGTTTTCAGAGTTGCATTTGGAAGAATAGGTTTTGACGCATATCTTTTGATAGTTGAACTATATTCTGGTTTTAATTGAAATACATATGATCCATCAGGAAGTGTTACCACTTCAAGTGCTTTAAAAGCTGACTTGGTCTTTTTCATCACATCACTTAGTATCTCAAGCGTCTTTGTTCGTGATTCTGTGCCTGAAGCTCTGATTAACTCTTCTATTTTTAATGGTCTTCCCGCAGAATACAGAGCTGCTTCGATCTTTGCAGTCGGCTCATCATTTACTTCAATTTTTGTCAATTGTCTCTTTTCCCTGTAAAATCTACTTAAAGAAATCCTTTCTTCATTTTTGATCAGATTGTTAACTTCTCTTTTATCAAAATAATCTTAATGTCTCCATCTATTTGTTCTAGTTCTACTTTTTCATCTCTGGCCAAAAACAATATTGCAAAAAAGCACCTAATTGAATCTATCCCATCAAGTTCTTTTATGATCTCTTGAAGCATGCCATATCCTACATTTGAAATTTTTCTAATGATCAAATCTTCATATTTTCCAATGATATTTTCAAGTGAAATGAAATATTCTTGAAAATTGGGGGCTTCAATAGGTTCTATCTCCAGCTTATTTCTTCTGGATTGTGGATTGGCTATTGTACCAATTAAATTTTGTAATAATCCTAACAAATCATCTAGTGAAACAGGATAAGTTGATTCATGTCGATATGGTATGTCGATTAACTCTATATCCACATCAGTTCTTTGCCTGATTGGTTTTTTTTCCATTGCAGCGCGTTGCAATGCAAAAATACTTTCTACCTTCATTCTGTAAATTAATGACGATGACAATGCTGCCATTCCTGCAACTCGTAGATCTTTTTTCCCCCTTTTTTCAAGAATTTTTATTAATAAATCCAAAATTTGAATAAGGTCAATATCCCAAACATCTTTTTTAGCAATCGAAGTGGGATTAAATAGAATATTTACTGGCGCTTGCGAAATGCTGTCTGGATTTTGTTCTTCACTCACAGATTAATTCTTTTTTTATTCAATAATATCTAAGGGCTCTATTTTTTTCTCATATCCAGTCAACTCTTATATTGTTAGGATTGAATTGTTATTTATGAAATCTGCTAGGATTACAGGTCCTAACGAATCTTTGAAAGTTATAGAAACAGAAACCCCTCATCCTAAAGATAATCAGGTCTTAGTTAAAGTCAAAGCAGTAGGTGTGTGTCATAGTGATTTACATCTCTGGGAGGGTGGGTATGATTTAGGTGATGGTAAATTCATGAAAGTTACTGATAGAGGGGTCAAGTATCCTGTTACTCCTGGGCATGAAATTGCTGGTACTGTTGAGGCATTTGGAGATAATGTTAGGGGTTTTTCAAAAGGTGATCAAGTTTTAGTTTATCCTTGGATAGGATGCGGTGAATGCCCTGCTTGTAAAGTTGGCAATGAAAATTTATGCGATACTCCAAAATCACTTGGTGTTTTTCAAGATGGCGGTTATTCTGATTACTCTCTTGTTCCCCATTTCAAATATTTGGCAAAATTAAATGGAGTTGATCCAGAATCTGCTACTTCATTGGCTTGTTCTGGACTAACAGCTTACACAGCAATTAAAAAATCAAATCAAAATTCTCCTGAATTTCTTGTAATAATAGGTGCTGGTGGATTAGGTCTAATGGGTGTACAAATTGCAAAATCTATAACCAAATCAAAAATAATCTGTGTGGATCTAGATGATCAAAAATTGGAAATAGCAAAAGAAATGGGTGCTGATTTTGTAATGAACTCCAAAGATCCTGAAACATCTCAAAAAAAAATCACCAATTGTAATGGTAAAGGGGCTCAGAGTGTAGTAGCATATGTTAATGCCCCCCCTACTGCAAAAATCGGATTGGCAGTTCTGCGAAAGAGGGGAAATATTGTCTTAGTTGGTTTGTTTGGTGGCTCAATGGAATTATCTCTTGTTACAATTCCA
>JBKKCM010000005.1:0-2952 GCA_046712755.1 Nitrosarchaeum sp. | reverse complement strand
TTGAAGTTGCAGGATTTGGAATGTTAACATTAACTACAAAAAAAATTGATGGTAAATTTCATCCAGTTGGAGAAGAGGATTTTGTTGCAGTGATTAGTTCGCCTGATGGATATGTTGCCATATTAGCGGATAAAGACGGATTTACAAAGGCTCAATCAAAGTCACTAGAAAAAAAAGAGGCATTATCAATTTATAAGAAATTAAGAGATTCTGGAATTCCAGAATACCCTGAAAAAGATATTCAGATTTGGTCAGAGCGACGTCCAACTGTGCAAAACGAAATTTCTGAGTAATTATTTTGACGGTAGAACTATTTCAGTTCCTACATCCATACCTTTGATTGCTTTTTCAAGTGTTTTGATATCAGCTTTTAGTATTCGTGTCTTTATTTTAGAGCGTTCAATAATTTTTAGAGCTACTATATCCATCAAATCATAACCTCCTGCAAGAGAATCTTCATGAACAAGCATGTTTCTTAAATTCCTGAGTTCAATTCGTTTGAATTTTTTTGCATTTTTGAATTTGTTAGGGTCTCTATCATAAACACCATCAACATCTGTGGCATTAAGAAATTGTTCTGCATTGATTTTTTCAGCAATAAGGGCAGCTGTTCCATTGGTGCTTTGTCCAGGATGTAAACCGCCTGTAACTACAATCAAACCATCATCTACTGCATGTCTTACTTCTTGTAATGTTGTTGGTGGATGAGAATATGCTTTATTTTTTAGGGCATAAATCAAGAGTTTTGCATTTAATCTAGAGATTTCTATTCCAAGTTCATCCAGTGTGGACTCATCAGCTCCTGAAGATCTTGCATGAGCAATGTAATGTCTGGCAATATTTCCACCACCTGCAATAATTATTGGTTGACATATCTTACTAATCTTGACTAGAAATGAGGCATAATCCTTTAGCATTTTTGCATTATCCATACCAAAAATTCGTCCCGAAAGTTTGATGACAATTCTTTTTTTCATTACTTTAAACCACCGAGGATTGATTTTGCGGCAATTTCAACTTTTTTTCTGTTCTTTTGATGTGTGTATATTCTAAGAATATTCATAAAACCAGATATTGCTGAAACTACAGGAATTTGCGATATGGGCATCTCTTGAGCAGTTGACTTTCCATTCTCATTTGTAATTAAAATGATGGATTTTGATTCATTTTTTGATGGTGCAAGCGGAATTGATGGAGTAACGGAGCTATCAACAAAAATTTCACTTTCATCAACTTTGGATTTTTTTGATATAGACGTTCTTAGCTCGTTAGTTCTAGCTTTTCCCAAATTAGTTCTACTAGTTAAAATTCGTTCAAATACACATTTTAACAATTTTCTGTTTTGATAATCTTCGGCAAATTGTCTAGCACGTTTTAATTTAGATGATTTTGATGAAATAAGTTTAGAGAGTACGTATTCGTCTGTAAGTTTTACATATTCATTAATGTTAAAAGAGGTAAAACCAAACTCATCATCAGATAATCGTAATGCCTCTAAGAGCATAACTTCTGCAGCTCTTACTGTTTTATGAAAATACACTGCCTTGAACATTTGATAACGAGAATGCATCATAGATTCAAAAGAATATAGTGCTGATCTTTCTAGAGCAAGTTTTTTCTGATGTACATCGAGGGATTGTGTTATTCTTTTGTGATCAATTTGTGCGTGTTCTGCACCAGTAAAGTAACCATCCCTTAGCAAGTAATCCATCATATCGGCACTTAATGCTCCTGAAATGATTTCATTCATGTATTGCAATTTCGAATCACCAAAAGCTACTTTTGTGATGAGTTTTTTGTCATATCCATTTTTTGATAAGCTATCACCAATTTCAGATTTCAAAATAATTTCTTTACCAAAATCTTCATGGGAAAATTTCTTTTGTTGTATAATCTCCTCAAAAAGATGTGAAAAAGGTCCATGACCTATATCATGTAAAAGCCCTGCAAGTCTCAAAACTTCTATATCATATGATTTCAAAATTCCTTTTTCATTTAAAGCCTGACCAGCTTGACTTGCAATATGCATAACACCCAAAGAATGCTCAAATCTAGTATGTTGTGCTGCAGGATACGTTAAATGAGCGCCAGAAAGTTGGCGTATTCGTCTTAGTCTTTGAAAGATAGGAGTATCAATTATTTTTAGTTCATGATCATAAACGCGAATAAAATCATGTATTGGATCAACTATGTCTAGATAATTTTTTTTCATAGGCCTATTTTCTTTGTAAATACTTTCAAAATATCTTTATGAACTTCTTGTTTTGGCTTTGATGCATCAATAATTTTCCAATGTTGATTCTTTGCGATAGTTCTATAAATTTTCGATATTTTTCTCAGGAATTCTTCATTTTTTTCAAATTTATCTCTATTAGTTTTTTTTCTATGAAATGATTCTCTTTGAGTTACGTCTAGTAAAATTACAAGATCAGCTTTTGGAAGTCCGGCATCTAGATTTTCTAACCATTCACGTTTCATTCCGTTTGCTAAACCATAGATTAGATTAGATTGATAGTAGCGATTCATTATCAAAACAGAATTTTTTGATTGGGCTGCTAAAATTTCATTTAATTTCTCCCACCTATTTGCAGCTAAAAGACAGTGAATCACCTGAGGAGGAAACTTTCTCTTGCCATTAAGATATTTTGCAATTTCTTTTCCTATAGGTGTCTTATAATCAGGAAAGCTAAATGTAGCAGTCTTGATTTTTCTTTGTTTTAATGCTTTTGCCAGTAATGCAGTTTGAGTTTTCTTTCCTGCTTGGTCTCCACCCTCAATAACAATTATCATAAGTTACAAAACCAGAGAAATTAATTGATTAAAAATCTATCAAGGTTTATAACCAAAAATTAAGCACGTATCTCAAAATGGGACTAGTAAAATCAATGGCAAAAGAAATGATAAAAGAAATTGGGAACAAATCAAGAGAATTTTACGAGTTTGTTTTACCAC
>JBKKCM010000004.1:0-4860 GCA_046712755.1 Nitrosarchaeum sp. | reverse complement strand
TTGGTAAGGTAAAGGTCGCGGGTTCAGATCCCGTTCGGAGCTTTAATAATTTTTTATTAAAAGTTCATAGTGACCAGTTCTTTTTTTAGAGTTAGAATTAATCGATCTATTTGCTTCTATTCTGGTTATGTTCCATGGATTCTTGGCAAAGATATCTGCTACTTCTTTTGAATCAGAATTTGACAATAATACATTACAACCTCGAGAATCTAATTTTAAACAAAGTTCTGCTAATCTTGTCAGATCATCATATGTGAAATCTTTGTTAGTATAGCTTGTAAAATTTGCAGTGGCACTTACTGGTTGGTATGGAGGATCAAAATATATCAAATCTCCTTTTTTGGCATCTCTTAAGACTGCCTCAAAATCTCTACATTTGATGGAAATTCTACTTGATTGTAAGATACGACTGACAGCATGAAGATTTTCTTCATTTACTATATTTGGATTGGAGTACTTTCCTAAAGGTACATTAAATTTTCCTTTACTGTTTACACGATAAAGTCCATTAAAACAAGTTCTATTCAAGAAGATCAATCGAGATGTTTTTTCAATTTCACTTCTAGGATTACTTTCGCGAATCGAGTAATAGTATGACTTGGAATTTTTTTGATAATTTTTTTCATGATTTTTTAGAGAAGCGATTAGAGAATCGATTCTATCTCTAATTGTAGTGTATGCCAATACGAGATCAGAGTTCAAATCAGAAATACTACATTTTTGACCATTTTTGTCTGTAAGAATATAGAATAGTAAAGCACCTCCGCCAAGAAATGGCTCATAGTACGTACCAAAAGACTTGGGAAGGTTTTGATTCAGTATTGGAATTAATTGTCTCTTTCCTCCAGCCCATTTTACAAAGGGTTTTGGGGTAACTAAAATTTGCTCGTATTGTTGCTTCACATGTAATTATTACGATATCGCATATTGTCAAAAGAGACAACAAAAGATCACAACATGTACAATATTTTTTAATCAAATTTTAAGATTAGAATACTCGAATCATAAATAATAAAATGAAAAGGAAAAGGTTGGAGTTTTAGTCCCACTTTGACCAAGCGGCCATCCATCTGTATGTCCAAGTGTTTAGTTTACAACCTAATGCTGTAAATGTAACAGACAAAACTGCACCTGCACCTGCACCCAGTGCTACTGGACTGTTATAGAATTTGCCTACTTGAGGCTCTATTGGTGTCATGTATGGTGGCAATGTTGGTCTTGGGTATTTGAATGCCGTTTCTAGTGGGTCTGCTACTGTTATCAGGTTTACCATGTTGAATAATGGTAAAGACATTCCTACCAGTACTCCGCCAAACAGTATCAATGAGTGCTTGTTCTTCTTTGTTGCCCAATAGGCCAAATCAAGCAACATTGCTGATGGTAACCAAATTGGTGTTACAATGAAGTCATATGGATAACCTAGTGCAAACCATGCACCTTTTGCTATCCATGTGTATACTGTCATAATTAGGGCGTAATACGTTGCTGTTCCTGGAACACCTGTAAATGTCAGGTAATATGTTGCGCCTACGCAGAGCATCAACGTTTGCGATATTGAAAATACCGTGAACGAAGTCCAAGCCCAGTCAGTATAGAAAATGTAGTCACCTGCATTAATTGTTAACAGTGTTGAGTTAACTGCAACTACTACTATGAATAAGTAGTGAGTACATCGTCTTAGCCAGACCATTATCAACTAGATAAAACGGTCGGTATATAAAATTTTAGAGTGTGGTGGAGATCGTTGTTTTTTATTAAAATAAAGTAAAAAGAAGAGCTGAAGGATTTACCTTCTACCATCCGACAAATAATGATATGAGTATAGTGCCTACGGTTGTTGCCCCAAGAGTTGCAGCAATTATACCGTTGCTGTTTTTCTTAGAGCCTTCTTCCATAACTTTAACACAGAAGAGGTAACCAATCGCTTCAATAATTGTCAGAACAATGAACGCATAGTGGCCACTGTTTGTTGGATATGCCCATGGATAATAGGTATATCCTGCCCAAGTACCACCAAAAGTTGCTAACCAAGCTGCAATGTAAGATAGAGTGATCATACCGGTCATATTTTCGACACGTCTACCAATCATTCGTTCTACATCAGAACTTGATGCGCCACCTGCGCCACTTGAACCAAATCCTTTCGGAAGAGTCATTCTGGATTTATACGATTCAGAATCCTTTTAAATCTTTCTTAAACTATAGACCCAGTACGATCTTCGATAGTTGAAAATAATAAAAGAGAAAAAATGTGCTTTTTGCACTTGTGTCTATGGAATTGCTCTGCTGTACAATTTGCCTTCTAAAGCCATCTTGTACATCTCTGCAACGTACGGATTCTCACCTGGAGTTTCTGCACCTAGTTCTACGAGTCTAGCATATACTCGGACTACGTATGCAAGTGCTCCCATGAATGCCACCACGACACCCATGTTAAACATCCAGTGATTTGGTACTGCAAAGATTTCCTCTACAAACCAGAAGTGCCACATCTCATTGACTCCAATTGTAAACATGGTTGCAAGGTAACCAAGAATGGTCATCTTCAATCCAGTGTTAATTGAGTTATTTGGACCTCTGAGTACTGGTACTTTTCTATCATAGATTGCTGCTGCTGCCCATCCAAGTGGTAATGTTATGAAGTGGGAATATAGCCACCAGTGTGCTGGTGTAAATGCACTATCTCTGATAGATGTCTGATGTAAAGAACCATCAACGAAGTTGTCTACTTCGACTGATGCTGCAGTGGATCCCATAGCAATGACGATGAGCCAGATTTTCTTTAGTCTCTGAATCTCAACTTCTTTTGGGATTAATGCGGGCATCTGTGCCATAATGACTATCGTGTGAATTCTGAATATAAAGCAAGTGTTTTATCATAAAGTAATTTCATAAAATTTCTAATCAAATATACAAAAAAACAACATAATATTTCATATAAAAAACAAGTTAATTTGAAATAATTTTATCATATTTTTTTTAATTTCAATGTTAATCATTGATGATTAACATATCTACAGTGTATCGATCCTCGCTATCAAGGTAAAATATATAACAATGTGTATTATCATTCAGGATATTAGGACTATGGTCGAAAAAAAGATTTTCGTATTAGGACTCACTGCTGTACTCGCATTAGGTACACTTGGTTTCAACTGGGTTGATTCCATACTTCCAACTGCAGATGCACATGGTGTCCAAGCACAACTTCAGAGTCGTTTCATCAGAATTGAAGATGAAACTTTCAACAGACAATCCCTGCAAACTGGCGAAACCTTGACTGTTAAAGGTACATTAGTCAGTCTTGTAGAAAGAGATCTAAGAGGATGGATTTCCATTTTCTCAGAATCCACTAACGCAGGTAACAGATGGGAGATGCTAGCAAGAGACCCACCAGGAAACGTCTTTGACATTTCAGGTAACGCTGTTGTCGAATATTCATTATCTGCAAAAGCACTTGAAGCAGGTGTATACCACGTACACACCCAACTCAACATAGCAAAAGTGGGTCCTGGACTAGGTCCAGGTCAAACAGTAGTCGTTGAAGGAGAGCCAATTATCAAACCAATTCCATATACCAACATCGCATACCAATCAATCATTATTGGTGTCGGTTATGTAATCACGTTTGCAACACGACCCTGGCAAGTTATCTAAACTACCCAACTTTTCCTTTTCATTTTCTATGTATTCATTACGTGAACCGTAATGAATCATCAAATAATTAACCAAGTTTTATCTGCAAGAAAAAACCAGAAAGATTGTGTTAAGTTTTAAAATAATAAAAATAGATATTTTCCAAAGTTATTTTTTTGGAGATGTTGAATTCCGTAATGACATCTACAAGATAAACATACAAAATCAAAAAAGAGGAAAAGTACTCAAATTGCCATTTGGAATTATTCCAAAAAAAGACAAAATGATAGTAAGAATGACAGGACCAAGAGATCTGTTTGTTGAAGATTACTTGCCATATTGTGGAGAATCAGAATGGCTTGAAATTGATTCTGATGAAATAACTTATTTTCTTGCTGATCACCAAGACCAATTTGACACTATTGAAATAATGGACAAGTAACAGAAAGAACTTTAAGTAATCCTCAAAAAATCATCACATGAAGTGGCCGGGTATGGGAGATCCATACAAGAAAAAGAAGACCATACGATTTTTGGGTTTAAGTGCAGGTGTAGGAGCTATTACAGTTTTGATTACAATTTTAGTAGTAAATCCATTCATGGGTGAACAACCACATAATGCTTGCATAAACAATATTGAAAAAAATTGGAAGTTATCATTTACTGTTGAACTATACATTGATAATGAAAAGGCAGACATTCCAGCCAATGTTGGATTTATGGAAAGATGTCAAAGAGCAATTTACACGCTTACTGATGATGGAACTGTTTATGCAGAATGGAAAGAAGATCCTCAATTTGAAATAGGACACTTTTTGTATATTTTCAAATTTCCTCTAAGAGATATGGATGAGACAAAATCAAAGATATATGTCAACGGTAGAGAATCAGAGAATTTCATTAAAACACCATTACAAGACGGATATCACTACAAGGCAGTATTTATCTCAAAGGCATATGATGAGACAAAAGATAAGGACTACTTACCTCCTCAAAACTAAGCAATAGTTGAGAAATAGCTCCAAGAACAGTTTAGACTTTAGAAAATAATTCGAATCTAGACTTTAAAAAAAAAGATTAATTCAAAATTTTAAAAATAATGAAAAGAGGAAAAGGAAATAATTTTACCAGTATTTACCGTTGTCTGGAATTAGACCGATACCTTCTCTTTCAAAGTGTCTATCCAATTCATCGACCCATCTCTCACGGTTGTCTTTGTAAGCC
>JBKKCM010000003.1:0-54266 GCA_046712755.1 Nitrosarchaeum sp. | reverse complement strand
TCAGAATATGTTTTAAAAATTGATGAGCATACATATTCTATTTCTTATGTTGTAAATGCCGATATTATTGCAATGGAGATTGATCCTGAATCAAAATCATTGCTTATTGGCTTGGACAAAACATATGATTCACAATTTTTTATTGGTTTGGAACATGAATTGATTAATGCCCAAAATAATGAATTTATAATTTTAGTTGATGGAGAAGAGGTAGATTATCAAATAACATCTAATTCTGACAGTTCTACATTTGAGTTCTTTGTGCCTGTAGGCTCTGAGGAAGTTGAAATTATTGGAACTAATGTAATTCCGGAATTCCCAATTGGTGCAATTTTTGGATTTGCAGTGATGATCTCATCTATAATGATTTTTGCAAAGATAAAAGCACCTTTTTTTAAGTTGTAATTTTATCTAGTTGATTTGTTTCTTTTGCCGTTTTTACTTCACGTGCTATTCTTTTGCCCATGCTCATAGGCTCATTAAAAAGCAATGAATAGTATGGTGAGCCATCCATGTAGATATTTGTACCTGCAACAATTCTTGCTGAAAATTCAAATGATGTGAATTTTGCATTCTCGTCATAAACTCCTTCAATACAAAACGGTCCGTTCATTCCAGGTGCAACCATTCTTTTTGATGCATCTACAAAATTATCTCCCATAGTATATACCTCATCTAGTAATGATTCTCTTAGAACTATTGGACTGTTTCCAATCACATTAAATGATGGAATCTTGTTGCTTTTGAGCTGCTGCTCTGATGGAATTCTGGCAATGCCCTCAATATCTGATTCATGTCTCTGATCAGCACCAAAAAATTCTAGTTCTTCTTTTAGGGGGGAATAAAAGAATTGCAAATATGCCAAAACACCTGCAGCATATTCCTGAATGTAAAGTGTTTCCTCTTTAGAGATTATTCCTTGTGAAATCATATGATTTCTTTTTTTATTATATTCCTCTTGATTTGCTGCCAAAAAATAACCTTTGCCACCTGCAGCTCCTTGTCTTTTTACAATTACAAGCTTGTCAATATCTCTTGGGTCTAATACTGGTTTTGGAACTGGAAGTTTTGCCTCCCGCATAAGCTTCTCTTTCATGGTCCTATCTGATTCCCACCTTAGAATCCACTTGTTTCCAAAAATTGGAGTCTTGATTGATTCGATTTGCTCAGAATTCATCTGTGCAATTAAAGTTCCGTGAGGAATTAACACTGCATCATTTTGTTCTAAAATTGATTGGTTTTTTTGTTCTAATATTTCTGTAAATGAATCAACCAAGATTAATTCATCAATAAATGAAAATCTACGATATAGTTTCTCTCTTTTTCTCTCACAAACTAGGATTGTTTTTAGGCCTTCATCCTTAGCACCTTTTAAAACTTGTAGCGCGCAATGAGATCCTAATGTTGCTATTGCCGTCAATGTGATGTATATTCTACTTTATCGTACTTTATGAACTATGTGTGGATGATATGTACTGAAATATCTCATCAATTAATTCCACACTTAATTCTGATTTGATATCTTCTGGAATTATCTTTAATACAAAATCATACATGTTTGTATTTTTTGGTAGGCTTCCTCTCTCCTGATATAATGAATATACTGCAATTCCATTTGATATTAATGCAATGATCTTTTCTTTGTTTGTAAGGGGCATTGTTTTTTTAAATAACATGTACTAATTTAATGTAAATCAAAAAATATGCTATTTTAGAAATTATAGCGTATTTTACTCAAATTTGTATTATGTACTCTCTATATCGTCTGTTTTACTTGATTATCTAACTTCTCTGATTCATCATATGTTTCTGCTATTTTTTCATGTGGTTCTTGTGATGTACTATATCCAACAAAGACTACAATGATAAATGTCGCAATTACTAATTCTATTAATAGTTACAACTTATTTTAGACTGAGATATTTTCTGATTATAGATATTACTTTTTTCTTGGTTGGTATCTTACAAAAACTGATCTAATGCACAAAATTTTCTAATAAATGATAATTCTCCCCTCTAAAAATTATTGATCTCATTAGCATGATTTAGAAAAAAGAATAAATCTGTTCAAGTTTTTTTCAAACCCCATTTAAGGGTAAATTCTTCCTTGGTGATTGGAATTTTTGATTTACATTTTACACATCTACGCATTTTTGTGTACTTTGAAAATCTCCAAACATGAGGCTCACTTTTTCCATGACAGTTCATGTTATTCTATTCTCTTACTAGTATTTAGGAAAACAATCATATTTAATTATCAAATTTAATTCTCAATAAATCATGAGCAAATCTGGACTAACATGGGCAGTAACATGTAATACGTTTCCCAAAAATTAATTACACCATAGAACAGCAATTTAGTAAATTATGATAAAAACAGAACTTGGAACATTACGTAGATCTCATTATTCTGATGAACTGAATCCTTCAATGGATGGCTTGGAGGTTACTGTGATGGGTTGGGTCTTGACCATAAGAGTACATGGCAACATTAGTTTTGCTACGATTAGAGACAAGAATGGCGACATACCAATTGTTGCCAAAAAAGGAGATTGTCCAGATGAATTGCGTGAAAAATTATCCATACTAAAAGCACATTCTTCTATTGCCATTGTTGGTAAGATTAAATCTTCTGAAAAAGCTCCCACAGGATTTGAAATAATCCCTACTGAGCTTCGAGTATTTTCAGATGTTGAAAAGATTCCTCCCTTTGAGCCTTTAGCAAAAACTGTCAAAAATATAGATACTAGATTAGAAGTGCGACCAATTGATCTTAGACGTAAAACATTACAGCATATTTTCAATGCAAGAAGTCATGTACTCAAATCAATTAGAGATTATTTTTATCAACAACACTTTACTGAAATCAGTACTCCTAAAATGATAGCAACTGCAACTGAAGGCGGTGCTGCGTTATTTCCTATATTTTACTACAATAAAGAGGCATTTTTAGCTCAGAGTCCACAATTGTACAAAGAACAATTGACTATGAGTTTTGAGAAAGTTTTTGAAATTGGACCTATTTTTAGGGCAGAACCCTCAAGAACTAATCGTCATTTGGCAGAAGCAATATCTATTGATCTAGAAGAAGCCTTTGTTGATTACAATGATGTGATGAATAGAATCGAAGAGATAATAAAAATATCAATAAATTCTGTGAGTGATTATGCAAAAAACAATCTAGATGTAGAGTTTGTTATTCCTTCAATCCCTGATCATATCCCAAGATACTCTTATGATGAATTGATAGAAAAAATGCAAAAAGTGGGTGCAAAAACTGAATGGGGTGATGATCTGTACCCATCAAATCTTAAGAAGATTGGTGTGGAGGGTTTTTACTTTATCAAAGATTGGCCTCTTGGCCCAAAGCCATTTTACGTAAAAGATAGCAAAACAAATCCAAAAATTTCTGAATCATTTGATTTGATGTTTGGAGATTTAGAATTGTCTTCTGGTAGTACAAGAATTGAAAAACGACATGATCTTGAAGAGAGAATGAAAAATAAAGGAATGAAGACTGGTGCATTTGAGTATCATTTAGGAGCATTTGATTATGGTGTACCCCCTCACGCTGGATGTGGTATTGGGTTGGAGCGACTTATTATGGCCCTTACAGGCACAGAAAACATTCGAGATGTCACATTTTATCCAAGAGATGTTGACAGATTAACACCATAGGTGATTTGAAAATGGTATCTAGAAAAGAAATAGAACACATTGCAAAATTAATGAGAATTGAAATTGATGATCCTATAATCTATGAAAGTGTTGATAAAATGATAGGATACTTTGATATTTTAGATTCAGCAGGTGTTGAATCTGAAGAAATATCTGTCAGGGAAATTCCAATCACTAACTTGAGGGAAGACAAGTATATTCCATTTGATGAAAAACTAATTGAAAAACTCAATTCCTATAAAGGAACCTATGTTAGGGCTCCAAAGATGGTTTAATTGAACATAAAAATTTCAGCTCTGCAGTTTACTAGAGAAGTAGAATCTGGAAATATCTCTGCCGAAGATTTTGTTGCAAAAACTATGGAACAAATACAAAATGTAGATGGCAATCTACACGCATTTTTATCAATAAATGACAAGGCAGTTGATCAAGCAAAAGAGATTGATAAGAAAATAAAATCCGGTGGAAAAATTGGACAGTGCTTTGGCATGCCAATTTCTATTAAAGATAACATTTGCATCAAAGACACTAAAACAACATGTGCATCAAAGATGCTTGAAAATTTCATTGCACCATATGATGCTACTGTAATTACGAAACTAAAACAACAAGATGCTATTTTTGTTGGAAAAGTAAATCTTGATGAATTTGCAATGGGTCTTTCTACTGAATTTAGCGCATACGGTCCAAGTAAAAATCCATGGAACACCGATTATGTCCCAGGTGGTTCTTCTGGAGGCAGTGCAGTATCTGTTAGTGCATTTGAATGTGTTGCCTCGTTAGGTTCTGATACTGGTGGTTCTGTTAGAAATCCTGCTAGTTTTTGTTCAACTGTTGGATACAAGCCGACTTATGGGCTGATTAGTAGATACGGCCTAATTTCGTATGCAAATAGTATAGAACAGATTGGACCTCTAACTAGAACCGTAGAAGATGCAGCATTTATGCTAAATCTCATTGCAGGGGTTGATTCTAATGATAACACCACTGTAGATAACAACAATGAAGATTATCTCAAAGATATCAATTCAGGCATAGAAGGCAAAAAAATAGGCATAATCAAGGAGATGATTGGAGAAGGAATTGACCCGTCTGTACTTTCTGCAACAAAAGATGCAATATCAAAATTAGAGGGATTAGGAGCAACATGCGAAGAAGTTTCTCTTGACATGGTAAAATATTCAGTTGCAGCATATTATACAATCACTGCAACTGAGGCAGGTAGTAATCTTGCAAGATATGATAATTTACGATATGGCTATGATTTTTCTGTAGAAGGATACGAGTTTAATTCCTATATTGAAAAAGCAAGAAAGAAATTTGGTCCTGAAGTTACAAGACGAATGATTCTTGGAGGCTTTGTTCCATCCGCAGGTCATGCAGGAAAATATTTTCTCAAAGCACTTAAAGTAAAAAGTAAACTTACTAGACAAATCAATGACGCATTTAAGAAATTTGATCTATTAATCTCGCCAACAGTTCCAATTTTGCCATTTAAGATTGGTGAGAAAATAAATGATCCTGTTGCTTTATTTCTTGTTGATATCAATACGGTCACTGCTAATCTTACTGGAAAACCTGCAATATCAATTCCATATGCAATATCAAATGGCCTACCAATTGGAATTCAGCTTATTGCAAACTCTATGAACGATAAATTATTACTGCAAGCAGCACATGCATTAGAAAAAACTGTAAAATTACCGGAGATTCCAATTTGACAAAAATTGGATTAGAAATTCACAGTCAACTTACAAAGTTAGAAAGTAAGTTATTTTGCTCATGCAAGGCAAATTATAGAGAATTTGAACCAAATACCAATATCTGTCCTATTTGTATTGGATTACCGGGTAGTCTTCCTAGATTGAATCAAAAAGCTGTTGAAAAAGCAACAATGATTGCAATGGCACTAAATTGCAGTACTCCTGAAAAAATTGCATTTTTTCGAAAAAATTATTTTTATCCTGATTTACCAAAGAATTTTCAAATTACCCAACTAAACATCTATGGAGACACTAGTGTTGGAGGCACTGGAATTCTTATGGTTGGAGAAAAGAAGATACGCATCACTAGAATTCAACTGGAAGAAGATCCAGGTAGGCTAATTTATGAGGGCAGTTCTGAAAAAAACCTAGTAACACTGGTAGATTATAATCGTGCAGGCACACCTTTAGTGGAGATTGTAACTGAACCTGATTTTGAAAATCCAAGAGAAGTAAGGGAATTTCTAAATATTTTATCTGATTTGTTAGAAAATCTTGGTGTCTCAGATCCTAGCTTAGAGGGAGCAATGAGGGCAGATGCTAATGTATCAATTGAAGGTGGAAACAAAGTAGAAATAAAAAACATTGGTTCATTTCATGATTTAGAAAAAGCAGTTCATTTTGAAATTACACGACAACAAAGCTTACATTCACGAGATATCCCAATCATTCAAGAAACACGTCATTGGGATGATAAAAGAAAGATTACTATCTCTTCAAGATCAAAAGAAGAAGACTTGGATTACAGATATTTTCTAGAAGGTGATATACCATGGATTAAAATTGGAAATGAAGTTAAAGAAAAATTAAAATCTGAAATGCCTGAAAGTATTAGTTCTAAAAAACAACGATATATTTCAAAATATAATATTCCTGCACAGGTTGCAGATGTACTTTCGTCTGATAAATTTTATTCGGATTTATTTGAAGACGCACATACAAAAGAAAATGCCAAAGAAGTTGCAAATATTATCACAACTGACTTGATGGGGTTGGTAGATACTAGAGAAAAAAGAGCATCCTCAAAATTAAAACCATCTCATCTACAAGAGATAGCTGATTCAATACAATCAGGCAAAATTACTCGAAATTCTGCCAAAAATGCATTGTATGAAATCGTAAAAACAGGCAAGAAATTATCGGACATGATATCTGAACTTGATCTAGGTAACGTCTCAGATGAATCTGAATTATTAAAAATTATTGAATCAGTCATTTCAGAAGAGCCTCAAGCTGTAGAACAAGCAAAATCCAATCCTCAAACTATCAATTATCTTGTAGGAAAAGTAATGCAAAAGACAAAAGGAAAGGCAGATCCCAAACTAACTCTGGATTTATTAAAAAAGAAGATTCAATAATTTTATGAGTGATCTTTCTTTAGAAGATATTGAGTTTATCAAAATACTAGCAAATTCTGATTCCACTATATTACACGCAGGAATGAATGAGGCAACAAGATACAGACTTGATGCCCAAATAGGCGTGATTTTACAAGAATATTACAAAGAACATACCATGAATACAAAAACAGGATGGATAGAAAAATTTGAAAAAGCTGGTATTACTGAAGATGATGGTAAAGCTGCAATTGCATGTGCTCGAAGACTTGGAATGGATATTTCTTGATTATTTGAGGTTAATTTTTACTGTTTATTTTTCTTGGTTGTTTTGGAATCTCAAAGTAAAATGTCGTTCCGATATTTTCTTTGCTTTCTACCCATATCTTACCACCCAGGCCTTCTATGATTCCTTTACAAATTGTCAAACCTAAGCCACTGCCATCTCTTTTTCTACTTGTAGATGTATCAATTTGATAAAATTTCTTAAAAATTTCTTTTTGATTAATTTCTGAAATTCCCACACCGTTATCTTTTACAAAAAATTGTACGTGCTCTTTATTATTTTTTGCACCAATTATTATTTGTCCTTTTTCTGATTCTACAAAATCAATAGCATTTTTAATTAAATTGGAAAAAACTTGATTGATTCTGTCTTTATCACTAAAAATAATTTCATTTTGTGTATTCTCTTTTACTAGATAAATGTTTTTCTCACTGATAATTGGGCTGAAATCTTTTATTATTGAATTCAACAATTCTGTAACCTCTATATTTTCTTGATTGAACTCTAATTTTCCTAAATCTAACTTTTGTGTTGTTAAAATATCTCCTATCAGTCTTTGCAATTTCAATGCAGATGAATAAATTTCATCTACGGCATCTAGTTGTTTTTTGTTTAACTCCCCCATCAATTCTTGTTTTTGTAACATTTGCACATATCCTAAGATTGGCACTAGTGGAGTTTTCAATTCATGTGATACCATTGATGAAAATTCTACTTTTTTTCTATCTATCTCTTTTAATTTCTCGACATATTCTTTTTGCACCTTTAATGTTTTTTCAACTTTTTGACCCATACTTTCAAAATTCTCATTTAATTCATAAATTTCTTTTATGTTTGTATTGATTGGTTTTTTGTTTGTAATCTTGTTTGTTTTGGAAAACTCTGTCATATTTTGAGCAAGCTTTTCAATTGGGTTTGTGATGCTTTTGGAGATGTATACTGTACTCAATAATGTTCCAGCCGATACAGCAGTTGCAAAAATTAATAGAATTATTCCAGTAGATGATTCTACTGCCGTGATATAGTT
The DNA here is from genome assembly GCA_046712755.1 of Nitrosarchaeum sp. Lineage (GTDB taxonomy): Archaea > Thermoproteota > Nitrososphaeria > Nitrososphaerales > Nitrosopumilaceae > Nitrosarchaeum. The sequence goes on along the minus strand of JBKKCM010000003.1, from coordinate 46,175 downwards.
TACCAATCCCATATAAAATATAATAAAACTAGATACTCCTGAGACTAAAAATAAAATATGTTTAATTGGAATCATTTTAGGTTACTCCCAACATTTAGGAAGTTGCCGATTCAATAATTTTTGATAATAATAGATCTATATCGATTGGTTTTAGAATGTATGAATTCACACCACGACTAACTAATTGATCCAATTCATCTTGAGTGATAGTGGATGCTGTAAACACGATTATTTTGTTGTTTTTTAACATATTTTTATTTTCTAATGCCTTGATGATAGCATATCCATCAAACTCAGGCATGGCCAAATCCAATAAAACTACATCATGTTTATTTTCTTGAATTAATGCCAGTCCTTGTTTACCATCATTTGCAACCGTACACTTGTGATTTTTTAGTTCTAAAAAGGTTGTAAGCATTTTTGTAATCTGTTCGTTATCATCAATTATTAAAATATTCAAATGATTTGAATCTATGCTATTGCCTTTTATTGCTGAACTTTTACTCATTTTTTAACTCCTGGCTTATTTTCCAATAGTTTGAAATTCTTTTGCAAATAACTCAAAATAATTTTTTCTTGCTCAATTTCTCGCAATCTATGTTCATATGTAATTTCAGAACCTAATAATGACTCTGCGTTTGATTCATCAATATGATGTGCTTTCTTCCATATTAGACTAAACAATGATCTTAATGTAGTTACAAATGTTTTAGAATCTGTCCACATTGCCCTCATGTCTTTTAATTCTGAATTAGTCATAAAGAAAATAACTTCGCTGTCATCTTTGATTATAAAGCAAAAATCTTCCCTATTTTTGTCATCTAACTTTTTGATTTTTTTAGAAGGAATATCTTCAAAGATATGTATGCCTTTATTTGAATAATCTGTAAGAATTTTTAGTTCTGATTTTGTTTTTTTAAGAAGATTTGAAAAATCTGTATGGTGGAACTTTTTAAAATCTGATTCAGTTCCTAACACCAGTATGTTTTCTGATGATTCTTTTATCATCTGCTCTAGTTTTACCAAAATTGAATTTCTTCCTTGCAGTGTTTGGAATTTGTTATCCTCTGCTTTTTCCTTGTTTCCAGCATACTTTGGAATTAATTTCCATAATTTTATGATGTTTTCTTTTCCTGTTTCTAATTCATTGATTCTGTTTTTTTCATTATTTACTAAAATTACGATGGACTCATCTATCCCAACCGCATTAAATTTAGTTGGTTTGCCAAACACTGAGAAAATAATTCCTTTTTGTTGTAAAGTACTAAGTAAGTGATATGTCTCGGTTCTTGGTATTCTAAGAGATTTTGATACCTCTGATGCTGTTTTGATGCCTATTTTGCTAAGGTATAGATACACTTTGGCCTGATTTGGAGTTAAATCATACTTGATAAGTAATCTGCCTAACTCATTTATCGGACTATCTAATTCAGTCATCCTCTCTTCCAGAGCATCTATTGTCATTAGAAATTATTACACAATTTGAAACATAAGAGAGTGTATGTTATTACATGTTACAGATTCAAATTCCGATTTGATTGTGCTTGATTTTGAGAATTATTTGACAAAGAAACTCAATAAAATATCCCCATACAGTAATTGCATGATAAATCCACCTGTAATTAACAGCAAATAGGGTATTCCGGGAGTAATCCATGTATTGGGTTTTGTACAATACTCTTCATTTTCTGCATGATGGACTGTTAGGATTATCTTTTTTTTGCCTTTTTCAGTTTTTTCAATGGAGAAACAAAATCTCGGATTTTTTGCTTTATATCCAATTAGCATAGCACAAATTTTTTTAAATCTGCTTTCTTCAAACCCCTCAAAAATATCCTCATGTTTTGCAATTGATATTAAATTTCTAATGATATTGACAAAAAATGGCATTATAAATAAAATTGCAGCATTAGATAATGCTGTAAATGGTGTTACAGGATTTTCAGAAAATGTTGCCATCGGCGCAATTACTGCTAATGCGATTAATGCAAATGCATCAGCCCCTCCAAACAATCCAATTCTCCAAATAAAAATCACAAACGGTGCTATGATTAATGCGATTCCAATTTTGAGTAAATGTGGCAAAACATCTGAATTTATGAAAATTAATAAAAATCCAACACTTCCAAATACAATCCAGTAATAATCGTGAATTTCTCTTTTCCAAATATCTATAACAGAACCAATTATCAACATGGTAAGAGCTAATCCAATTCCTATTGTGTTATAATTCAGTAATGATTCGATCAATCTACCTTACCTCATTTTTGAATATTTTGTGTACTATATTCTTTGATAAAATAATTTCTTGTTGCATATCTCTAAAATGAGTTTGCGATTAACGATTTCTTATACCTGAGATTTTTTCTTTAATTTCCTCAAATTTTTCTCCGATGTTTAGTTTCTCAGTTATTACCTGTAATCTATCTGTACGCTTCAAAACAAATAATGCAACTCCTATTGCTACTGGGATTATGATGTAGATCATATTTGAATTATTAATAACAAAGCCTTGTTCTACAGGTGCTTCTGATATTGGCATGTTTAGTATTTGTGCAGTTTTTGAAATTGTTGATGAGCTAAGACCATTACCTGACACTGTTGCAGTAACAGTTACTGTTTCCTTGTCATTTGCAAGAATATTTAGTACTGCAATTCCATCATTATTTGTCATATCCTCCATTTGTAACACTTCTCCACCATCTGCAGTCCATTCTACATTAAATCCATCTAACGATGTTTCTATTTCTGGAATTGCAACTGACAATTTTGCTTCAATTCGCTCATTCCAACTCAGACTTCCAAGTAAATCCAACGATATGACTGGACTGACATCTACTATGTTAATATCGTATTTTGATAAAGGCAGATCTTCAGATAATAATGCAAGTTCTACCATCCCTTCGTTTTGCGATTCCAGTTTGATTGTGTTGAAATATTCTCCTTTCTTTATTGTTACTTCATCTGGAATTTTTAAAGCAGATTCATCATTTGAAACTATTTTTATCAAAACATCTTCTTTTGCATACACTGGATTTCCTACAGAATCCAATAGTTGAATCGTAGCTAAACTTTCAGTATTTGCCAAAAGATTTTTTGCAAATGACAAATGTATCTCTGCAGGATCTGTAGTATGACTAGTCATTGCCATGTTTCCTTCAAATTGACCTGTCTGAAAAGAGAGCACTGTATCTCCAACTTCTTTTGTTAATAAATTCAATAATATGTATGGCTGATTCTTTTTAATTATTTCAGTTTCCGTATCCACAAAATCATTTGCCGATAAAGTCAAAACAGAATCCTCGATAAATGGTGTTATTCCAATTCTTCCATCCTCATCTGTATCTCCTTCATCCGTTGTTGTTTCCGCATCCCCTTCAGATTCTGTTAAATATGCTATGGCTGGAAACTGACTTCCTGCTAAAATCATTGACACTAATGGTTCTACTATTAAATTGATATCGTCTTTTACCGGTCCTACGGGATTGCCTGTTACCGTTTTTACTCCTTCATTATCTGTGATATAAAATGCTACAGATTCATCTGGAGCAACAGTTCCGGTATCTCCAAAAACTATCGCAACGTTTTCTCCTTTTTTCATAATTGGATTAATTGGATTCACCGTATCTGACTCTGATGATGCAAAATTAATCTCATAATCTTGTTTGGCAGTAACTGGAACTGTAACCGTAACGAGTTCTCTATCTGATGTGCCTAATTCACTGCCTCCTGTTTGTCTTGAAATTTCAATGTCTGTCTCAAAATAAGTTACAGCTATGATCTCTTTCTCACCTGTAGTTAAAAATGGAAGTGCAGTTGTAATTGATGGTCCTTCTCCTTCCAAAGCCCCCATTTCGTCATGAAGTATAGTAAATGAATCTCCATTTGTAAGATAGTCACTAGTTGAAATAAACATGTTAAATGTTTGTTCACTGTCTGTGGTAATGTCTCCAAGATTTGGTCTGGGGGTAAATGTTGTATATGCTGAATACGTTCCTTTTTTAATTATTAGTTCTTTATTGCTAAATTGAATTTCTTCAAAGTCATTACTTGTGTTGACTGACACATCTGGATTTTCTACTCCTAATTTCATATGGATATCTTCATCTGCTTTAACAGGAGAACCTTCGCCGTCAAGTAGTTCTACTATTGCATATCCAGTGCCTCCACTGTAACTACTATATCGTTCTGGAATGACAAACAATTGAACTTGTAACGGTTCTGTAGGTTTACGTATGTGGACAAAATCACTGATTTTTTTCATATTTTCAGCGCTTGCAAAAATAATTGCATCACCTGAATTTACTAAATCAAATTCTGTTATGGCAAAGTATTCTCCTTTTTCAATTAACAGTTCTTGATTTCTTATATTGATCATATCTTTATTAGGAGTTTCTACGTGTATTGTAATATCTTCTGATGCAATTGTTGGCAATCCACCAGTAGTTGCTAATTCCACAGTTACATATCCGAATCTGGGACCATCTATTGGAAAATCATCTGGTGTGATTTTCATTAGAATTTGAGTAGGATAGTTATTATTATTGAAAACTTCTAGTGGAATTTCTTGTGATGAAAATCCAGGTGCTGCCAATGCAATATTTGCAATTCCGGGTTTTATTGCCTTGATTTGTACGTTCTTTGTATACCCATTATTGTTTTCTTGAACATCAATTACCTGTATGACTGAATTATCTGAACTTATAACTTTGAGATCATTTATTGATCTTGGTACCATCATTTCATTTGAGGTAACAAAAATCTGTAATGTTCCTACGGTATTTTCTAATAATTTCTCAGGATGCAATTGATACCCGAATTCTGCTGTTGTTTGAGCATTAACAGGCATAACAAACATGCTACAAATTACTACTAGTAACAAAAAAACGGCTTTCAATCTATGGAAAATTACAATATTTTTGTTATATCAAACAGTGTGAAACATTGCAATACATACTGTTCTAACCAAATATTGAAGCGACACTGAATATTTTTGATTGTATTATTATTATTGCACCTATTGATATTATTATTAGGATTATAGAGTATCTGAATCCTGCTGAATATGACCCAGAGGTGATTTTACCTAAAAATAATCCAGATAGCCAAGATTGTGCCAAAATTGCTATACCTAATAACTCAAAACGAGAGTTTGCTTCAAGTTGTAATGTACTTTGCTTTGCAACATCTGTTTCTAGGTCTGTTCCTAAACTAGTAAGTGAATCAATTACTAATAGCGTTGTAAATCCTGTAATCCCTATGAGCATAAATCCTACCAATACATATGGTTTTAACATCTCTCTTTTTGATTTTTCAATATTTCGAATTTTTTCTGAAATCCCTGCCAATGTCTCCAAAGTGTTAACATTGCCACCCCCTGATGCAATTATCTCAAATAAAACTCTGAAATTAATTAAAATTTGAAAATCTGTAGTTTCTTTTTTAATAAACTTGAAAATATCCTCCAGCGTCATGCCCCATTCTAGCTTATTTGAAATTCCATTTGCTACTTTGTTAAATAATCCAAAATCTTTTCTTTTTGCTGCCCGAATCACACATTTTTCAGGACCAAGTCCTGCTTTTCTTGCTTCTGCAACATCTCTAAGAATTATAGATGATGCAGCTTCAGCATCAAGGGAAAATTGGTATTTTTTTTGGAATTTTAGTGCAGGCCATAACGCAGATGCGATTAACGCTCCTCCCAAAATATACAAATTGTAATCTGGTATTACTTTTAGAAACATTATTGCTACAGCTACAATAATTCCTGGAATTCCAAACATTATGATTTTTTTCAAATCCATTTCTTCTACCTTTGATTTGTTTACGGATTTTGCAAGGAACAAAAATAATCCTGAAACTAATGGAGGCATAATAATTACCAAGTAAAGAGGATCAATATCGGTTTCTAACGGTGGTGTGCCTATGCCTCCTGTAGTGGTTGCAGTAATTATGATGTATACTGCTAAAATAACAATTTGCATTGTCATGTATGTGTCTACAAGTGCTTTGACTTGCTCAACTAGCCCTTTTTGAGCACTTTCATAAAGATCAAAAGCACCACTCATTTTTGTTTTAAGATAATTTACTACATCTCCTCCACTTTGAATTGCTGATACATAACCACTAAGAAACTCTCCAAAATTTGACGGCCCTTTATCTTTTACCTCTGCCATAACCGTTAATGGATCCATTCCTAAAATGTCAATTTTTTTTAAAATTTTCATAGATTCTTTTCTGACATTTGGTAAAAGTTCCATGTCTTTGATTTTAATGAAAATTGAATACGGTCCAAATCCACTTGTCGCAAGCAACGTAACTATTGTAATAAAAAAAGGTAGTTCTGAATCTATTTTCTTGTTTAATTTTTTCTGTTTGTCTTTTTGCTCATGGTTTTTTAAAAAAGACATCTATCCACCATATTCGATTTTTTTCATCAGTGCTTCTGGGTCTCTATAGTATTTTCCAATGTTCTCTGCAACTTTAGCATAACTTCTAATTCCACGTTGTAGTAACCATTTTAAAACAATCTTTCTTTTTTCATATTCGTTAAATATTTGCTCCATGTCTCTTCCCGTTTGTTCTGCAATTCTATGTAACATTATACTATCTTCTAACCGTGCATCAAAGTAATCTGATTTAGGATCCCATTTGAATGCTGGATGATATGAATCTGCAGTGTTAATCTCTTGAACCGAGATTGCCTTTCTAGTACTTTTTCCGTCCTGTCCTTTTACTCTTCTAATTACTATGGCACAATTCATCAAGGACAGATAGGATGGTGGAATATCCATTGGTTTTTGTTGTAATCTTTTACCTGCAGATTCTAAACTATCTGCGTGCATTGTACATAGACCACCGTGTCCTGTTGCCATGGCTTGAAACATGACATATGCCTCTGACCCTCTAATTTCTCCTACTACGATATAGTCAGGTCTATGTCTTACACCTGATTTTATAAGATCATACAATCCAATTTCTCCTTCACCACTTGGACCGAATCCGGTTCTAGCAACTAGACTGAACCAGTTTTCGTGTTTGATGTTGATTTCTGCTACATCTTCAACAGAAAATATCTTATAATCTGGATTGACTAATCCTGTTATTGCATTTAGGATAGTAGTTTTTCCACTGCCTGTAGAGCCAATAACCATGATGGACATTTTTGCCTCCATCAGCATCCACAAATATGCTGCAATATCCACACTGATAGTTCCAAACGATATTAAATCAACAACAGAGTATGGATCTTGTTTGAATTTTCTTATTGTAAAACTTGTTCCCCTTGGAGTAACTTCTTTTTGATATAGTACGGAGATTCTGTGATTTCCCTCCAATGCCAAATCTGAAATAGGATATGCAGAACTGATGTGTTTTCCTGCTCTGAATACTATTCTTGATACAAATGAGTTGAGTTTTACATCTTCAAATTTTATGTTACATGGAATGCTATCATATTTTCTATGCCATACATAAATTGGGGCATCTATCCCACTACAACTCACATCTTCAATGTTTGGGTCATGCATAAGTGGGTCAATCAATCCAAAACCTGCAATGTCTCTTTCTAAGTAATATTTTACTTTCTCCATACCCGCAAGTGGATAGTCTTGAAATAATTTTTCATTTTCTTTGAGGGTTTTGTTTACAAATGACATGAATCCAAAATCTTTTTCAATGTTTTCTGGAGAATCCAGATTTTCTTCTATTAATCGATATAGTTGACTGTAAATGACTTGTTCTGATTGATTTAGTTTTGTTTCATCTATTTGGTATGATATGCTTCCATTTTCCTGATCTTGTAAAATATTTGCATAACTAAACGGTGCCTTTAATGGATAGTTTTCAATTACAGTTGATCCTTTTTGTGTCTGGTTTTGAATGTTACTTAGAAAATCACTCTTTAGAAAAGTTTCCAATCCCTGTTCTTCGTTTTTCTTTCCCATTTTTTACCTCAAAAAGATTTTTGTGGATAAGTTAAAAAAACACCTTATCCTGTATTTGTTTTTCCTTCAACGGTTATGCTTTGAGGTGCGCCTGCTGTGCCAGCAAATATGTTGATACTGGTATTTGCACCAGAGTCCAATGTGGTAAGTGTGGCGTTGTTTAACTTGAAGTATATGATTGCTGTAGCCCCCGGAGCCAGTGAAACTGGTCCTGAACCTGCATCGGCAGTTATTATGTCTGTGTTTGCTCCACTTGCATCATAGTCTATGCATACATAGAATGCACTTCCTATACATGTTCCCGACTTTGTTATTGCTGGTGCTGGTGCCCCTGCCCATCCAGTGAAGTTAAGTGATTGTTGGAACAATGTGTTTGATACAGCTGTATCTGTATACCATTGTGAAAATGGGATCTCTGAACCTCTGATTTGAATTTTATCTACAGCGACTATTTTATCCCCAGTGTTTCTGACCCCTGCTGCACCCCATGCTAAACCTGTTGAATCTGTGCCATGTACCCATACTTTTACGTTTGCTACAGAAATTGATGCTTGTTGGGTACCGCTTTGGAAAAGACTGGCACCATAAAGAACAACTCCTGAACCAAGCACAACTGATGCCACCAATATGATGACGGTTGTAAGTACTGCACTTAATGCACGTCTTTTGCTTAGTTTGGTTTTCATTTTACTGATATTGGGTTTGCTTTGCTTGTTATCTAGGATAGTATGTAATTTTTTTGAATTACAGATAAGAAATATTTACCCTACAGGCATCATTTGAGCCTGTATGATTCTACATCTTGTAATATATTCATATTAAATGTGTGCTGGAAAACATATGGTGTGATCCATGACCCTTACTTTTAACTATGTTTTCATATTTCATTCCGATTTAGTTCATTTTTGGTATTGCATACAATTTGCCAATTATAATTAGTGAGAGTTATCTTGTTTTTTATTCTGATTGATTTTACATGTCGTCTCCAGCTATTTTTGAATATGCTGCAATGAATTTAGCTGTTGTCTTACGTAAATTTTCATAAGGCAAGCAAAGATTGAATATTTTTGTGTTTCTTTGAGGGAACCCTATTCCAATGACCGTTATTCCTTTCTTTCTTGCTTCCATCACAGCTTTCTCCATGTCTTTATTGTTCTCAAGAGTTCCTACTTGTTGGCCGTCGGTAACTAAAAATATATATTTTTTCTCGATGGTTTCTTTTGCTAATACTCTAGCACAGAGTGTTACCGCATCTCCAATAAATGACAGTCCTGAAATTTCTATTCCTCCCACTCTGGACTTTATTGTTTGATCATATTTTTCATGATGATCTTTTACTATTCCAAAATTATTGTTAAAAGTAAAAAATCCCCACTTGCCATTTTTAGAATTAACTTCATTTGCAGCTTCGCCAAGTACCACCGCAAATTTTTTCATTTCATCAAATTTTAATTTCATGCTACTGCTAGTGTCCAATACTATGGCCCATGCTTCTTCTGTTCTTCTTTCATCATCTTGCTCAAAAATCTGAACGGTGTTATTTTGGGATGCTACTGCCTGAATTGCAGCTTGCATTTGCAACAAACCCATCTCTTCAGGCATGCCATCATCCACCGTGTTTGGAATTAATTTTACTTCTCTGCTCATCTTTTTTAAAAACATCTGTGTGGCATTTTTTAATCTTAAATATTCTCCAATATTTTCAGGTGCAAATTCGATCTTGTCAAAATTCAGATCCTCTGTAATGCTCTGGTATTTTTTACGTATTTTTGCTCTATGTTTTAACTGCTCAAACCATTTTTCAATAAAATTTTCTACATTTTTCTGAACTAATCCTCCCGGATTTATTATGATGTTTTGCTGCCAATTCAATATTTTCTTTGGAACAAAATCATGGTCCATATATGGAATCTTCTCTTCAATTATTATATTTTCATTGTTATATACTATATCTGCAATCTCAATTAATTTACCCTCGTTTTCCGAATTTAAGTCTAGGATATCCTGTTTGATTTTTTGGATGTTTGAACTTTTATTGTTGAATTTTTCAGAAAATATCTTTTTTGCATATTCCTTATTTTTTACATCTACTCTTTGATTGATTATTTTGAAGGTTTCATCAATTTTATTAATTTCTTGAAAATACTCTGGAAATGATTTTTCTAAAAAGTCATTGACTTTTATGTCTTCTATGAATTCTATTACTTTGTATGCCTTTTTTTTATTTTTTCCTTTAATCCAACTTTTGTATTTATCGAAATTAGTTACCTTTGCATGTCCTGCAGCATGACAAATTGTTGCAAAAAATAAATTCCAAATTGTTTCTTTTCCTGATTCGTAATCTGAAAATATATTTCCCTCATAGATATTGTTTCCATTTATTTCTCTTGGCAAAGGAACATACACTGTCATCCTAGGTAAATACTCTATCTTTGGAAAATTAATATTTCCTAAAAAGAAGATATTGATATCAGTTGGTTTTTTTTCACATATGTCAAAAAAAATCTGATGAGCAACATCTTCTATTGTCTCTTTCATTTAATCACCCTTGACGATTACGCTGTGCAACTTCGCGTTCAATTACTTTTTTGATTATTTGTCTTACTTCATCTTGTATCTCTGGATCATCGCTAGTCATTGGAACAAGTGTTTCATTTCCACCTGATATGATATCTACCCCATCTGAGCAAATCTTTGCCCAGTTTACCAAATCTCCTATGGATGGTCCATATGGAATATCTCCCATCTTGTATTCTTGTCTTAGCTTGGCACCTATTTTTACAATTATCTCTGCATCTTTTAGAGAAACTCCCCCTCTCTCTGAAACCATCTCGAATTCTTTTTCATCGATGTTATCTCCAATACTCATATAGTCAAAGTTCAGCCAAACACTCATTCTCCTTCTCATAGCAGCGTTAATTGGCTTTGTACCTGCAAATTCTGATGATACCGGGTTCATGCTAATTATCATGTACGCATGTTTGTGTCTGTGGATAATCTCACTGTCTTTTTCTGTGAGCACCATGTGTCCTCTTTGGTCCAGTAACGGGTTTAATTTTGTTGCAACGTCTTGCTTCATCATGTTTGCTTCATCAAGGTACAGTATTCCGCCTTTTCTACACCAGCCTGTAATTAATCCATCAATCCAGTTTTCTTTTCCCAATCCTACATATCTTCCAAAAAGATCAAAAACAGATGTTGCCAAACCACAGTTGATTTCCCACATTGGAAGTCCGGCTAATTCTGCAACAAGATACACAATGTGTGTCTTTCCTGTTCCACTGGGACCGATCAAAGCACATTGTTTGAAAAATTTCAAAGCCCTTCCAATTCTTTCCACATAATGCTCCCCATTATCCAGATATGGTGGGGTGTCTTTGGGTATCATATCATCCATCTCTGGAGGAAATACCATGTCTGCTGAATTAATATATTTTTTAAAATCATACATTTTTGATAGTTTATGGGTGTCTTTTTTTATCTTGGATATTGATACTGACAGATTTACTTTATCTGAATTTATTTTTGAGTGATTAACTGATGATATGACTCTATTCTGTTCCATGCGTACATATTTTACATAATCATATACTTAATGCTGTTATGTGTGTGTCAATATTACATACACATTGTTTAATGAATTTTGAGACAAGATTGATCGAATTGAACATACAAGTGGATTTGAACTCTATATCTATGAGTAAAAATGACCCAAAACATACTGTATTTCACAAATATGATGTAGAGGCATCAATTGATGAGATTGAAAACGCCGAAACTTATTCTACTTTCAAGTATGGATTTACCATTTTATCCAATCCCAAAAATGTCCGCCTAAACATTGACGGTATAACCAAAATGACCGGAGATTCAAAAGAACGTGATGATATCCTTACTAAAGATGAAAATGATGTCCCAAAAATTCTCTCTGTGATTTATCAGGAATTATTTCCAACATTTTTCTTGCTTTCAAAAAGCCTCAACGTATCTTGTCCTCCACATCAAATCGGCGGAATGGGGGCAGGTGATATATCATCAAAAACAAATGAGGAGATTGAAGCACCAGTACAAGAAAATACCTCGGATTCAGAATCTGAAATATCTGAATTAACAGGTGATCCAGAACCAGATAATCCTGATATTGTCCAGCCTAGCGCGTAGATACAATATAGATACATAGTAGAATAAAATACATAATTATCAATTAAAGAAAATGCACCTTCATAAAAAAACTAAACGAGGACTAAGTAGTATTGTAACAGGTGCAATATTACTATCTGCTGTTGCAGTTATGGGAATAATGATAGTTGCTTGGGCAAACATGAATCTTACTAAACATCAACAAGATTTAGATTCTACAATTTCTGATAACTATAATAAAATCAATGAAAAGATATTCATAGAACATATTTGGTTTGGCAGCACTGGTCCCTCTATGAATATCACAATGAATAACATAGGATCTATCGGTCTTAATGTAACTGAAATACAAATTACTAATATGACTTCTAATATAACATACCCATTCATACATACAAATGGTGGAATCAAACCAGGAACCATGCTTTCAATAAATCAAACGTTTGGGTGGATTGCAAATACCCCTTATGAGGTAGTAATTATAACTGCAAGAGATACTCAATTTAAAACGCAGGTGAATTCTCCATGAGACCTAGAAGAGGATTAAGTACTGTCGTAGGTGCAGTATTTTTTGTAATTGCAACTACAACTGTTATCACTTATGTTACATATAGTATGAATTCAATTGATAATTTTTCACAATCTGTTATTGTTTCAGAATCTGAAAACATTGACCGTGGACGTGAGGAAATTGAGATTTCCAAAGTTACGATTAATAATGGAAAATTTAACATGACAGTTTCCAATACTGGTTCTCTGCCAGTACATCTTACTCGTTTGTGGGTAAGTAATCAAGACTTAACTGCCACTTCTGATACAAAGGCAGATCTAGACATTAGAATTAATCCAGGCCAAGAACAATACAATATTGGTCAATCTACAAGTATTTCTGCAAGTTCATCTACAAGTTATAATTTAAAAATTATTACAGAGAGAGGAAACGCAGCAACATTTCAAGTATCTCCAAATGTTTCAACTCGAATACAAGTGATAGCACCAGGTACTGTTGTCCCCGGTGAAGCTTTTACAATTGCTTCTCTAATCACTAATAACAGTACAGTCAGAAATAATATTGCAAATCTGATACCTCTGATGAACTCTACTATGAACATGACTGTAGTTAATGGTCCTATCCCATCAAGTATTACAGCATTACCACAAGGCAGTACATCTGCTTTCACTTGGACATACACAGCACCAACAACAGTAGGAACAATCCCATTTAATGCCTCATATGCTGGTGCACCACAAGGTTCGTTTTTTTTATTTAATGTGACTAACCAATTAACTGAAGAATCTGCAACCGCATCATCTTCTCAGTGGTCACAAGCTGCAAGCCGTGTGGGAATTCTAATCAGTGGAATTCCAAATCCTATTGAATCCAGTGCTACTGCAGGAGCTTACAAATTTGGCATAGGTATCATTAATCCGTTAGACAGACTTGTTGATATTTATGCAATTAGTATTTCAACTCCAGCTCAAGATTATCTTGGTGGTACTGTTTCTGGTTATGAACCGCTAGATACCAATTGGCGTCTCCAAACAGCTGGAAATAATATTGTGTTATGGGAGGGTGGTAGTACACCATTATCCATTCCAGGTAAAAGTGTGGCGCAATTTAGAGTAACAACTCAAGGTTCATCAATTGGTACCGCTCCAACGGAATTTCTTGTTTTAATTCAAGCTCTAACAAGTGAAGGAAAATTAAATGTCCTTTATCCAGTTTCAGCTAAAAGCAGTTTTTCAACAGTGAACGTGTTTTACACGAATAATACTTCAAACCCTGCAGGCAACTGGGGTTATTTAATTAAAAATATTCCATCAGGAAAAACAGCTCAAATTTTTAATGCTACTGTTGAAAACGCAAGTGCTGCTTCACATAACGCTTTCGTTAAATTAATTATATTGGTTCCTGGTGACTTTACAAATGTGGCACAAATATACAATGCTACTGCAGGATGGAACAATGCTACCATATCTACTAATCCTGATGGTAGCCACGTTATTGCTGTGCAAACTTCAACGAAACCATTTGCAACTGGTTTTAAAACATTCAAATTTTCAGCAACAGTTCCAACTGTTAGTGATACAAAATTGTATGTATTTCAGACAACCAGTGTCTATATTGATTGGGTTTTAACAGATGCCCTTCAAACTGCTTCTGCATTATCTGAAGCAGGGGTTCAAGTGATACCTTAGAATGGTGTCTGAGGATTTTGATGGTACTATAAATTTTGCAATAATTGTGTAATGTTCTGTTTAGACAAATAGTTATGTACCTATTGTGCGTAATTATGTCATGCGCAATCAAGTTCTTTATGCCTCTATATTCGTAATTGTAAGCCTATTGTTAACTACCCTAATTTTTACTGCAGAAGCTAAAACATTTGATAAAGAACTAACACTTGCAGTTAAAGGAGATGGGGTGCTTATTCAAAGTAAACAGATCAGACTTACCGTTGCACCTCTGGATAATATTAAACACACCTTGTCTGTATCTTATATAGCAAAGATTAATGACGGTGAGTTTGCATTTGGGCTTATTTGTACAGGACCTGATTCAATTCTTAAATCTTCAGCACTACGAAAAGCATCTGTAGAATTTAATACTGAAGATTTAGTTTGTATAGATGGAACCCAGACTGACCATCATGGAGTTATATCAATAAACATAGAAACTATCGATGAATCAAATTTCTTAAAATATGATGATGCATCATGCTCCCTAGTAGATGGAATCAACTTCTGCAGTAGAATTCGTGGCACATCTGATGGAAACGATGGTGAGGCCAAGGGCACAGTCTTTGGAGAAATTCTAAACGAGGGTGCATCTGGAAGAATAAGTAAAATAAATGAAAAGAGAACATATTGGACAGAACCATAATCTTATTTTTTAATAATTTATTTTTAAACAGAATCAATTTAAGAGAATCATCTAGTTAGACAATTTATGGTCGTTTTTCCTTTTTATGCTCTGAATTTATGATTATCAAATAATTCACTATTCATCAGGCTCATATGTTCACTAGTACTTTTCGATGAATTCCTATAGTAATTCTTTCTTCATTTGATTTAGGCGTAATGCTTGTAATTAAGCGATCAGATATCTGTAACATCCAAATACATACAACTTTTAAAGTAATTTTCAACAAGTTACAATGTATTGCAATCAAGTGAATCTAAAGACCCTAATGTACCTGCCACAAATTCAGATCTTAATATGGCTGTAGATTCTAACGTTACACTGACCAATACGTTAGCACAGCTAAATACCTTGATTGAAGAATCAATGCAAATCTATGAGCTAGAAGATCAAAAGACCAACATCATTGATGATCTTCATAATGCACTTGCAGTAATTACTGAATTTTTGAGTTTTTCCGTAAATATCCATCCTGAAATATTTAATCT
Organism: Nitrosarchaeum sp.; assembly: GCA_046712755.1. Classification (GTDB taxonomy): domain Archaea; phylum Thermoproteota; class Nitrososphaeria; order Nitrososphaerales; family Nitrosopumilaceae; genus Nitrosarchaeum. The sequence continues at coordinate 30,678 of JBKKCM010000003.1, read as the reverse complement.
TCCTTCAGATAGTACCATAACTTTGTTGCCCAATTTAGATTTGGTAATTAAACTATCAACCGGCAAAACAGAGACTAAACAATTTGCAGACTACTCTCCTGAAATGATCACACAAATTATTGAATATGTCACACCGCAATTAATAGACTTGATTCAAAGACAAAAGACATACCTTACAGAAAAAATCACTTTCTTAAGAACTGCCACAAAACAACTAAACATACTTTCTCAACTAAAAGAAAACTTACCAAATATAAAATCAATAACGGAGACTCCGGAAAACATTGTATAAGTTAATTCGGAGATATAATACCGTCAGCTCTCTGAAATTAAGTCTTGAAAAAGAGATAGAGAGTATAGAGCAATCAATAAACGAATACTCTAATATTCTCGGTGATAAAATTAGAATAAATGAAGAACTTTCAAAAGACGATCCAGAGTTTTTGGAATTAAAATCAAAACTAGAGAGCACCCCCACAGATAAAAAGAAATCAGATGAGAAAATTGATGATCCTAAGAATAGTAAAAAAAATGCTGAAAAAAAGAATATCGAAAAACCAAAAAAATCATCCAAAAAAGGCAGTGACCACTGGTACAATTTAGATCAAATAATGGTGTACAATGGAATTGGACTCAAAGGAGAGCTTGAATTGTACTTTAAGGCAATAGATGAATTAAAATCAAAACTAGAAACCCTTCAAAGGACATTATCAGCATTGAATAATATAGTTGAAAAAGGACTAAAAGAAGACATGGCGTGTATTGCATTTCATGGCTCAAGTGGTCCTCTCCAGATATCATTTCTAAAAACAAGCGATATTAGGAAGAATTTTTCATTCAAATCGATCTACTCTGGCATGGCAATTTCTCAAGAAAATATAATAAAAATAGGAGTTTAATGAATTTTTATGCTAAATTATATCCTAATTTATAATAATTTGATATTTAAAGAAAGCAAGAAATACGATCGATCCGATCAAATCTTCTTAGCTATACCACAATATAGTCTAGTCCTTTCTTACTGAGGATCCAGAAAAAACATGACAAACGAAACAGCTCAGACTTCGATATTTGACTCTACTCCTGATACTCAAATGTACGAGTACAAATTATCTATAGAAAAAGTTCAAGTAGAACTGTTACAATATGGACTTACATTTAACCAAAGTAAGGTGTTTATCTATCTTGGAAAGTACGGCGCAAAGACTGCTCCTGAAGTATGCAAGGCCCTCAAACTACCTAGAACTGAAACATATCACTTACTTTCAGCATTACAAAACAAGGGAATTGTTTCATCTACATTTCAGCATCCGATTCAATTTACTGCATTACCATTAAACAAAGCAATATGGATTCTAGTAAACTCTGAAAAAGAACGAGTAAAATCACTTGAGCATATGGAAAAAGGACTATCTGAGTTATGGGGTAATATTCCAACTTTTGATTCACTACATGATGAGGTTGAAGAAAAATTCCAAATGCTACAAGGTGCAAACCAAATCCAATCAAAAATTACTGAAATGACTGATAACTTTAAAGATGAATTTTTGATACTTGGTTCTGAGAAAGACTACATCAGATTATACCACGGTGAATTCTTGGAATCTTTTGTAGAGTCAAAACAGCAATTTCGATTGTTAAGTGCATGCTCTGAAAAAACTACATACATATTTGATAATTTGGAAAGAAAGAATATTAAAAAACTGGACAAGGACATACAAAACCACCTTTGCTTTATCCTAAAAGATGACGCTGAATTACTGTTCTTTACAAAAAATGCAAATTCCACTACAGAGCCATTTGCAATGTGGACAAACTCCAAGTCCCTGGTATATTCAATGAAGTTACTCTTTGAATCTCTTTGGACAAATTCCAAGAACATTCACCTGTAATAGTTTAAGAAAATATTACTTGTCAGAATCAAACTAGTCTCTCTCTTTATATAGAAAATTACACTCCCTCTCTCTGTAGATATGGATTTTACATATTCTAAAGTAAAAACAGGCATACCTGGGCTGGATTCAATCATATCAGGAGGATTGAAAAAAGATCGTTCTGTGATAATCTCAGGCCCCCCTGGCAGCGGAAAGACAACATTTGGATTAGAATTTCTATACTCTGGTGCCAAAGACTTTGATGAGTCAGGCGTATACATTACCATGTCACAAAATATTGATGAGATAAAAAATGACTGCAAGTCGTTTGGTTGGGATTTTGATGATCTAATTAGTAAAGACAAAATCCTGATGATTGATGCAAGACCGTTTAAAATTCAAGACAAGTTAATTGGACGAGACGATTCTTTGTACAGAGGGGAGCAGATACCATTTGAGCATTTGACAAAATTACTTTTAAGCAGCATCCAAAGAGTGGAAGCAAAAAGAATAGTAATTGATTCAATTACAATTCTGGCAATGCAGTATTCTGATAAATTCTACATGAGACAAGGATTACAGGGAATGATCCAGGCATTGGAAAATTATGAAGTAACATCACTAATAATATCAGAGTATTCTGAAAACAACGAGATTCCTTTGGAGTGGTTTGTTACGTCTGGAATTATTCAGCTGAGACATACTAGAAAAGAAGACACAATGGAAAGAACAATTCAAGTCACTAAAATGCGAGGCATTAAACACAGTGAACAAATTCATCCCCTGATTATCGATGGAGATGGGATGCATATCCAACATCCAAGATTAACTCCATAGTCTATCTTTTCTGTTTTTTGATTTGTTGTACAACCATTGGTAAAAAGGCACCTACATCGGTCACTATGCCCAATGCTTGCCATGTTCCTCTATCCATAAGCTTGGTAACCGTTGGCTGATTGATGTCAACTACTATAACTTTGACATTTGCAGGTAACATATTTCCAGTTGCAATAGAGTGCAACATTGTAGAAATCATGATTACCATATTTGCATCCTTGAGAATTTTTTTATATTCTCTCTGGGCTTCTGCTACATCTGTAATCACATCTGGTAATGGTCCATCGTCACGAATAGAGCCTGCCAATACAAAGGGGATTTTATTTTTTACACATTGATACATTATTCCACGTGTTAGTTTTTTTGTTTTAACCATATTTGCAATAGAACCGGCACGAAAAACTGCGTTTATTGTTTCCATATGATTTCGATGTCCACGATATGCCAAAGTTGCATCATGTACATTCATTCCAAGCGACGTTCCCAATGTAGCATATTCTATATCGTGAACTGCCAATGCATTTCCCGCCAAAACTCCGTCAATAAATCCTAATTTTATCAAATCTGCAACCGCATCTGCTGCACCAGTGTGGACTATTGCAGGACCGCCAACAATTATTATTTTTCCACCTGTCTTTTTTGTTTTATAGATGTCTTCTGCTACTTTTTTTGCAATGTGTTGAGTTGGTCGCTCACTGGAGCTTGAACTTCCCATAAATTCAAAGACGTTTACTCCCTCTCTTGGACGCTCAGGTGGGGTAATTTTGATTCCACCTTCACCAACTATTATTTCGTCTCCTTTTCTTACATCTCTTACAGGTACACAAAACGCTCTGTTATATCTGACTACAATGCATTTGTCCATCATCATATTTTCAACTTGAATCCATTTTTCATTATGGAAAACCTGTGTGTGATTATTTGTAGTACTGTAAAAATCATCAGGCATAACCATGTCTTTTGGTGATTTTTTTAGCAAAATTCCTTTTTGTATTTTTGAGACTGCACCTTCCCGATAAATTGTTTCTAAAATTTCATCTAGATGTTTTTGATTCTTCCCAGTAACTAATAATCGTGCATATGATGTATCCTTCTTCTTTTTTCCGATATTGATTTCTTCTACTTGAAATTCACCATGCAGATCCATGATTTTATCAAATATTTTTGTGAGAATAGATGAATCAATAAGATGGCCGCTAACTTCAATCTCTTGAGAAAATTTTGTCATTTATTCTTCTACATGCATTGATAACAAAAGCTTTACGCTGATTTTTTTTGACTATTCTTGGTAAAAAATTGTCAATTTGACTATACTGGAAGTATTACTTTGCCTTTGTATTCTAAAATATTGTCTTTTTGGAATGATTGTTCGAGAGTTTCTTTTTGTTCCTTTGTCACTCCTTGAACAATTGTTTTAGAAATGCCATTTTTATCCACTAGTGCAAGTATGTATCCACTGTTATCGGTTAAAACAAATCCTGCTGATTCATCAACAAATGCGTAAAGATTTTCCTCTCCTACTGGTTCCCACACATTTGATTTGTTATCTTTTAATGCCAGTGCAGGCATTGCCTTTCCATTGGTTAATTGGTTTAGGTATTCTCTTGCATTTGCAACTCTTTTTTGTCCTGTTTTTAAAGCCTGAAAATATTGCATGACTTAAAGAAGATTTATTGTTATAAAAACAATGTTTCATAAGACTGTCATCGCTTTTTGTACATAAATTGTAACATTAATCACTTACACACGATAATCTTTAATTCTAGTCTATGTTCGTAATATTCATGAATACAACACTAGCAATTACTGCAATCGCATTAATTGCAATGATTATGGTCGTTGGTTCAATTTCACCATCAATGGCAACCAAAGATGATAACAATGGTAAGGCAATGGGTTGTAAGAAAGCAAACGACAATAGCAAAACACGAGAAAATAATCCACACTGTAATGTACCTAATCAAACAAATCCATGTGATCCAGACGGTGATGGTGCGATTGACATATACAATTTAGCTGACTATCTAATATCCCAAGGACATGATTCTAATGATATTTTACCTATAGTCAACCGAATAATTTTTGAAACTGAAGTACTTGCAGGCGGTTCAATTGATGGGCTGATTAACACTCCTGAGGAATTAAATGTGTTGAATAATGTATATCTTATAGGCAGTTTTGGATATCCTGCTTGTCCTGCATTATAGGGCACTTTAGTCTCTAGACTCTTTTTGTTTGATTGCTTTATGCGTAAAAAACACAACAAAATAAAAAACATAAATTACTAATTTGTATTACAAATGGGATTCCAACGATCGAATATAACAAATGGCATAATCTCGTGCACAAGACTGTTATATCTTCCAAATGTGATAGAATCCTGCCTCTTACAAATAATGTGATAATAAAATTAAATGAAATCACCACTATTGTTGAAGATAAAAGTAATTTAAAAGAACAAGAAATAGAAGAGATCAAATCCATTTTTAGAAATATTCTCAAAAGTGGCGAAAGGTATGATGTCGATGACATTGAATCATGGTTTGAAAATGAAGGCAGTTGGTCAAATAAGGCATCACGAATTAGAGTGATAAATCTCTCTCATTACATTCAAGACAAATATGAACAAACAGCAAGACTGAAAATTATTTCAGATGATTAAGATTCATGTTGTGAAAATTAAATTTCTAATTGTTCTAAGAGTCTTCCAACTATCTTTGCGTTTTCCTTTTTCTCATCTAGTATTTTTGTCAGTCTTTGATTTTTTGTTTTGTTATCCGAAGAAATTATTTGAAAATATTCTTCATCCAAGTTGTTATTTGCTTGTAATCTTTTTATAACTTCAAAAAGTATTCCGATAATTTGTTTTTGCGCTTCAATTAATTCATCTTTATTTTTTTCAGACATGTTTGATTATTTCTCTAATATCTTTCTAAATAATTCTAATAATTTTGGATCATTTATTTCGTTTCTTGCAGAATTAAAAAAAGAATTCAATTTTTCTTTAGAATGACCCTCATTAGAGTAAATTTTTGCCTGTAATGCCATTTCCAATTTATCTAACTGATGAACGATTTTTGCTTCTTTAGAATTATTTGATTGGTATTCCTCCCAAAGAATACTGTACTGTGTTTGAAGTGCTAGAGGTAAATCATTTAGAATTTTTTTTACTACGTTATTTTCCAAGACTATTTTTTCTTCTTTAGAAATTTGTTCGGATGTCATATCACCTGTTATTGATTCTGCTAAATCATGTAAAAGAATAATTTTTAAAATTTTTTCAGTGTTATAATTTTCTAAATCTGAGAAGATCATTCCCATCATTGCCATAGAACATGTATGATCTGCAACAGATTCTGGGTTAACTATGGATAATTTAGCAATCCAGCCTTGGCGTGGAATCTTTTTTAGATTTGCAGATGTATAAAAAAAATCCAAAATCAAGTTCGTATAATTTTCTGGATGTTGCATTTTAATTCAGAATTATGATAAATACCCACATCATGCTTGGTTGATTTATGATTATTTTCAAATTTTGAATTCCAATATGGAAAAATATCTTTAGACAATAATTGTATTTGTAAGTAAACGGTAATAAATAATTCGAACAACATAATAATTATGGTCTTTTTCATACAATATTGAAAATTTACACAAAGACAGGAGATGATGGAACTACGGGATTACAAGGTAATTCTAGGATCTCAAAATCTCATCCAAGAATAATTGCATATGGTACAATTGATGAAGTAAATGCTGGATTGGGAATTGTGTTGTCTTATGAATTAGACAAAGACATTGTTATGTTATTAAATTTAATTCAAAATGAATTGTTTATAGTTGGTGCTGATCTTTCAAACCCAAACTTAGAAGATGAAAAAAATAGAGTTACATTAGACATGATATGTAATTTAGAAAAAAACATTGACAATTACGAGAAAGAGCTACCGGCTCTAACTAATTTTATCTTGCCTGGTGGCAATATTGTTGCATCTCAACTTCATCATATTAGAACAGTCATCCGAAGGGCTGAGACATGTCTTGTATTACTAAGTGAACAAGAAAAAATCAATAATAACTGTATTAAATATGTTAACCGCTTATCTGATCTTTTTTTTGTTTTAGGACGTATATTAAATAAAAGAAATGGGCAAAAAGATATAATTTGGAAAGTCTAAAAATGCACCCATTAACTATTTTAAATTATTTTTTTGTTATTAGATAAATTAAATCAAAGTTATTCAAATAAACAAACCATAATTTTATTTTGCACATATATCTTAAGATACAGTCACTTGTTTGTATGATTGTTATGTTTAATTTGAAGTCCTTATTTTTTAGCACTTATGTATTCTAATAGGTACAAATGGGTAAAAATTATGTTGAAAAACAAATGAAAAAGTTATTGATTGAAGAACAGGAAAAATCATAGTGTGAAGTACAAGAGGCAGTTAAAAATAAATTGAAAAAAGGTACTATTGATTAAATTTTCCTTTTATTGATCTTGTTTAACACTGATTTTGATTTCTTAATTACCTTATTTGACTTGGATGTATTGCTTTGTAATACCGTATTTTTGCTATGTTAGTATGGTAAAGACAACTTTTAATTCCTCAACTCAAAGCAAATTTGTTGTGCCAGCGTAGCTCAGCCTGGGAGAGCACTCGGCTGAAGACCGGGCCGTCGGGCGTTCAAATCCCCCCGCTGGCATCTTTTACTTTTTAAGATCACAAATTCACAAATAACTTTAATGCTTCAAAAATATGACATACATCTGTACCTATTCTAAGGAGGAATTTATTTACTATGTTTAACGTCATGAAGTTTTTTTGACTTTAATAGTCAGTATTACTACATTTTCTATCCTACTGTTGATAAATAGTTACACTACTTTCATACATCATGTTTTAGCGATAACTGAGATTTAAATAAAAATTCTAGATGTGGATTGATTTTAGATACAAAAAAACACAAATTTATCCCATCATGAAATCTTAAATTCCTTATGCAATTAATTCAAAACAAATTGCATTCCAAGGAAACATCGAGGACGTTTTATCCTGATGAGATTAATTTAATGATGGTTCTCACAAAATTCCTCCAAAATTTATGAATTAATAGAATTTGTTTGATTCAATTAATTTCCAAAAACATCCTATATTAGACAATATACTTGGTATCCTTGATTTAATATGTATGAATTATCAAAACATACGTCTTAGATTTTACTTTTTTAAAAGAATTATTCTGCATAATATTTAAAAACAGGGTAACCTCTTGTTTTTCGACATTAATGACTGAAAAAAAGGCAGTAAAGAAAATAGCATCAAAGGCAAAAGTAACCACACCAAAGGCCAAAGCAGCAAAATCAAAGGCAAAAAAATTAAAAGAAGAACAAAGCGATGATATGGGTATTGTAATAGTGGATGATGATATCACCATTGATCAAGAAAAAGTAAATGAAGAAAGAAGAGCATATCTTGAAGAGTCTAGATCTCAAGATGCGTATGACTAAAGCAATCTTTATTCGATCCAGCATTACATATCAAATATGAAAGCATTGTGTCTGATTACTGTAAAACCAGGTAAAGTAGACACTGTAGTTGAGATTCTAAAGAAAAAACGTAAAATAGTAAAAGATGTAATGATAGTTACTGGTCGTGCAGACATTACTGCGGTATTACATGGTAATATTGATGAGATCAACAATACCGTAATAGATTTTAAAAAAATTAGAGAAATTGTAACCACTGAGACATTAATTGAAGTTGAGGTAAACATGGGATGGTAAGAGCAATCGTATTGGTAAAATCCCCTAAAAAATTAATTGCTGCAAGACTACGCAAGGTCAATTCAGTTTATGACTCATTTCCCACAAGTGGACAATTTGATGCTGTAGCTATTATCGAGGTAGAAGACCTAGGAAAAATCAAAGATGTTACTAATCAAATTCAAAAAATTAATGGCGTAGAAAGAACTGAAACTATGATAGAAGTTCAATGACAAAGAATTTAACATACTTTGGAGTATATTGCTTGTGAATATCAAAAAAGTCGGAAATGTTATTTTAGCAGTTAAAGATCTTGATAAATCCATAAAATTTTATCATGAACTTATCGGACTTCCAATAAAAAGACAACGACGATCTTGGGTAGATTTGGGAACTTCTGGAGCTTTATTGAGTTTACATCCAGCATCATTAACTACTCAACACATAGGCAGTTCTATCGAAAACGGAATTACTATAGGATTTTTGGTAGGGGATGTCACATCTGCAATTGAGGAATTGAAATCAAAAGGTGTAAAAATTTATCGTGATGTTGTAGATAGAGATGCAGGAAAAAATGCAGTCATTTTAGATCCTGATGATTATTTGATTTCGTTATTTGAGCCAACCTTTGAAGATAAAGCAGAACAGACAAGTGGATATCACGGATTTACTCCAGCTTAGAGTGTTTTTTTAATAGACGTAATTATTTCATCCATATTTTTTCCTGTTCTATCAATTGATATATAGTATGTCATGTCGTCTTTTTGGAAAATTACAATAGATACTTTTTGGTGTTGTAGTAATACATAATCTAATTTACCAATTGCATTTACTGTATCTTTTCTTAATGTTATTAGTGTGGATATTATGAAAAATTCATTTTTGACTTGCTCTGATTTTAGCATGGGTTTTACATTAGGTCTGATAATTCCTGTCAATGTTCTACCATAGGCATTTACCACACCTGCATATCTGATTCTATCTGATAATTGGAGAATACTTTGACATTTTTTTCTATATTGAATTATTTTATCTTTCCATATTTCAGCAGGTGTCTTTACCATGTTCAAAATTAAACTTGAAATTATTAAACCTATTTCATTATTGAGATCTTGGATGCAGAATCTATTTGATGATATTCAAAATAGTTAAATTTTTAATGTATTATTTTACTAACACCGTTCCAAAATTAACTGTCTTTGAAATACTGCCTCCATTAACATCATATCCCTCAATATGCATTTTCATCACATAATTTCCAGGAGGAATAATTCCGACTGATCCTGATGTGGATGGGGGATTTTTTGCTGAGGAAAACGTTAGATTTAGAGTAGTAAAAGCAGGAAATGCTTTACTGTCTTGATTTGATGTAACATCGGTACCGTTTGCTTGTAAAAGTAGTGAAGCATATGTGTTAGAACTGGATATATCATCAAATGTCACCCTAGTTTTATCAAAAGTAATCCAAGCAGTTTCAGGACCCGAATTGTACATTCCAAACGTATTTGATTGATCTCCTATTACTGTCAGATAAGATCTAAATGGATAATCTGAAGCAGGGGTTTGTAAAAATGAATTATTAGGAGTCCCAGTTAAGGATGTGTCATCTATTCTCATATCCATATCCAGTCCAGAGTCAAATCCCATATCAAATACAAGTCTTTGAGTATCTGTAAAATTTACCCCCACACCTGTTGCTTTTGAATAATTGAAACTATTCAAAAACTTACCATTTTTCTCACCATCCAAGAATTTCAATGGGTAGTTGAAATCCGTTGCAATATTTGATACAAAAATTCCATTTTTGTCAGTTTTGTTCATGTGAAAAGTAACTAAATGAGCTGCACTACCATAGTTTGTATTTTTCAAATCTGTAATCTCTCCAGAATTTAGTGAATAATCATCCCAATGTAAAATATCATCAATTACACCATTAAACCCATAATTTGGACTACTGTCTTCGGCACCAACAAATATTTCTTCAACGCTGATGTCTCCATCCCCATCACCTAAACTGCTGGTTTTGATTAACGTCGCATTAATGTATAATTGACATGATTGATCAGTTGGTCTTACTGCTACAAGATGTTGCCAATTGCCATTTTCATAATCAAATCCATCTGATATGCATTTTGTAGGTATTTTATTTTTCTGAGTTAGAAATTCAAAATATACATTATCATTTGTATCAACTCCAATCTCATAATATTCATCGTTGTTACTCTTTGATGCATGGTAAAGAATTTGCTTGGTACTAATTCCGTTTATTGCTTTAAACCACAATGATGTTGTATCTGGAGCTCTTTTGACATCATTTGCGGATTGCTTATTAATCTGGATGTAATCAACGCCATCAAAACTAAATGCTCCAGAAGCATGTGGTCCACCTATAGATTGGTATGCGGGTTTATTACTTGACGAACCTAATGTATGCCCTGATGTGTTTTCTGTAGAATCTTGGGGATTGCCATTTGATTCTAAATGGAGTATCATGTTGTTAGCATTGTTATCAATCAAACTGTCTGGAAATGGTGCGCTAAAGTATGTTAAAGTGGCATTCCATATTCCAGATGAAATATTTACCGATGTTCCATTGTTTGTAAAAAAATTAGGGTTATCGGTTTCTACAGATATTGTGTTTCCACCAACATCAGGATCTCCAGGATACATTTGGAATGCACCATTAGGAGTTTGATCTGTTTCAGTATGAAAAATTAACGCGTCTTTATTGATTTGGCCTGATATAGCTATGGCACTTAGAGCGGTGGTAGATTGCTGTGATAAAAGAACATCGTTTACAGAAACAACTGCAGAAGCAGAATTTCCAGGGTATCCATTTTCTAGTGATGCTGTAAACGTTACAGAATTTCCAATGTCTCCTGAAATTTCATAAATCCAAACAAAATTAGCTGTATCCCCTTGTCTTAAATTTGAAATTTGGTTTGGGAACATAGGTGTAATCAAAGTTTCAACCATGGTGCCAGTCCCCTCAGGAGTATTCATAATGGGTTTGATGTTTAGTAATGTGTTTTGATTTGTCATATTATTAGTTACAGTAAGTAACAATGTTGTTCTAAATTTATCAGGTATTGTTTCAGGCAGTGCGATTAATCTTAAATCTAATCTTTCTTGATTTGGGGAATTGATTGAAATTTCTTTACTATTTCCTCTTTGGGTAATCAATTTTATAGAATATGCTTGAGAATCAAGTGCATACAAACTTGTATCTTGTCCAATATTTGTGATGATTTGTTTTGGTGTCGCAATTGTATTTATTGTAAAGTTTTGTAATGGCCATGAATCATCAGTCACGTTATTAATCCAAAACCTTGTAAGTTTTATTGGGATTTCTCCTGTGTTTTGAACTGTAAGGTTGAATTTACCTGCATCGATTCTAACATTTGTAATTTCAAAACTCTCTCTTGATTTGTCAACACTTTCAATTCCTTTTGTAATCACTTGATCATTTACTTGTTCAACAAGATGTATTCCATATGTAAAATATCCCAATACGGAACTTAAAACTACAACAAGGAATATCATTCCAATAACACTACTAAGACCTCTTCTGTATTTCATGGCATTACACTTTGAAAGAATGATATTATTTAATCAATAAAAGTATCATGTATTGGTTTGGGTCATAATGATATTCCCTCTATTTGTTTTTACCATTACATCTAAGACACTGTATGATGAAAAACTTGAATCATCTATCGTAACTTTCATGCTCTGTTCTGGCATTATCTGACCGTTTATGACGGGTTGAATCTTGCTAAATCCTGATGTTTTTTCGGTGATCGTTAACTCAGTTACATCCAATCCTACATGTCCCACATTAGTCAGTACTGCGTTAATTTGATCACATGGATCTGAAGTACAATACACATATTCAAAGATTAAGGATTCATCGAGTTTACTAATGTAATTAGATGCTGTATTTGTCATATCTGCTTGCTGTCCTAATAATGAGGATTGACTCCATACAACGCCAGCACTACCCATTATGCATACTGCTGACATCATAATGGCTGATGTGATAACTGTAGCCAAACCTCTTCTTTGTCTTGCATGTTTCAAATTCATACCGTTATTACCATTTTTGGGAATTTATCCATTAGGTTGTGATTGTAATAACATACAGGATTGCCTTATATTCACATATGGCATTATGGAAATACCACATATGGAAATACCCTATGTGAGAATATTCATATTTTTACTATCCTGTAAAAAACAGAAAATGGTAGTTTGACATTATTTTTAGAAAACTATGCCGTAACTGAAATTTTTAACCTTGTCTGATTCTTTGAATTGATAAATAAAAAATATGAGTAATGAATTCCAGACATGATTATCGTGATTTTTCATAAGATAAAAATCTTAAGAAACATATTCTATTAGGCGATACAATCGGCAAACTATCGATCCCTCGTAAACCGTTAATCCATAGTATTGTCAACAATTACTATATGGTTAGTGTTCCCGATGCACTCTAGTAGAAAAAAATGTGCTTAGACTAAGGAAAAAATCCTAGATCAAATACCGTTAACTACTTAGCCATAATAATTCAGATGTGGGCAATCAATAAACAAATGTGATGCTCCATTAATCCTGTAATCCGTAGAACAATCCATATCAATTAGATCAAAATCTAAATGACAAGGCAAACTTTACAGAAATGAGGATCCTTTTTTATTTTCTAAATTATTTTTTATTCAGGTTCTTTTATTTATAATTGTGGTACTGTTGAAAAAATTTATTCTGACTTGAAATAGTAAGGATTCTTACTAATCTAGAAACTAATTATTGAAAATTAATCACATGTTAAAAATACTATGCCACAGTAAACTAGTGCATTCTGGAATTAGATTCTTTTTTCTCATCCAGTTTTTTCTTTAATTCTAGATTTTCTTTTAATAATTTATCATTTTCTGTTTTTAATGCACTGACAGAATTTTGTCGACTAAATAATGGATGTCCCGGAGGAACAATTCCACCAGAATTCATGGTTAATAGCCCAGATGCATATCTCTGATATGATTGTTGAAATCCTTGTAGTTTTTTATTGATTGATGCATTTTCTTCAGCAAATTTTTCCTTCATTGGGTTTTCAAAAATTTTAAACACCGGATTAGATAAACCAGGAGGCAGTCTTGGAAATTGTAAAGCAAGGTGAGGTATGTTTGGGTTTAATCCATAGATGTCCTTTAGCTGTTTAATTGGCATATCTTCCATAGTATTACTGCTGTTTTTGCTATATTTTTGCCTTGTCTTTAGGCGTTTGATATACCATATAGCTAATTCAGAGTCATTTTAGCTCAATTTGAGCTGATCGCAGATCCTTATAGATTCCTATTTTAGATCGCAAATACGCATGACAGAATCAATAAAGACATGTATCAGATGCAATAAAAACATCAAAGAAGAAGATCTACATAAAATTGTAATTTATGTGATTCAAGAAAAATTCACAGAGCATCATTATGAGCATGTTGAATGCCCAGAAAAGTTTACTGTTTAACCACCATACTCATAAACTGGGTAAACTTTACCCGTTAGTCTCGAACGGTATTTCCATTCGTTGTTTCTCCAAATAATTTCCTTAAATGAACTTTGAGAAGATGGATGCAATCTGTGGTATATGTCGTCGCCAATTAAAATTTGATTTGGTTTTGCAAGTGATTGAATTTTGGAAGCAATGTTCATTGCAGGACCCATCAAATCAACAGGAGAAGCGTCTGGATTTGAACCATATCTAACAACTATGCTCTGGCCAAAATCAGCTCCGATTTTTACCATTAAATCAGGATAATCATATTGATTTAAAATAGGATTTATGCCTTTTTGGATTACTGTTAACATGGATTTTGCACAACTTACAGCATTATCTGCAGCCAAAAGTGGATTCTCAGAAGCAACAAAATATCCAATCACTGCATCGCCTACAAATTTTAAAACATATCCACCATGAAGAGTAATAACTGATGCCATCTCTAAAGCAAAAGAGCTTATTATGATTGCTAATTTGTCTTCAGGTAATTCCAATGTCATTGTAGTTGATCCCACTAAATCAACATAAAGTACTATTATGTCAAATTTGGAAAAAACATTTTTGCGTAGAAATTTTTCTGACTCATCTGTAATACCAGTATATTCATAGCCTTGTTTTAATGCCCCCCAAATTCGTTTCTGTGTTTCGAGAATCATTGTTTCAGAATCTACAACTCTGTGTTCTTTTTGGCCAAGTAACACATCTATCAAATTAGGACTTGATTGTTCAGTGGAGTTTTTGGTATTTTGTTCAATTTGAGATTTATTGGATTCATCGATTGTGGACATTTTTTATCATCTCATTCTAGCGGAAAATCTGTATTGCAGATAGGACATTTTCCTCTACTCCCCTTATAACCCTCATGGTAATACTGTAAAATCACGGAATTACAAAGATCACAGCGAATTTTTCCTCTAGCCATGCATAAAATAACCTGATTTTTCTATTTAAGATATACTTGATCTTAAGGTTTAAGGACAGTTAAAATTCGTTATTTCTTGTGCGTTTAGGTACAAGAACTACAAATGACTTTATTCAATACTTGAATAACAAAAATGAGAAAACTCAACAGCTATTTCTTGCAAAAATAATGAATCTTACCAAATCGATAAACATCAAGGTAATGTTAGGGGATGCAACAATCACTGAACAAAAAACTTTTGATCCTGCACTTGTAAATGATTTCTATCAAACAATCATTAAAAATTTGAAAGACTGGTCAGTTCAAGAAGTTTCAATTTCAAATAACGAAGACATTAGAAGGATTTTTACCAAATTTGAGATTAGAGAAGGAAACTATCTTATTTCAGGACACATGTCACTACAATACCACGTTTTGTTATACTACAAACCAGATCAGCATGTAATACAATTACAAAAAGAATTATCGGAGATAATTGATTTGACAAAAAACAAAGAACAACAAATGTCAGATAACAGTGATCAATTTGTATTAAACAAATTAAAAGACAAAGGATACAAAGATTTTGATCATCAGAAATTATTTGAAATATTTTACGAAAACGATGAATTTAGAGAAAAAATATACAAAGAAATTGAAAAAGATATTGAGGTTGATTTCCAGGATTTATCAAATAAAAAAATGAATCTAATCAAGGAATTAGACAATATGTTAGTTGAAACATATCAAACCAGCCCTGTCTTAATTGATGATACAAGATTGATAACAGGCGAAGAAGGATGTCTGTGCACATTTGACATTGAATTTATCCGAAATAAAACAAAAGAGGGTCTCTTTGATCCTCGAAAGATCTCAGAGCCCGTAAAAGAAAACATCATCAAACGCTTAGATGACTTTTCTCAATTATTGATACCATAATGTTTGAAATCATTTAAAAAAAACAGTCAAGCCTTAGAACTAACAAAATATCCGTATTGGGAGAATTTAGTCCTGCGATGTGATTTTGACGACTATTTTGAATTATTTGTGGTTTTCTCAAAAATTGCGCATAAAAATTGCTTAAAAATCTAAATTTAAAATGGAAGAAGTCAAATATCACTCTTATCTAGCAGAATTTCTAATGAATCCCACCTATAATGAAATACAAAATGCAAACTCTTTGCGAGGAAACGAGGTAAAAAAAACGCCATTAGTTTATTCACCTATTTTTAGTAATCTCACCGGCTCACAAATTTATCTAAAGGCAGAATTTCAACAAAAAACAGGTTCATTTAAAATGCGGGGTGCATATTACAAAATAAAATTATTGTCTGCTGATGAAAAAAAATATGGGGTAGTTGCAGCATCTGCAGGCAATCATGCACAAGGTGTTGCATTTGCATCATCATTGGAAAAAATACCGTGTACAATTGTTATGCCAAAAAACGCATCACCTTCAAAGGTGTCTGCCACCAAAGATTATGGTGCAAATGTGATTTTAGATGGAATAAACTACGATGAATCATCTGCAAAAGCAAAAGAGATTGCACGAGAAACTGGTGCCACTATGATACATGCATTTGATGATCCACAAATCATAGCAGCACAGGGCGTAATAGGATTAGAGATTTTAGAAGATCTACCAGATGTAGATGAAATTTATGTTCCAATTGGAGGGGGCGGACTAGCTGCAGGAGTTTTAATTGCAATAAAAGAAAAAAACCCAAATATCAAAGTAATTGGTGTTCAATCAAGATCATTTCCATCAATGTATGAATCCCTTAAAAATGGTTCTTTAACATCAAGTGGTGGCGCAAGAACCATTGCAGATGGGATATCTGTGAAAATACCAGGACACATAACATTTTCAATAATTAAAGAATTGATTGATGAGATAGTGTTAGTTGATGACTCAGAAATTATCAAAGCAATGTTTTTGTTAATGGAGCGAATGAAATTTGTAGTTGAGCCTGCAGGTGTTGTAGGTTTGGCTTATCTGATTTCAGCAAAACCCTCGCCTGGAAAGAAAGTTGTCACGATCTTAACAGGAGGCAATGTAGACATGTATCTTTTAGGACAAATAGTAGACAAAGGATTGGCTACAATGGGACGTTTACTGAAATTATCCATTTTGTTACCTGACAGACCTGGTGCCTTTAAGGAGATAGTAGATGAAATTAGTGCAGCGAATGCAAATATTGTAGAGGTAGTGCATGATAGGTTAAGTTCAAACATTAGTGCAGGTTCTGCAGGAGTTACCCTAAGTTTAGAAACACAGGGAAAAGAGCAGGCAGATAAACTAATCGAGGCATTGCGAAAGAAAAACATCCAATTTAGTTTAATGACATAAATTTATTTGAATTTTTTTTTAACAAACTTACTGAGACCTTGTTTTTTTAGCTCCTCTGATTCTTTTAGTACTAAATCGTGCTGAACTGATTTATGTTGTTTTAATTTATTTTTTAGTTCTGGAAATTCATTTGCCAAAATTTTCATTGCATATATTCCAGCATTACCTGCTTTGTTTATTCCAACTGCTACAACAGGTGAACCAGATGGCATCTCTGATATAGAGAGAAGTGAATCCAATCCTCCAAAAGAAGAAAATTTTGAATTATCTGTTTTTTTAAATTGTTTATCATTATAGACCATAATTGGAACACCTATCACAGGAATTATTGTATGTGATGCAATCATCCCTGGAAGATGTGCAGCTCCCCCTGCACCTGCAATTATTATTTTAAATCCCATTTTTTCTGCATGTTTTGCATATTCATTTAATCTAGTAGGTGTTCTATGTGCCGATACAATCTGATCCTCGTGTTTTATCTTAAATTTATCTAGAATCTCAGCAGCATCTTTCATTATTCTGCTATCTGAGCTTGAACCCATAATGATTCCAACTAAAGGTTTCTTTGTATAGCTCACAATAATAGAAAAATAAAGCAAGTTATTATCTATAATGGCCAAAATCTGGTTGAAGATACAATAAATTGTTATTTTAGGATGTTTTCAATCTTGCAAAATAGATGTTTTTCAACACATCATGTGATTTATTTTTTTAATTTATTCATCAAGTTATTGATCATTTTTAACAAATTCATCATTTCTGGGCATCCAGATGCCCTAGTCACACGATCTATAGATTTTTACAATTATTGATGATGTCATTTTGAAATATTGTCTAAAAGTTTGAGCCTATATTGAAAAAAGCAATTGATTTGCAAAAATTAGCATTAGATATTTTTAATCGTAAATCTGGAAAATGATTATGGGTAAGATACTTGGAATAATAGGCGGCGGGCAACTTGGAATGATGATAGCTGAGGCAGCCAAGAAAATGCCTGAGCATATTTCAAAAATCATAGTTTTAGATCCTGTAAAAAATTGTTCTGCATCACAGGTAGGCGCAGAGCAAATAATTGCAGATTTTAAAGATAAAAACGCCATAATCGACCTAGCTAAAAGATCTGATATTATTACATATGAGATAGAATCAGGTGACAGTGAAGTATTAAAATTAGTTGGAAAAGATGCAGAAATAAATCCGTCACCAGAAACACTAAAAACAATTCAAGATAAATTTTTACAAAAATCATTTTTAATGCAAAATGGTATTCCAGTTCCAGAATTTGTTCCAGTAGAATCTGTTTCAGATTTGGAGCAAGGATTGAATAAATTTGGATATCCATCAATACTCAAAGCTAGACGTGATGCATATGATGGAAGAGGTAATTTTAAAATAGACTCACCAGAACAAATTCAAAAAGCATTTGATTATTTTGAGGAAAAAAAATTGATGCTTGAAAAATTTGTACCGTTTAAAATGGAAGTCTCAGTCATTGCTGCAAGAAATACAAAAGGTCAAATCAAGACATTTCCGCTTGTAGAAAATATCCATGAAGACAATATTCTTCGCAAAACTATAGCCCCAGCAAGAACATCTGAAAAAATTGCAAAAAAAGCAGAAGAGATTGCAAAAACTACAATGAATGGTCTGAAGGGGGCAGGGGTTTTTGGCATAGAGATGTTTGTTACAGAAAATGATGAAATAGTAATAAACGAAATTGCCCCCAGAGTTCATAATTCTGGCCATCATACACTACAATCAAGTGAGACATCACAATTTGAACAACATCTCAGAGCAATTTTGGGTTTGGAATTAGGAGGTACTTCCCTTTTGCATCCCACCATAATGTACAATATTTTAGGACCAAAAAATTTTGAAGGCGAATACAGACCAATAGAACTGTCAGAACCTAATGTTTTTCTTAAAATGTACGGTAAAAAAATTTCAAAACCATTAAGAAAATTAGGACATTTTAATTTGGTAGGAAAGCAGAATGAATCAATAGATCAGCTGTTAAAAAAATTAGAATCACTCAAAGATAAGGTATCCATAAAGCCCGCATAAAAAACAGACTGGACATAATAGGTTTATTAGATATAAATAAAGAAATCCAATCATGACAATTTCAATTCCATATGTAATTTCAGGAATTTCTATAATTTTACTAGTCATTTATGGTACCGATGTCATTGTTGGCGGTGGTGGAGCAGGAGAAGGATTTTTGCCATTTGATGCCATGACACGTGGAATGGTATTTGGATTTCCACCTATTATTTTATCAATAATTGCATTTTTCATATCAAAAAGACCTCCATACAAAGGATTGGGAATAATGTTGATCGTAACAGGAATTTTAATAATTATTGGAGGAGTAATGTCTGTAACTAGTGCAGCAGAGGCAGAAAATTCTACAAGAATGATTGGAGAGGGAGGAAGTCTCGTTATAATTGGAGGAATTATTGCAGCATTGGGTGCAATAAAGATAAGAAAATCTAAAATCAGTGTATCCTAGAATGCCGACTTGTGCAAAATGCAATAACGATGTATCAAAAGTTTATGATTGTGATCATACAAATGATCAAGAATACTGTACTGAATGTTATACCGAATTGCATTATTATTTAACGGAAGAAAAATAATTTGAGTGAAATAGAGATATTCATACAATGGATTGTCTCACTAGTATCCCAAAATCTTTACCCTGGTGTATTTTTAGCAGGATTAATTGAAACAGTGTTCCCACCAATTCCAAGTGAAGTAGTGTTTCCTTTAGCTGGATACAGTATATTAAAAAATGAAATGAACGTATTTCATGTTGTAGGTATTGGAATAACTGGTGGGTGTGGTGCAACAGTAGGCTCATTTGTGATTTACATCATATCAAAAAGGCTGGGACGAATAGGATTGATAAAATATCTAAAATATGCAAAAATCAAAGAAAATAGTTTACAAAAAGCTGATCATTGGTTTGAAAAATATGGCGATAAATCAGTAATAATTGGCAGAGTCATCCCTGGAATTCGTGAACTAGTATCAATTCCTGCTGGAATTTTTAATATGAATCCAATCAAATTTTTAATTTTTACATTAATAGGATCATGCATATGGAGTATAGCATTAACTGGTGCAGGATATTATTTTGGGATAGCCACTCTGAATGTCTTCTAAAATAATTATTCCAGTTAGAATCCAAATAATAAAATGAATGAAACAAAAGATCATGCACACCATTATTGGATTAGACACAAAGATGGTTACCTTTTTTGTGGGATTTGTAAAAAGAAACAAGATGAGTCTACATAGATATGTATATTTTTAATCAAATTAGAATAATCATCGCAATATAGAAAATCCAATTAAAGTTATAATGTCACATTATTAATGATAGTTTGATGAAGGCAATAATTTTAGCAGGGGGAAGAGGAAAACGACTACGCCCAATTACAGATTATGTCCCAAAATCACTTGTCCCTCTAAACAACATACCAATTATAGAATGGCAAATAAAGTATTTAAAAAAATATGGCATTAAAGAAATTATAATTTGCACAGGTTACAAAGCAGAAATGATTGAGAATTTTCTTGCCATGAAAAACAATCTCGGAGTTAAAATAAAATTCTCAATAGAAAAAATACCCTTAGGTACAGGTGGAGCTATAAAGCAAGCAGGCTTGTCAATAAAAGACAAATCTTTTTTTGTGTTAAATGGTGATACAATAACTAACATTAATCTCAATCAATTAGCAAAAAAACAAAATTCAATTGCATCAATTGAATTAAAAACAAAATTTGGAATTATAGAAACAAAAGATGATAAGATAACTAAATTCAAAGAGAAAAAAGAAATTCCAAATGTATGGATGAATGCAGGAATATATCATTTGCAAAAAGAAACATTGCAAGACTTGCCAAAAAAAGGAGATATAGAAAAAACAGTCTTTCCAGACTATGCAAAAAATGGGAAACTAACCACTGTTAAATTTAAAAATGCCATGTGGTACTCTATTGACTCATTCAAAGATATTGAAGAATGTTCATCAGAACTAGATAAAATGAATAATTAGTTTTATGCGCCCGTTCTATGAAGGGTGACCATCATGTATGCTATTTCACTTACAAATGACTCATCTCCATTTGACGATGCAGCGTATTTTGTAGCATTATCCCAAAAGGAGCTTTTTTGTGTAGAATTTTCAGTGTAACTTTGTTCGTTCAATAATTGAGATTAGAAATTGCTTTCATAATATTCAACCTCAATGATAATTAACATAATGCTAAAAGAGTTAGACCAAGTTTTAGAATTAGGTCAAATCCCAGACTAAAAATGCAGAACTTGGAATGAATATGAGCATGATTTTACCATAAAAATGGTCAGAAGTAGATTAGACTTTTATGATATATCAAAAAAATCGGAAACACTAGAATATACAATAGTCACAATTAGTCTATGCGATTAGCATACAGTTTAGGCTCACTTCTTACAATAAATCAAGTTTTAGAGTGCTCAGAGATATTGTCTCATACTAATGTCGATACTATTTGGATTCCAGAAACATGGGGAATGGAAAACTTTGCAATGTTGGGCATGGTATCGCAAAAAGCATCAAAACCAAAAATAGGCTCATCTATAATCAACATCTACTCTAGAAGCCCATCAGCGATTGCGATGGGTGCTGCAACAGTTGATACTATATCAAATGGGAGACTGATATTGGGTCTTGGAACAAGCAGTCCACCAATAGTAGAAGATTTTCATGGGTACAAATTTGAAAACCCTGTTTTACGAATGAAAGAATATGTAGAAATTATCAATCTGATACTATCTGAAAAACAGGTTAATTATTCAGGAAAAATTTTTACTTTGAAAAATTTTACATTATTAATAAAACCACATAGAAAAAAGATTCCAATTTATTTAGCAGCTGTTAATCAAAAAATGGTAGATCTTACATGGGAAGTTGCAGACGGAGTAATTTTTTATTTACGTCCATTAAATGAAATGAAAAAAACCATAGAGAAAATGCAATCAAAAAGAAAAATAGATGTTACATGTCAAATTATCAGTTGTGTGTCTAATGATGCAGAAATGGCCATAACACGTGCCAAACAAACACTTGCATTTTATATTTCTGTTGGAAAAATATACCGAGAATTTTTAGCAAAAAATGGGTTTGAAACTGAAACCAAAAACATCTTTGAGGAATTTAAGGTGTCTGGATTTAAATCAAATCATGAATTAATCTCAGACAATATGCTAAAATCATTAACCCTTGCAGGGACACCTGATCAATGCATTAAACAGTTACAAAAATTTCATGAAACAGGAATAAATTTACCTACAATACAATTCAATCCAGTTGGAGACGTGATAAATTCTTTTAGATTATTTGTTGATACATTTTCTGAGGAAAGGTAATGCCAAAAGTAGGAATAGCATCTTACGGAATTACAAAATTCTCAAAGGATGATTCAAAAATTGAATCTATTTTATTAAAATCAGCAAAGCAATTATTTGACAACAGTCCTAACTTGGGTCGTAATGATGTTGACGCTGTATTAGTATCTACCAATAATAACTCAAAATACCTGTCTGCAATACTATCTGAAATGTCTGGAATTGAGCCTAAAATTGCTCATTCTGTTGAAAGTTTGTGTAATTCTGGCACAAATGCCATCGTATCTGCATATTCATACATTGCATCAGGGTTAGCAGATGTGGTGTTAGTATCAGGGGCTGAAAGATATGATAGCCCAGGACAAATCTTAGAGTGGGATAATTCAAGAGGGGAATTTAAGCATCCTATTTTTTGGGCAAGTATTTTTACAAAATCATACAAAAGAGAATTTTCAATTACTGATGAAGACCTTGCAATAGTGCCAGTAAAGAATCACAAACAATCTCAGAATAACCCTAATGCTCTTTCAGAAAAAACATATTCGATAAAAGATGTGATAAACTCCAAAAAATTAACAGATGATCTTAGATTACTTGATTGTTCAAGACCATGTACAGGAGGAGCATCAATTTTACTTGCTTCAGAAAACATCTGTAGAAAATTTACAGATACTCCAATTTGGATTACTGGAATAGGACAAAAAACAATTTCAGCTGGATTTACAAAAAATATGACATTTAGCTCTATGGAATCAACATCAATTGCTGCATCAACTGCATTTAAAATGTCCAATCATAATGTAAAAGATATCGACGTTGCCGAAGTTCACGATGCATTTTCTGTTTGTGAGCCAATGGCATTAGAATCATTAGGTTTTACAGACAAAGGAAAAGGAATTGACATGATAAAAGAATTTCATACTACAAATAATTTAAAAATTAATCCTAGAGGGGGATTAATTGGGTCAGGACACCCATTGGGTGCAACTGGAATAGCACAAACTATTGAGATTACTCAGCAATTACAGTCATGTGCAAACAAAAGACAAGTAGACAATGCAAGTGTAGGATTAGTTCATAACATGTCTGCAGCCGCCACATCCTCAACTGTTTTGGTCTTGGAACGATGAATTTTGAATCAGAGTTAAAAAAAGGAAATTTTATCGTAGCAGAATGCACACATTGTCAAAAAACAGTATGGCCTCCATCTGAATTTTGTAATCAATGTTTTAGAGAAGTCACTTGGAGAAAAGGTTCCAATGATGGTAAGATTATTGAATTCTCAAAACAAAACAAGGATTATTTTTGTTTAGTAGAAATTGAAGATACCATAAAAATAATGGGGAAAATATCATCTGGAATTCCAAATGTAGGGCAACATGTCAAGATAGAAAAATGTGGAATAAAAGATCAAAACTATTACTTTGAGATATCCTTGATTTGATCAAGTAAATTCTGTATAGATGTATGGTGTATCTACAAGTTGATCAAAAGTCCAAATGGTTGGAAGTGAAACTGTTTTTATGACTTTGAGACCATGTTTGTCAATCAATGAATTCCATCCCCCTTCTGATTGATTATCAGAAAGCTGTCGCTTTGAGTGAGTCCCAGCAAAAACAACACATGTATTTTTTTTAAGATTGGTTGTAGAAATTTTCTCTATGATATTTGTTGCCAAAACATCTCCTCCCATTTGTGGTAATCCACCAATAAAAAATACAGGACATGTTAGATTCAATGAAGAGTAATCAAATTCTATAGCGTCTGCACAAATGGGATTAAAATTAATTTTTGTTGCATCTAAAATAGTATTTTGAAGCATCACCAATACATCATCAATTTCAATACTTGTTGCTTGTAAATCTAAAATTTTTGCACAATATGCAATTCGACCATCTCCAGAACCAATGTCTACTAGTTCTTTGTAATCAAAACTTTTTGCAATTGATGCTGCAATATATGCTGAAAGAATCCATGTTGGATAAAATGGCTGGCAACTAGAACCATGCTTGATACTATTTAGCCAATATTCGTTAATGTCTCCTTCATACACTTTACATAAAATATTTGCAATTTTTTGCTCATAGGAATTATGATAGATTGGATTTTTTGCAGCAAAATTATGTAGAGATTCCAAATGTTCTTCATTTATTGGAAACAGTTCTGAGAATGAAATCGGAATGAATTCCTGAATATGACTGCGCCCGCTATATATTTTGGCAAATTCCTGTTTTAGCATAACTAGGTTTTTGGCAATTTGTTCAAACATCACAATTATCTATAAAATGGGTTTGATAAACTCACTGTAAAATAACTAGGAAAATAAATTGTTTAATTTTTGACT
This sequence comes from Nitrosarchaeum sp., assembly GCA_046712755.1. Taxonomy (GTDB): domain Archaea; phylum Thermoproteota; class Nitrososphaeria; order Nitrososphaerales; family Nitrosopumilaceae; genus Nitrosarchaeum. The sequence goes on along the minus strand of JBKKCM010000003.1, from coordinate 5,653 downwards.
TATTTTTTTAGAACTATACAAATCAAAAAATGTTAATGTTTGATGACCTCAGAAACGTTGTATTTACAACGGCTATCAAAATCCATTGCTGAATCATTATTATTTCAATACCTGATTTTTAAAAACTTTTTCAAATTTATAGACAGAAAAATTAATGATTAATAAAAGAATTATATGATAAATTTCACATGTTTTTAAACTATCGTCACATCTGAGATAGAAATTATGATAGTTAATTTGTTTTATGTCTTGTCAATAAAATTTTGAGTGGTGTTTTGATATACCATGATTCAGAAATTAAACAAAAATGATATTAGATCAAAAAGAATTTGATACAAGAAACAACACTTCCAATATTATTTGATATCTCACTATTCATATGCAAGGTTATTCTGCAATGATTTTTACTAATTGTTATATTATTGCTGATCTCTTTTTCTAAGAATAAACTCCTAATTCATCTAAATCGCTAATTTTAAACCTAAAAAATGCTTAGAGTGAAGAACAATCACTAAATCTCCTAAAGTGAGTAAGAAAAAGATAACAAAAAATATTCAATATGACGTTTATTATCATCTATGAACTTACTAGGTGAGCTAATATTAGACAAAATTATCAATGGTTAGACCATCAACCATTATCAATTACATACTAGTAACTGTTGAAAGATAGAGTTAGAAAAATAACTAATACATTATAGAGCAATCAGCAATCATATTCGTCTAGGTCTTTAGAATCAGTTGTATCATTAATAATATTCAAGTGTTGTAGAATTTTTTTACTATTTGACAATTATATTACCTCGATGTTTAATATATGAATTTGAAATTTGATATTAAACGATTACTGACAAAAATGTAAGTTTTATAACTAAAATCGTCACTATTTTTCGTTCACATTCCCTAGTCAGTCATAGTTACTCACAAAAAACGTTCAGTTATAATAAAAAATTAGTGCATTAAGGGGTTGAATTGCTTGTTATTAATAAGAAACGATAACATGATGTTATTGAATGGTTATTCTGCAATTACCTGCCTTACTATATCCAAACTAGACATAAAGAATCCTGAGTAAATTGACTTCCATTTCATTAACAAAACCAGCAGAAAAGACAAAGAAAGATAATAAAAAAATTGCACGAACACGAAGACAACGCGGATATCATTGGGAAGACACATTGGTAAAGCGATTCAATTCTGCTGCAAACTGGAAAGCCTTCAGATTAGGATCTCCAAGTGTAGCCTTGCCTGATGTTTTAGCAGTAAATACACAAAATAGTATGATTTTCACCATAGAGGCAAAATCAGGTACAAGTACCTCTCTTCCTGTTCCAGCAGATCAGATTGAGAGATGCCAGAGATGGATTAAGACATTTGATATTTACAAGGATAGAAAAGTAATACTTGCATTCAAATTTCTTTCAAAAAAAAGAATAGGATTAGGTCAGTATGAAAGTAGAGAATTAAGAGAATTTTACAAGATTTGGGATGAGACAAAGACAATAACTGATTGTGTTTGTACCTATGATGGAGAAGTATTTGCAAGAATTGACGGGAAAAGAGAGAAACTAGATCTTCAAGAGCACACAATGCCATTTAAAACAAAACATAGATCTAGTGCCTAATTATCTAAAATGCTAGCAGAGTGTTTTTTAATGATTAGCAATAGTTGATATCATGGAAGAGGATAATTTGTCAGAATCCAAGATAGAAACCAATGAGATGCATTCAAAGTCATTACTGGAATCAGCATCTGAATCAAAAGAAACCAACTCAAGAATAATCTTTGAGGAATTTACAGATGAGAGAACACTGGTAAGTTATGATGTATTTGGAAAGAAACAAATGAAAATTAAAGTTCTAGAAGTTTCAGATGAAAATCCCCCATCAAAATGGAAGTTTGGAGATCGTGTTAAAGTAAGTAAAATACTTGTTACAATAAAACACCTAACATCACAAGAAATTGAGGAAGGAGAATTTGACATTGAGGCAATAGAGCGGGAATTGGCTGAAAAACGACATTATACATCAACAAACAGATGGATACCTACAACTGATATCAAAAATGGATATGTGGTAGGTTCAAGACATACAACACTAATTAGCGATGCATCAGCTTTGGATTACATAGTATTCTAACATGATACAATCAATGTATCGGATATCAAACATATTTCAACTAAAAACCTTTAAGGAACTGAATTTGAAATCTGGAATATGATCACAAAGATGATAAAAATCAACGGTGCTGAATTTAGACTCACATTAACTGATCAGGTAATTAGCCATGTAAATAATCTCAAAAACCTGTATAATGCAGCATATGAAGATCCAGAGAGTTTTGAGGAAGTAAGTGCTGAGATTTCAAGTACAATTAATGAAATTGCAACAGCAGTAGAACCAGAAGCATCAGATAGTGACCTTGATGGATTAATTCAAGAGATCATTAAAGTCGTAGATAGCAAAGCAGCTGAAATGGCACAGGAATTAGCAGGAAAGCCAGACAAGCCTACAAAAAAACACAAATCAAAAAAATAGAACCATTTGACCTGAAAATCAGAAAAATTTGCAGTATTAGTTATATTGTAAATAGTTTATCAAAAAACATGTCAAGCGGTTGTGAATGTGGAATCTGTGATCATCCAACAGAAGAAGAATGTATTGAAAAAGAATGCAAATGCTGTTTAAATTTTCATGAAAGATCAGGCTCCAAAAGCAAATAACTCTATAATTTTATTATAAATTAATCATGTTCTTTGTGACAACTACATTTTTTTGCTATGTGACGAGAGCAACCAATCAAACGATGATCTTTACAACCACATAAAATGCAATGTTTCTCTTTATTTTTCATAATTCTATAATTTTTCTACTAGATATTCAATATTATCTATTAGTTTCTTATCTGCTAAAGATTCAAGGATTTTTAATCTCATATTTTTTAATCGATTAGAATCTTCAGAGTATAATGAAGCCATAGTCTCTATCTCTTTTTCAAAAGAATAGTTCTCCAAATAATACTCAAATTTAGATTTTAAATCTGAAAAGTCAGTTGGTTGAAATTTTTCAGTATCTATCTTGTTAATAAATACCTGAAAAAAACCATTGATCTTCAAGATTTCCTTTCTAATAATCTTCAAATCTCCTGGCTTATCTTCAAGTTTTGCAAGTGTGTTATGCGCAACTATGATCTTCTCTAAGATGCTTTTCAAATACTCATAACGAGTTACCATGATTAATTTTAGATTGTAATCTAATCTAAAAGTTTAGAATAGCAATTAATTCTTAATTTGAGGATATTTTACTCTTAACTTTAAATTATCACTGCTTCCGCTAATTGACAATGCAAGATTATGCGTATCTCAAGTGTATTGATATTCACTGCGGATTAGAATATCCTATAAAAAGTACCAATGTTGAATGTGAGAAAGGTCATCTATTAGACGTAAAATACAAAAATAAACCCTCAGACAGTCTAAAAGAGACGTTTTACCAGAGACGAAATTCTCAAGGAAATATCTTTAATGAAAGCGGTGTTTGGAGGTTTAGAGAATTACTCAATTTTTGTCAAATAGATACAGAAGATATTGTAGAATGTTCAAAATATTTGGTTTCATTAGATGGCGCAGAAGGCAGACAATCTAAACCATATCACATGTCAAAAGCAGCAGAGTTTGTAGGAATTTCTAATGATAAATTATGGTTGCAGCCAGAAGGATACAATCCAAGTGGTTCATTCAAAGATAATGGGATGGCAAGCGCAGTGACACATGCCAAAATGGTTGGTGCAAAAAAAATAGTATGTGCATCTACTGGAAATACTTCAGCTTCTGCCGGTATGTTTGCAGCAAATGAGGGAATACACTGTGATGTATACATCCCGTCAGGCCAAATCGCTCCAGGTAAATTAAGTCAGGCATATCAATTCGGAACTCAAATAGTTGAAGTTGATGGAAACTTTGATGATGCATTAAAGCAATCCCTTGATGATGCAAAAAATCACAATGGGTATACAGTAAACTCTGTAAATCCATTTAGAATTGAAGGACAAAAAACAATTCCGTACAGAGCACTAGAATATTTGAAATGGGAATCCCCAGATTGGATTGTATATCCGGGTGGGGCACTTGGAAATACATCGAGTTGTGGAAAGGCATTAATGGAATTATATCAATGGGGCTGGATAAAAAAAATACCACGAATTGCAGTAATTAATTCTGAAGGCGCAAGCACATTATCTGATTTGTATAATGGTAAATTTGAAGGAGAAGAACTACGATGGAATAAAGGCAATGCAAATACTGAATTAATTACAAGATACTATGATCATTTAGATAAAGAAGGGATTAGACCAAAAACAAAAGCTACTGCAATCCAAATTGGAAGACCTGCAAATATACTAAAAGGACTACGTGCCTTGGAATTTACTAATGGAGTGGTAACAACAGTATCAGATGCAGATATGTTAGATGGCATGTCAGTTGTAGGTTTGAATGGATTTGATTGTGAGATGGCATCAGGCGCATCTGTTGTTGGAATTAAAAAACTGATAAATCAAGAAATAATCAAAAAAGATGACGTGGTTGTAGGAATTCTTACAGGTAGACAAAAAGATGCAATGCTACCAGTAGAATATCACAACAATCCTAAAAACAAATTTGCGATCCCGCCTAAGAATTAGCCTCAATTAAGCAATTTATTTTATTAAGTATCTTTTTTTGTCTTAAGCCTTAAAAGTAGGTTTTACAAAATATTATCAACCAAGAGATGGTGCATAAAAAATAAAATGAAGAACATATGTTGTTCTGACAAACTTTTTTGGAGGATAAAATGGTAGAAATTTGGGTTGAATATTTAGTATTAGCTGCTCTCATAGGGCTTTCAGCATTTTTCAGTGGGGTCGAAGTTGCAATGGTTGGAATTCGAAAATCAACAGTAACCCAACTATTAAAACAAAAAGTAAAAGGTGCAAAGGCATTACACAAATTTACATCCAATCCAAGCTGGATGATGTCAAGTGTTAATCTGGGAAACAATCTTACTAATGTAGCAGCATCTGTTTTTGCAACAAGTATTGCAATCAGAACTTTTGAAAATTATGGGTTAGAAATTCCAGAAGAAATTGCAGTAGCAATTACAGTAGGAGTCATGACATTCATGATTTTAGTGTTTGGTGAAATTACTCCTAAAATATATGCCAATGCAAATTCTACTAAAACGGCACTTAGATGTGCGCCATTATTATTGATTTTTAGCTATGCATTATGGCCAGTTGTAAAACTTTTTGAAATAATTACAAAAACAATAATCAAATTAACTGGAAGTAGTTATCATCCACCACCAATAACCGAAGAAGAGATCAAAGGAATAGTAGCACAAGGTTTAGCTGATAATATACTTGAGAAAGATGAAAGTGAATTGGTTCACAGTGCTTTGGAGTTTGATGATACTGTAATTAGAACAGTAATGACACCGCGAACAAAAATGTTCACATTGCCTGCAAAAATGCTTCTCTTTGACGCTATGCCTTTAATTAGTGAAAATTTGCATTCCAGAATACCTATTTTTGGCAAAACCCATGACGATATAGTTGGATTTGTTCATGTAAGAGACATTTTAACACACTTAGAAAAGGACAACAAAATGATCACACT
>JBKKCM010000002.1:0-21838 GCA_046712755.1 Nitrosarchaeum sp. | reverse complement strand
TTCAAGATGTAGGTATAGTATAATTAGTATTAAAAAAGATTCATGAGCAAGTCTCATAGATTACTCAGCACCATTTCAAGTAGAGAGTAATGATAGAAAATGCCATACTATTGTACGCGCATTTATTACATTATAGAGATCAAGTAGTTAGTTCTGGTTTTATGCTCCAAACTATTCCTAACATAACAAATGGAATTGACATTATTCCAATAATTCCCAGTATCGTATAGAACGAAGAATCAGAAATAACAGGATTGTTAACAAGCCAAGGTAATGGAAGTGAAATAACAAACCAAACCACAGAAAGCAAGATAAACATCTTTATTTTTTTACTAAAATGCAACTAATTGAATTAGTTGCCATAGTATTAATTTGATATGCTTTACAAGTGTAAAATAAAATGTATTGCCAACATGAAAAAATTACTGAGTAGGATTTTACAAATGTAATCTAGCTCAGTTAATTATCTAAAGAATAAACTCTATTTACAATTTCACAATGAACGTGTGTAAAGGAATCTGCATTAGATTCAAAGCAACTGGTTACAAAGGACGACACAGATATGAAAATGGGCAAAAACTCTGCCCAAAATGTGAATTATTCATATCATGTATAGATGTTCGTTGTCCTTGCTGTAAGGTAAAATTACGAATTACTCCTAGGGGAAATAAAGCAAGAAAAGAAATACATGAAAAAAGAAAATGTGTTTGGCATTAAAATTGATAACTGAAAATTATTGCATTAACATATTTACAACATTTTCAAATACATCACTGGGGTTGCCACCTTTGATTACGTGGTGTTTTCCTTCAGAATTAACAATTTTAAATATTGGAATTTTTTCTACACCATTCTTTTTTGTATATTCCACATTAGACATTACTTGATTTTCATATTTTCCTGAATCAAGACAATTCTTAAAAGATTCCATATCAAGTTCTAAATTCATGGCAAATGTCTTTAATTGTTCAGATCTAGCCCATCCATCATCAATTTCTTGTTGTGAATTAAATAACAATTCTTGATATTCTGAATATTTTCCTTGTTCATTTGCACAGTATGTTGCCTCTGATGCCAACAAGGAATCATTTCCTATGGGAATGACATCTACAAATACTAGGTTTGCTTTTTTAGGTTCAATTAAATTTTCTACAATTTTTGGATACTCATTCAGATACCATGTTTTACAACCCTGACATTGATAATCATTAAAGGCGATAATTGTTACAGGTGCATCAAAAGTACCAACAATTGTGGGATTTAAAGAGGATAAAATATTGTAGTTTGTTTCTAAGGATGAAATATCAGGATCATTTTCAGATTGAAATAAAAAGGTATGGTCAAATAGAAATAAAATTAAAAACAAAGCACCTAGTATAGCAATGGGCATAACAATCAAACCAATTTTTTTACTTTTTTTCATGTTGTCACTACATCGATTAGTGCATGGGTTGACTTGACATTAGTTCCTGCATTGATTTTTGATGATCTTGCATAATTTCAATCATTCTTTGATTAAAGTTTTCATCACTAAGATCTGAAGATAATAATTCTTGTATTTCAGGGATATGTTCTGACATTATCTGAATCATCTTTTCTCTAGTTTCTGGATCTTGCATCATCATATCTTGCCCCATCATTTCAGAGCCCATCATCATATCTGAGTTCATTCCAGACATACCACCCATGGTGCTATTTTGACCCATCATCTTTGCTATCTGTTGCATGGCATCTTGATTTTCTGTCATGTGACCTAATAGTTGTAATCTTATGTCAGGATCATTGATCATTTCGATCATCATTTGTTGCATAAAGTCATGATTTTCTTTCATGACAGTAGTCATTTCCTGTACATGTTGAGTATTTGACAACCATGAATTCATTTGGGATGGATTCTGTGTCACAGACTTCATCATCTGATTTCTAGTCTCTGGATCTTCTAGTAACTGATTCATCATTTGCTGTCTGAATTGAGGATCCTGCATCATGGACTGGGAATTCTGCATTGACATATTACTAGGATTTGCAGAGCCTGCAAGAATAGCATAACCACTAGCTAGTCCTACAAAAAATACACCAACTACGATTCCTATCCAGACAGATTGATTTATCATATTTACATGACACGTTATATTTTATGATATTAAAGATATGCAGTTTACAATTGTAAAGTTATAATTAATACACAAGTTAAATTTACATGATTCTTCGAAGGGTATTCTCAATTAATATTGAGACATTAAAATCCCTTCGAAGTTAGTGGGGTTTGATGCTGGCATGAAATGAATTCGCAGTAGTTATTACATATCTCAAAGATATTTAACATGGATAGTTTACAACTGTAAAATTATAACAGGATAATTCAAAAATAACAAACTTCAAGACATGATATGTGGTTTTAGTTCAAAAATTATTTTGTGATAAAAAACTTACAATTGTAAAGTACTGCTCTTAATTATCTCACAATCTAACATATTTTATGTCACAAGAAAAATCACGAAAGAATGTATCAAATTTACCACATAATGTTAATTCACAAAAATGTATCCGTTGCGGTAAAATTTTAAGAGTAAGTGATGAAGAGACAGGTGAGATAATTTGTGGGGTATGTGGTTACGTAATTTCTGAGCAAATTGCAAATACAGAGCCTGAATGGAGTTCATTTTCAGATGAAACTAGCAAACAAAGAACTGGTAGTAATATGACCCTAGCAAGACATGACATGGGACTGTCAACTATCATTAATCCTGTAAACAGAGATGCAACCGGTAAACCTCTTTCAGCAGCAATGAAATCTACTGTAAAACGCCTTCGCATATGGGAAAAACGAAGTGATAAATCCACTGATAAAAATTTCATACATGCGTTTGCTGAACTTGAGAGAATAAAAGACAAACTTGTAGTATCTGACGCCGTAGTTGAAAAGGCAGCTTACATTTACAGAAAAATAGTAGAACACAAGCTTACAAAAGGAAGACACATTTCCATATTTGTGGCAGCATCTCTTTATGCTGCATGTAGAATTACGGGAACACCTAGAACAATAAAAGATATGCAAAATGCAACTAATGTTAGTAGAAGAGATCTGACCAAATATTATAGAATAATTATACGAGAATTTGATTTACAGATACCTGTAGTAGATCCAGTACAATGTGTCGCAAGAATAGCCAATATTGCTGGAGTGTCTGAAAAAACAAGACGATTTGCAGTAGACATTATTCATAAAGCAAAACAATATGGAATTTTAGAAGGAAAAGATCCTACAAGTATTGCAGCAACAGCGATATACATTGCAGGTAAAAAGATGAAAGAGTTTTTATCACAACGAAAGATAGCATCTGCTGCAAACATAACCGAGATTACTATTAGAAACAGAACAAAAGGACTTCAAGTCATTCTTAAACTATGAGATACAAAAATACTATACATTACCATGAAGACATACATTGTATTTCTTTTACTAGTTACATTCGCACTAGTAACATATGTAGTGATATTACCTCAATTGGATAGTTTCAAAGTTTGGCCTAGTAGAAACTATGGAACCATTAGTACATCATTAGGTTCGCCTTTTTTGGGATCATCTAGTGCTCCTATTACCATTATTGAATTTGGAAATTATCAATGTCAAGAGTGCAAGAAATGGTTTCAGGAAACTAAACCCCTCATAGGGAAAAATTACATAGATACTGGAAAGATTAACATGATCTTTATTGATATGGAACCTCCAAACAAAAGTGCATTACTTGCATCAGAGGCAACATACTGTGCAAATGAGCAAGAAAAATATTGGGATTATCACAATATTTTGTTTTACCGTCAAATAGAAAATGAGGCAGATGCGATTCTACTTAAGAAATTTGCATCAGATATTGGTCTAGACAGAAAATTATTTGATGAATGTTTAGATTCTGGAAAATATGAAAAAAAGATAAAATATAATACGCATGAAGCAATGAAGAACGGAGTTAAACGTCTTCCAACATTCATAATAATAAATTCTGTTGGAAAATATGAAAAAATTTATGGACTGCAACCATTTTCTGTATTTGAAAAAGTAATAGAGTCAATGCTTTAATTAAATAGAGATGTAGACTGAAGTCATAGAACCTGAAAGACCAAAGGGATTTCCAATAGCGGTGATTTGTGCTCCCACTCTTAATTTTGAAGAGTCACCTGTTGGCAATGGATGAAGTTTTTCAGGATTCACATCTAATTGGATAACTGCGATATCGGCATATGGATCAGTGCCTACAACTTCTGCATTATATGAAGTTCCATCAATAAAAGTTACAGATATTTTTTTGGTGTTTTCAACTACATGATTATTAGTAATAATGTGACCTGCCTTGTCAAAGACAAATCCAGATCCAACAGCATTTGTATCTCCTTATTCTGATGATTTTGTGACTGTTATGCTTACCACACCTAATTCTGAACGCTCAAAGATTTCAGTGAGAGAAAGAATATCACCAGTAAATTTAGGTTCTTCAACAAATACGGGTTGTATCTCAGAGGAGTAGGAATTGTCTTGAGCTAGTACTGTAGGCAGAAGGACTAGCGAAGCAATAGTTAACAAAACAATACCACATACTCCTCCAAGTAAAATTTTTGTTCTAGAATTAAGTGAATTCAATTTAATACACATAAAGAGTAGAATATGGGATAATTAAGAGCAGTACTTTACAAATGTAAAATTAATTTTCTTTTATTTTTTCTATTAGGGATTCTATTTTCCTTTTGTTTTTTTCCTTGTATTGAGTCTTACAAGTAATGCAACAAAAAAATCTCTCAAAATTTGCAAATTTCAAAACATGCGTGGTATCTCCAATTGGACCATCACATAAAGCGCATGTCATTTTTACAGACATGCCAGTTTCAATATTTACATCTGATATTTTCTCGCTACAGCCACAGGGATGAATTTGTTTTTTTTGTGGTTTGGTAAGATTTGTCGAATCAATTATGGGAGAAATGGATTTGATAAGACCAATGTTAACTAGTCGTTTATATCTTGTTTGGACTGTAGGGGTACTAATGCCAAGTTCTCGTGCAATTTGTCTAAACGATTTTCTCCCATCTTGTTGAAGAGATGTTACGATTCTAATATCTGTGTCATCCAACTCATGAGGCATGATTAATTTTACCGCATTCCATATTTATTATCGGTACTTTACAAATGTAAAATATAGGATAGATTGACAAGAAAATACCAAAAAATTGGTGTATTTTTTGTTAAATTAGAATACTAGTAAGATACATGATAATCATTCCAACTGAAATGCCTGCTAGAACTGCGGCACTGGAAAGTTGTTTGTTTCCTTCTTCTTGTAGCCACTTTATTATTATAATTACAACTTGAAAGATTGCACCAGCCCCTATTGAAAGAAACACTACTGCAGCAAATGGAGAATATGCAAATCCTCCTAACCAAGCACCAAAAATGGCAGGAGAGCCACAATTATTCCCATTATCAATTTGTTAAAAGTGGATTTTTTTACAACAATATTTTCAGATTTGTTTGTTCCAGTATTATTTGATTCAGAATTCTCCAAATGCTCAAAATGAGTAAAATTAGATGTTATTTAATTATAGGACTTTACAAATGTAAAAAAATTATGACGTATGATTATCTGATTTATTCTTCCATATCTTTTTAGCATTATATGTCCAAACTATTACTACAGATAACAGCAGACCGATTGTTATCGTAGTGCTCTCACTAAACCAAATATTAGAATCGTTTTTTGAAAACACAGAATTTTCATTAAAATATGGTTGACTAGTTACAGGATTTATCAGTGTTTCAACGGGTGAAAACGCATCTGTAAGAACTGGCACATCATCAGTTTTTATCTCATAATTTTGATACTTTTCTAAAAAGTTAGTATCACTTAGTTCTTCAATAGAATTTTCTATTGTTAGTTGCAAGAGATCTTTTTCATCTAGCTGCTCACTGTTTTTTGTTGCAACAATCATGATATTTTGTATTATGCCAATATTGTTGCCATATGTTGTGAACATGTATACTGCTGGAAATGATTTGTTCATTGTTTTATACACTGCTCTTGGTAGATCCGATGTGTCTCCTGCCAATGTTCCTATCAAATTGGAAATAATAACACCGTTTGGTTTCAAATGTTCATCTAATATCTGAAAGTATTCATCAGTTAACAAATGAAACGGAACATAGTCTGTTGCATAAGCATCCAAGATTATTAGATCATATTTTTTATCTGTTTGTGACAGAAAGAGTCTAGCGTCATCATTAAATATTTGCAATCTTGGATTATCGTTTAATGTAAAATACTTTCTTGCAACATCTATTACTTCTGGATCTATCTCAACTACATCAATTTGAATATCAGGATATGTTGCAAGGAAATTTTTGGGACCTGAAAAACCTCCACCTCCAACAAACAAGACATTTTCAAGCTGAGGAGTAAACAGTTTTCCCAGATGGAAAAACTTTGTGTATGGGATTAGTAATTCGCTTGGATCATCAAGGTTCATCTGACTGTGTCGCATTCCATTTAGGTATAATGTTCTTTTATTATTAGAGTCAGTGACATCAAGATGACTGTATTGAGTTTCTGTTTCATATACGGTAGTTCCAGTATGAGACATTAGACCTGTTACTAGTGAAGAGGATGGAGTAAACAAGATAATAATCACTGCAATAACTATGATCTTTGGTGCAAGCTTTAATCCAATTAACGATGTAATCATCAATACAATGCCAAGTCCAATTATCACTTGTCTTATCTCAAATGTGGGAATGAGAACAAAAATGGTAAGAAATGTTCCAAAAATACTTCCTATTGTAGAAAGAGAATAAAAATTCCCAGAAGTATTTCCTACTTTTTTCAGTGTACTTGCTCCCAGTTTTATCACATATGGAGATACAGTACCGAGAAGAATAACTGGAAAAAGTAAAAGAACAAATGTTGCAAACAGAGAGGAATATTGACTTTGGGGCAGAATAGAAATTGTTAATCCAATTACGCCGGGTGCAATAAACGGAATAAAAACAATGTATAATCCTGCGGAAAAAATAATAGAGCATATTTTTTGAAATGTGGGATTCTTGTCAGCAATTTTTCCTCCTAAATAATACCCCAGACTTAATCCAGTTAGTACAATTCCAATCAGACTTCCCCATGTGTATATTGAACTTCCAAAAACAGGAGTAAAAATTCTACTCGTAACAAATTCTAATGCCATCACTATGGCACCAGAGATAAATGCGACTAAACTAAGAGACCATTTCCTATCTTTAATGAGGGCAATGATAGTTAGTTGCATGTGTATGTGTCTGATTCAGAATTATTCAACATAATCAAAATGAATAAAATTCAATGTTATTTAATTATGGAACTTTACAAATGTAAAACAAATCTATAGAATGATCTTTATATTTTCATATATTCATAAATTTTATGCCTAGAGTATATTAATTGGATAAATCATCCAACCATTTAAGTACATCCAGCTAATTACATGTGCAATGTCACAATCAAAAGAGATTGCAATTTCAAAATCCACTGTTCCTGTTATTGCAGTTGCGATTTTGGCAATCATTTTTGCATTTGGATTATTCTTTGTAGGTTATGATCAAGGACATTTGTTTAGCATTGTTTTAGGAGAACGAGCATTTGAGGATCTTTACATTCATGAACTAACTCATGACATGAGACATGCAGCAGGATTCCCTTGCCACTAATGTGATATAATATGAAAACAGCTTTATTTCTTGCAATTGTTTTGATTTCAGGTGCTCTTGCAGGAACAATACATGGCGTTGCTAATTTGGTACTTGTTGAATCCTATCTTGATACAGCAATTGGAATTGAAAACCAACATCTATTTGCATCAGGTGAAGAAAAAGACACTCCTGAATTTAGAGCAGAATTTGATTCTTATAGATACTGGCAAAAAGGCGGACAGGTTTTAGCTGGAGCAATTTTAGGAACATCCATTGGTGCATTGGTTGGTATTGTTTATGCATATTCTAGAAATTCATTACCTGGAAGGACTGATCTGAAAAAGATATTTACACTTGCTGCAATAATGTGGTTGACAATTTACTTTATCCCATTTTTGAAATACCCTGCAAATCCACCAACAGTAGGTGATCCTGAAACTGTGGTGCTGAGATCAATACTGTATCTGTCATTTATTGCAATCTCAGGTTTTGGTGCAGTGGGATTTTATCAACTCTATAAAAAATTACAATCAAGAAAAAAGATTGTAGCATTTGTTGGTTATGCAATATTCATAGGAATTGTGTTTGTTCTAATGCCTTCAAACCCTGATAAAATATCTGCACCAATGGATCTGGTAAACGGATTCAGAGCAATGTCTGTGGTTGCAGTTAGTATCTTCTGGGTGTCTCTAGCTGCTATTTTAGGCGTGTTTTGGCACAAATTTAGACCTGATTCGGAAATTAAACTAGAAAAGCATTAGTTTTTTTGAATTATGCAATGATTTTTGAATCTGATTTTTTAACGATCTGAGCAAGATTAATGAGAACTACACCTAAATTTTAATACAATATTAGTTAGTACATCAAAATCTTATATGTTGTTTGAAATAAAATGTGCTGATTGTGACTGTTTACCTTCTGAATGTAAGCAAAGCAATTCTCCAAAAGATTGTCCTAACTGTACTTGTAATGAATGCTGTTGTTGGAATACAATTCATTCCTGATAATTTTCTTCGTAAGATATTGTCCAATAGCGAATTTTTTCTATCATCTAGATTAATCTCTAGAAATGAATGCAAATTCTTTTACTTTTCCAGCTTTTTCTTTTGCTTCAAATTGAGCCACTACTTGATCGTGTCTAGATCCCCATTCTGGTTTCATATTATGTTTATAACAAAATTTCTATAAAAAACCTTGGGTAGCAACAACTACTTAGCTAATGTAACCAAGTTAAACCCATTCATGTGTATTTTATGTTCATCTCAACAAAATAAGACTTCCACTCCACGCATTAGGATTTAACCTACGTTTCTACTAAGATACCTGACTAGGGGTGCAGATGTAGTGTCTACTAGGTTAAAGATCATGTGTTGTTCATACCATAAAAATCGTCAGATGTTGAGAAAATTGCTAATCTTGTTCAAAACCCAATTTGTGCCCTTTCCTTTATTGAATAATTGATCTGCTAGGAATAAACCTAGCACTGTTTCTTTAGGTGCATCTACGATAAGATGTTGGAGAGGTTTTCTATTAGGATCTATCGAATCCCAATGAACTAGATAGTAGGAACTGTATTCTTTTACATGAATTGATTTTCCATCAGGTAATTCATAGCACCAATGTTTTTTCAAATTTTTTTTCAGGAAACCCACTCTTTCCTCAAAATAAGATGGCAGTGATTCTGTAACTGATTTTACAAAGAAATGATCTTGATGTCGTTTAGATGTAACTACATTTCTTGTTATGTCCATCCAAATCTTCATACACTAAATTATGGTATCCAATATTTAACTAAATTATATACAACCGATCTAATTTTATCATTTGTGATGAATATCTCTTTTAAACAAGTGTGAAATTATTCAGTTAATGGAAATACCAATAACAATTTCATTTAAGGGTGATAAAACTGATCTCGATAAAGAATTATTTGGATTGGGGGACATAGTTACAGATCCTAAAATTTTAAAATATATTCTAACAAGTAATGAGCCATATAGATATGTAAATGAAACTGGCACCATAGCAGATGGAATTACTATTTACCGTCCTAAAACTAAGAGTAAAATTACTGAATCACTTGAAACAGGATTAGTAGATTATCATTATATTATTTCTATCATAGACACGGCTTTAGGACTTGGAATGAACATGTATACGATTACAGATTGGTTTCTAAGTAAATTACAGAAACATGATTATAGAATTTTGATAAATGATCAAGAAATTAAAACACGAGATGAATTTCAACAAACATTAGATGAATATATTAAAAATAATTCTAAATGACATAATCCACAAATAACAGAATTTGGAAAAGTTGTTGTAGCAGGTACTCAAACTCTCATCAACCAATTTTTTACGCCTATTTTATCAACCATGGGCTTACAGAATCGTAAACATTAAACAATAATGTGATGAAATGTATCATTAAACTCCAATAGGAATTAGAGAAAAGGACTGTTCATCTAAGGCATAAATCATGCCTAAATACGCATAAATCGTGTCTAATTTGCATTATTCTACACGTAATACGCTTAATGTATTGATTGAAATAAAATAATCGCTAAAAATTTAGCTTATACATTGCAATAATCAGTTAATGTAAAATCTACACTGGACTGATTACAGTCTCCTTTCTACTCACAAGATAAACTCCAAGAATCATAATCCCTGCTGCCATAATTTGATACCAACTAATCTGCTCTGCCAAGAATATACTAGCTGCAACAAGACCAAACACAGATGACATTGAAAATATGGTAATTGTTCTAACAGTTCCTATTCTCTTTAGTCCCTGCAAGAAAAAGTAAAGTGACGCTGCAAATCCAATACCGCCTAGCACTAAAATTGGAATTATCTGATCTGTTCCCACACTAATATCCACTCTGAATACAAGTAATGCAATTACAAGTAACACTACTCCACCGATTGTTGATTTTATTTGTGCAATGTTTGCAACATTCATTTTCTGTGCAAGATATCTGCTAAGATTGTTATCAAATGCCCAAAATAACATAGATAAGATTAGCAGCATATCCTTGTAGTGTATTTGCTGCAAGGTCAAATCTGCAAAATTAAGGTTTGTAGTTATGATTATTATGCCAGCTAAAACTAAAAGAATTGCAATCCATCCAACAGGTTTCAATCGCTCTCTGAAAAATATCACTGCAAGCAAAACAGAAAAA
The DNA here is from genome assembly GCA_046712755.1 of Nitrosarchaeum sp. Taxonomy (GTDB): domain Archaea; phylum Thermoproteota; class Nitrososphaeria; order Nitrososphaerales; family Nitrosopumilaceae; genus Nitrosarchaeum. The sequence goes on along the minus strand of JBKKCM010000002.1, from coordinate 10,942 downwards.
AACACTTCTCCATTTGCAATCAGTGCTGCATCAGAAGCTGATGCATGTGTCAATCCTACAAAGTACAAGCTTGGTGCAATTACTGCACCACAAATTGCAATAGATAGAATCAGCAAAAAATCCTTTCTTGCAAATTTTTGCTTTTGCTTTCGTGCAAATGGGCTCAAAGTGATTGCAGATATGATATACACCAAAGACGCAAGCAAGATAGGATCAACTGAAGAAACAAGAGGCTTTGCCAGTACTGATACTGAACCAAACATAACAGCAGATAATACTGCAAATACGTAACCTAGTCTTACATTATCGTATTTTTGCAACATGAATTGACATCTTCTATCTTTGATTAACTAAGCATTTCTGATCTTTTTACCTATCAGTAACATTTTCTTTTTTATGCCTATTTTCTGTTTATAGGCATAAATCGTGCCTAAATTGGCTCTGCGGCATTATGTATTTTATCTATATGTCTGGATAATTCTTCATTATTTTGAAATATGGAGCTACAATATGGACATTTACTTTGCTGTGTCATCATTTATCCTAAATTTTCTATTAACTTTTAAGCGTTTAGAGAGATGTTTGTATCAGTAAACGCTGATTGAACTAAAATAATCGCTAAAAATTTAGCTTATACATTACAATAATTCGAATGTATTTTTAGTTTGTAATTATTAATTCAAATCCGCTTGTAAAAGGCATTTGATATAGTAGTTTGATCAAGATCGTATACGTCTAGAAATGGTGTACTGATAATACTTGGTGGTATTTTGTTAATTGTCATGGGGTTGAAACTAATGGGTGCTTTCTAATCCTAAATAGTTTAGAACTACCTCAGGGAATTTGAATCTTTTTTGCAAAATTGGCAAATCAATGAATTCGTTTTGCGTCCACATACTATACACTGCTTTATATTTCCACCATGACCTATCGTATTTGAGCTTCGAATTAATTTTATTATGATAAAGACAATAATTGCAGCAACTCCAATTGCAATGATAATTCCAAGTACCATGTTATTTGTGTGCTTTATTACTATTCAAACCTTATCTAATTTTTTAAAAATGACGTCTAACTCCAAACTTTTTCTTTAAACGTCCATTTTTTATTTAAAATAAAATTACTAAATGCTGCAGTTGCAACTGCTAACACTAGTGCAACTGGATAAGATACACTTAGCTCATCGACCAAATAATACACCATTCCAAGCTGAACTGCTGCGCCAATAGAGCTAAACCCTGCAAACTTACCGTACTGAATGGCAGTTATTTTTGTAGTAAAATCCCTATCCTCAAATGTCCAATATTTATTCAAAAAGAAATTACTGGTAATTGAAAACATAATTCCCAGTATGGTTGCATGAAGATACCATATGTCCAAACTTGATGTAAACAAAATAGATGTAAGATAATTAATTCCTAGTCCACATGCACCAACTGAAAAGAATCTTGCAGCCTTTGATACAAATCTGACTGATGATCTTGTTTCCTTTTGCTGTTCTTTTTTTCCATATCTGTAAAGCTTTCCTACTGCATGAATGTATTCTAAAATTGTTTTTGTACCAAGCTTACTTTTTCCATTTTCTCTATCAGAAAATGTATATGGAATTTCCTTTATTGATACACCTTTTATCTTTACAATCATCTCCAAGAGAATCTTGTAGCCTATTGCATCAAAGTTGATTCCTTTGATTATGTCTTTGTTAAATGCAAAAAATCCTGACATTGGATCAGATTCCTTTATGCCAAGACCTTTCTTTGCAATAATTGTTGCAACCTTGCTTATCATTTTTCGTTTTATTGACCAACCATGTATTGAACCTCCATTGAGATATCTTGATGCAACAACAATGTCTGTTTTTGATTGTTTTAATGCATCAACAAGTTTTGGTATGAGTTGTGGAGGATGAGAAAAATCACTGTCCATTACAACAACTATCTTTCCTTTTGCCTGTTGTATTCCATTTAATACTGCAGAGCTAAGGCCTTCTCGTGTTTTTCGATTTATTACATTAATGGTATATCTTGTTTTTTCCTTCAATGATTCAAAATAATCCTCTGCAATCTTACCTGTTCCATCAGGGGAGTTGTCATCTACTACTATTGCTTCAACTATGGTGTTTTTTGGCAGATGCTCTTTGATCAAATGTAATATTCCTTTGATATTTTCAGACTCGTTATACGTAGGAATTATTATTGATACTTCTGCCTTCATTGCACTTGACAACACGAATCCACCAGATTTATCTCATATTAAATTTTTAAATTGTAAAATTTGACTAGCTTCCACGTATGCTTTCACGGATTTCGATCTTGGCTGCCTCTCCATTGGCTTGCATGCTTGTATATGGATATATTTTGTCATTAAACTCCGTTATTGTACCCTCAAAAGTTTGTATTATTGTAGAACGAACTAATGCATTTTGCAGTTGAGGACCTCGAGCCAGATCAATACGATAATGTTCATCTGCCATTATGACTGTTTTTTCAGTGGTTGGTGGATAAAACAAAATAGACGAATAGTCTTTTGGGGTATTTTCTCGCTCAAATATATCGTATAATATCCATGAATACACTGGACTTGTAAGAACAGTAACACCGTCGTCATAATTTTCTAAAACATATGATAATGCCTGAAATTGATTATATGATATATCATTGACAATCAACAGCGTTGTACTAAAAAACCCCAAAACTAAAACTACAGATACAATTCCTACATAAACAAAATTCTTTTTAATTATGCCACACTTGTGAATTGATTCTATCAATATCCCAGATGCAATGCATAATACTGGAATTATTATCATCCAGTGAAAATATTGTTTGTATCCAACACCACTTAGAAATATCACAAATGGAATAAACCACAACAAGAGAAATTTATCTCTGCGTAATGCCGCAAGAGCTATTCCTGATAAACCTAATACAAACATTAATGGATCAATGACTGCAAAGAATCCAAATATGTCTAATATGCTGTTTGTTCTCTGTGTTTGCCATAACACACCTTTCTGCCAAAGATCAAACTGATCAAGCATAATTGCATTGACAGGCCATATTAACGGAATCAACAAAAATGGAATCAGTAATAATAAAACATCAGAGAATTTTTTTCTGTCTGTGTATACAATCCATGCAACTACAAAGATCATTGTAAATGCAGGTATCTTTGTAAATACTGCCAAACCCAATAAGCATCCTGAAAAAATAATTAATACTGTTTTTTGTTTTGTTTTGGTAGAATAGATTGCCAGCAAAATCGCTCCTAACACAAGCGGCACCAAAACAGAATCAAGTAATATTCTTTTGAAAATCCATGTAAATGGTAATACTGCAAAGAGAGATGCTGACAGAAATGCGGCATTTATCCCGTATCTGATTTGAACAATCTTGTAGATTAGAAATGTATCTAGTACTGCTAATAATCCCATAAATATTCTGGGAATCATGTATAGTGACTGTAATGAATCTGGGTCTGTCGATGGCTTCAAATCAGAATAATTTGTTATGGCAAGAATCGACGCAATTGCAATTTGACCAAAATATGGATGGTCATACACATTTTCTTCCTGCGGGTTTCCAGTATCTAGAAGATTTACTGCCCGTCTCATGTAAATCCCCTCATCAAAAAATACATCTGGGTATCCAACAGGATTCCAGAGATGGATAAAACCAGAAAGCAAAAGTGGAATCAACAAGAAAAATAATTTATTCAATTGTTATCTTATCTTAATTGATCATCACACTTTTTAAATTAATTAGAACTAATTGTATCTATTTAGCAAAATGATATTATTGTGCGTCCTTGTCTAAATCAAAATTTTACCACTGTTATGAAACTAACTGCGCATTGATACTTCATTTCCTACAGATGCCTGCAGACCAAGTCCTGCCCCAGGGTCTGTAGTAATTATCATCAAAGTTTCACAAGCCATACATAAAACAGATGGAGTATAATATGTGTTTTCTTGAGTTGGACCAGTTGTAGCTAATATTACATCCTGTAAAATATTTTGACTATTGCAATCAATGCATGTCGATGGTTTATGTGAAAGACGCTTTATTTTTTTAATATAGTAATGAACCATATGGACATTGTATCTGTTAGTGTTCTTAAATTAATTGATTGTTTCTCACTGATTTTTTATCAACTGTTATTTTATCGTATCTTTGCATACTCATAAAATAAAGTAACATTCTATAGGATTTAGTGTCAAATTCAAAAATTGCTCTAGCTGATGATTTATCAATATGTAGAATTTTAAATGGAATGTGGCAGGTATCTGGCGGACATGGACAGATTAATTCAGAATCTGCCATTTTAGAGATGCTAGAATATCACAAAGATGAATTTACCACATGGGATTTGGCTGATATCTATGGTCCTGCTGAATCATACATTGGAGAATTTAGAAAACGATTAGCACCAAAAGAACTATCAAAATCACAAGCACTGACTAAATTCGTACCAAATCCCGGACCTATGACAAAATCTATTGTAGAATATTACATAGACCAATCACTACATAAAATGAATACTGATTCACTTGATTTGGTGCAGTTTCATTGGTGGGATTACAATAACCCAAGTTATCTTGATGCCCTTAATCATTTATCCAAACTACAAGATAAGGGAAAAATCAAACATCTTGGTCTGACAAACTTTGATACAAAGCGAGTCAAAATAATGATTGAAAAAGGATTCAAACTAGTATCGAATCAAGTACAATACTCTATTTTAGATCAAAGACCCGAAAAGTTAATGGTTCCATTTTGCCAAAAACATGGAATGTCTCTTCTTACATATGGTACTTTACTTGGCGGATTTTTATCTGAAAAATATCTGCACTCTCCAGACCCACACAGAGCAGACCTGATTACTTCTAGTCTGCAAAAATACTATAATATGATTGATGCATGGGGCGGATGGAAATTATTTCAAGAATTATTACACGCATTATCTCAAATAGCAAAAAAGCACGATTCCAGTATTGCAAATGTATCTGCCAAATTTATTTTAGATAAACCTGCAGTTGCAGGAGTAATAATAGGTGCAAGACTTGGAATATCTGAACATAGACAAGATAATGCCCGAGTCTTTGATTTGCAGCTAGACTCTCATGATCGCACCATGATAAGCTCAGTTACTGGTAAATCAAATGATCTTTTTGATATAATTGGTGACTGTGGAGATGAGTATCGGTAGTGACTAGAGATTCTAAAACTTGTAAGATATGTGGAAATTCTATGATTAGACAGGCACAAATGTTTCAAATGATAGACTTGTACAAAATGTGGCATATCAGAATAAAGAATCTGGATTGTAAACCTATCACAAAATACGGTAAAAATTAGATAGTAATCAAAACCAATCAGATATCCACTGACATCTGAGCATCAATTCTCTTCTCGCATAACCATTGATGTTTGGGATTAATTGATTACTACCTATGTCATATTGTAATAATGAAATAAAAAGACTGTTCTGTAAATTCTTAACATTTGTTTATTTTTGTAAGAAATTTTGTATGAAGTTAAGACTGAAATCTATATGTTCAATCTTGTGACTGATAATTTTCTATGATCTTTTGAACATTGGCAAGAATTATCTTGCTAATCTCTTTGTCTTCCATGCCTGATGTCTTCATGAGTTTAATTTGATCTAAAATTGCAAACTGCACTCTTCCTTGCAGCTGATCTATTATGCCAAATCCCTCTTTTGGAAACTCTGTCATGAAAATTTCTGATTCGTCTTTTTCCAATTGTTTCTCTTTGAGAAAAGACATTAAAATATCTAGTTCTTGATGTATGGCATTTATGGAAATAATTCTATTCGTGCCATACAGGTTGTTTTTTCAACCAGGATATTAAATCCCTATAAAGATGGCTTTTTTGTACGTTTAAAACATTAATTTCCATATTAGTTGATAATTTTGCTGTCTTGGTATAGTGATCATATTTTGCAAATATGACTTTGTCCAGATATGTCTGGCCTTGAATCTCTTTTTTTGCCAATTCCTCAGAATCAGTCATTGCAAAGCATGCAAAGAGAACTCCATCAACCCAATATGCATTGCCTGATTCAAGTGATCCCATCATACTGAGCAGATCATCAAGGCTTAGCTTGATCAAGTCCCTAACATAGACGGTTTTGTATGGTTCGTGAATAAAATCAGTCATTTTCTACCTAATTATGGGTTAATTTTGACTTTATTTTAAGCCTAGTTAAGAGACTATTTTCCTTAGTGGGATTAATTAAGTTATTTTTTCAGAACTTGATGAATTGCAGTTCAAATTTGTTCAGGTACATAACGCGCGGGGAATATAGTCAAGTGGGTAGATTTTACACTATTCTCTTCTAGTTTACTAATTCATGGAATTTTTCTATCTTTTCAATTAACACTTCTTTGAAATCAAATGGTATTTTGATAAATTCTGCAACATCGCCAGTTTCTTCAGAACCTATAATTACAATTTGATCTATTTCTGTACCTGTTCTTTCTTTCCACATAAGAGAATATGCCGTTGCCTGCATGAAATATTTCTGAACTTTATCATAATATTCCATCAGTTTACTCTTACTTGTCTTAAAATCAATAATTGACAAATTTCCATTATATTCTGCTATGCAGTCACAAGTTCCTGCAATTTCAAACTCGTCGCTATACAGTGGAAGTTCAATTCCTCTAATATTATTAATTTTATGCAGATATGGTTTTAGTTTTTCAAAATGATTCTTTGGAATATCAAAAAAGTCTCCTTCTACTTCTTTATTATTTAGATAGTATTCGCATAATTTGTGTGTCATTGTTCCATGAATTTGTGCTTCTTTCATTATTTGCTCTGCAGCATCATTTCCCACTCTTTCTCTCCATTCATCAAGACCTGACATGTCTGATGTCTTAGATAATACGGTGGTGATTGATGGATATAGTTTTCCTTGAGGTGTCTGATAGTATCTGACTCCATCTATTTCTGTTTGAGATGCCAGTGGAATTGTTGTAATGTGGTGAATAAACTGCAATTATCTATATTGTATCAAAGCAATAAAAAAATCAAGTGTTTTAAGAAAATAATCCTTATTTGGATTTTAACCTGAATGTTTAATTTTCAAAGCTTTTTTCAATTTCCTGTGCAAGTGATTCCAGATTACTTGTATCTCCTAAATTCCTGTAGGTTAGTTTCTCCAGTGTCTTGATTATGCTAATTGCTGCTCTGTATTGTGGAATTTCAGGCTGATTCAACTCTCCATACATTCCCATTCCCTGAATGCCGTTTTGTTTTGCAAAACCTAAGATCAACCCATTAAATCCTGTAATTATTGATCTTTGCGGCGTTGTCAAAATTCCTAATCCCTGCATTTGTTTTGTTAGTTCTATGGATGTAGTGGTAACAAAAGTTTTAGGATTTTTATCCAGTACTCTGTTTGTATGAAAACCTCCAAGGGTATAGATGAATTTGGCAGAGTATTTTTTAGAAACATCTATGACATCTTGGCAAAGCGAATACAGTTCTTGGCTGTCTTGTGGCTGACCAGTTCCTCCTCCAAACATAATTAACCCATCAGCATATTTGTACTCCCAACTTTCGCTTGGCAAGTCTATGTGCCCTCCCATATCTACAACATATGTGGGATATGGCGTCTTTGCAATTCTGAATTTTTTTGTCCTCACACTAGTGTTGATGAAATTTACTACTATGCTACCTACATTTCCCATATCTTGCATCGCGGCAATGACTATTGGTTTTTCAATCTTTGGTTCTTCTGTTTGAACAAATTCCATTATTTTCTCTAGATTTTACTTGCTTAAAACTTAAGATTTGTATAGGATATAAAATTTCCAACATCTGATATCATATATGATTATTGGTAAGATAAATAAAAATGAGAAAAAAATCAAATTTCATTTAGATATAAAGTGCACAAAATGCGGGAAATCTGTACCTGGCGGAATGCAAGCATCTGAAAACTATTTTGGTTCTGACTCATTTAAGGCAGAAATCGATAATTTTAAGAAAAATTATCTTTGTGGTATATGTAGAGACAAAAAAAGACTTGCAGAGAAACAATAATTCATTTCTAATTTATTTAACTATGACAAATAATTGAAATATTTTCCAATATCTTGGCTCTCTTAGAATTGTTTACTAATTCCTTTACTACCAAACTACATGCACTATTTCTTGCAGATTTCTTCTTGGTTTTGGGAATTTATCTTGCTTAGGATATCCTATGCATAATACTGATGATGGAATCAAATCTGTATTGATTACTTTCATTACTTTTTGCTCATCAAACATCCCAATCCATATGGAACTTAATCCCAAAGCCTGAGCTGCAAGCTGAGAATATGCTGCTGCTAATGTGGCATCTTGTATAGCAAATTTTTTGAGTATTTCTTCTGGGAAATTCAATTTGACTCTAGACGGATTTTTACAAAATACCAGTACAACTGGTGCATGTACATATGGTTGATTGTTGCACGCCTCTACTAACTGCTGCTTTTTTTCAGGACTTTTCACATAAAATATCTCAAAACCTTGAAAATTTCCTGCAGTAGGCGCAGTGTCTGCAGCAGCTATGATTTTGTCTATCTTTACTGTCTCTACTATTTTGTCTGTAAATTTTCTAGTTGAGCGTCGTTTTGACATCACTGTGAACAAATCTGTATTGATAAATTCCGTTGGTGATGATTTTAGTATCTCACTGAGTAATTGATTTCTAACATTAACGTCTGTGCTATTGGTCTCTTTTGGTTCATATCCTGATGGGTAAGTTTTCTCAGGACCATCTTTTGAATCCATGTTATATGAAGAAAAAATATCTAATTAAGTAATTCTCTACTGTTGATTTTGTTTTGAACTATCTTATTTGGATAATTGATGTAACAGTGCACCACAACTATTACATTTTTTACTTTCTATGTAATTTTCAATAGTTTGACCGTCCCAGATCAAAGCATTTGCTTTGTGACCCTTCTCACATTTTATCTTAAATAACATGCTTGCCATAGATGTCTTTTCTGATTTTTTTCTCAACTTAAGTATATTGCTTTAGAATACATACATGATTTATTGACTAGGTCTAGCATTGCCAATATCGTTTGATTCATCTTGTTTTTTGAATACTCTGTATTCTCCAATAATAGAACTGCATTGCTGACATGTGTATTGGCCTCTTTCTACAAGAATCAAATTGTCTGCAACTTGCTCATTTGTGTTTTCTTCCAGGTGTATGTTTGGTGGATTATTAAATTCAGATTCACAGTTTTTACAGTAGTGCTTTGACATTTTTTGTTCTTCTAGTTTGCCTATTGGCGCTAAAAATAATTTCCCAACTCCCAAGTCTGCTTTTTTTACTTGCTCTTCAGTTAGATCAGCTATGATGTATCCGCCTGATCCTTGTAACTTGAATTCTGCCATTTGTTTTCTTATCTCGTTTGGCTTTAAAATATTATGTTTTTCAAACATACTCAAATCAAAGAGTAATGAACAATCAATTGTGAAAATCTATGGTTTTCGTTTACTTTAAACTAAGGAGATCAATAGATACAGTAAATGATTACTGATACAATTCATGCTCATATGAAAGATATTCAATCTACTAAAATAAAATCTCTAATTTCAAAAGCAACTACTGTAGAACCAACAGATACACTTTCACATGTAATCAGTAAAATTACTAAGAACAATTCTTATGACGTTTTTTATCTTAAAGATAAAAAGGTACTTTCTACAAACATTAGAGCACTACTCAATGCCAAAAATATAGATAACATGAAAGTAGAGTCATTTCTTTATTCAATTCCACATGTGACCCAAAATGATTCTGTTCAGAAAGCAGCAAACATAATCACTCATTATAGAATAAGAGAAGTGCCTGTAGTGGACAGGAATAAAATAATTGGTGTGGTAACAGCCAAACAAATTATCAAACTACTTTCATCAAAGGATAACAAATGGATTAAAGCTAATCTAATTTATACCCAAAATCCAATTACAGTACCTTCTGATGAATCTATTAGTAATGCAAGACGAATTATGACTACTAAACGAATTGATCATCTGCCTGTATTGAATCAAGGTAAAATCAAACAGGTTCTTACGTCATATCATGTACTGCAATCAATCATGCCATCAGAAAAACAAGGACGAACATCTATGGTGCCAAGAACTGAACATGCATTAGAACTTAAAATTGGTAACACTGGAAGTACTAGAATTCCTCAATGTTTGGCCAGTGATGATCTAAACAAAGTTATCAATTCAATGCTTAAAGCAGACACCACGTGTTGTTTAGTTAATCTGCATGATACTCTTCAAGGTATTATCACTTTTAGAGATATACTAGGTTTACTTGCATCCAAATTAGAAACTCCAATCCCATTATACATTGTCGGCATGCCCGAAGATCAACAAAATGTAAATTTGATTAGTTCAAAATTTGGGAAAACTCTCAAGAGATTACAACAAGTATATTCAGAAATACATGAAGCTAGAGTTTCAATAAAACAACAAAGAACTGGGAATAAAAAAGAAGGAAAATATGAAGTATCTATTATGATTATTACTCCTCATCACACCCCTCTAATTTACAATTCAGTTGGATTTGATTTAAGTGAAGTTTTAGAGGATCTAAGTGAAAAATTGTTAAGAGTTTTATCTAACCGGGCAAAAAATAGATCAAAAGACAGTATACGAAAAATTGGTTTGCCAATATTCTAATTAACAAAATAATATTTTAAAAATTAGTTATGATTGTGTTTTCTTATCTGATAAAGTATTGAAAAACCTAATCCGAACATAAACATGCCAATGCCGAACATGCTTAGAAAAATCATGTTGGTAGTACTATCTTGAGGATTTAACAACATTGTAAATCCAATTAATGTTAAGATTAGACCTAAAATAAGCAACAAAATACTAGGACGTCTAAGTTC
>JBKKCM010000001.1:0-3694 GCA_046712755.1 Nitrosarchaeum sp. | reverse complement strand
TCGTAATCTACACCTTTTCTATTAGTGATCCCACACCATCTTTTTTCTTTAAGAATTCTTGCAATTTCCTTGTAGTCGTTTCTGTTAATTGATATCAAGCCTCCAGTTGGCATTGCAAGATTTTTGACTGGGTGAAAACTAAAACATACTAATTCACCATGACTGCCAATTTTCTTGTTTCTATATACTGATCCAGTAGCATGTGCCGCATCTTCAATTAAATGAATTTTCTGCTCTCTGCATAATTTTAAGATCTCTGCAAGATTCGATGAAAATCCTCCAAAATGTACGGGCAGAATTACTTTGGTTTTTTTTGATATTGCTTTTGAGATTTTTTCAGGATCTATGCATAATGTGTTCTCGTCAACATCTACAAACTTTGGAATGCCACCGTTTTCTATTACTGCATTAGCAGTAGCTACAAAAGATAATGACGGAAGAATAACCTCTCTATTTTTTATATCATACATGGATAATGCTAGATTGAGAGCTGCAGTTCCACTGTTTAATGCAACACAGCTTTTGGAATCTATATATCTTGAAAACTCTTTTTCAAATTTCTGTACCTCGCCAGTACCTGCGCCTGATGCCCAAAAATGACTATCTAAAACTCGCTTTATTGCAACCTTTTCAGATTTATCTGTATATGGATCAAATAATTTAATTTTTGACATTTAGAGTTCCATTATTTTTCTGAGATTTAAGATATTGTTCATCTTTTTTTAGGGATGAAATATACCCATCATGTTTGACGTTCTTATTGATTTCAAATATTTCAGGTCTTTTTTTGTATAATTTAATCACGTCTTGAATCAAGATAGGTCTTGTAGGAATATTTTTTACTATTTCTTTTACTAGTTTAAGATCTTCGATTCTATCCACAGTGTATCTGACATGAGAAAAATCTTCTTTATATTCTGTATTGATTAGGATGAATCCATTTTGTGGATCGCGAATAAAAGACGTTACATGTTCTCTCTCGGAAGGTTTTTTTGCATTCTCCCATGCCTTCTCAAGACTTTTAAAAGAAAAAACCTCAACTTCTGTTCCATAAGGAAATGTTCTATGTAATGTATTTGTTGCAAAATCACATTTATTATTTTTATACTCATCAATTATCAAGTCAACAATATTTGGATCAATTAGAGGATTATCTGCTGTAATTCTCACAATATTGTCTATGGCAAACTTTTTTGCACATTGATAATATCTATCCAACACATCTTCTGAAGATCCTCTAAAGAACTCAATTTTTTGTAAAGCTAAATACTCACAAATGACATCATCCTCAGTTAGATCAGTTGTAGCAACTATGATTTTCTCAATTTTTTTAGAGAATTTTACTTGATTTATTACATAATCAAGAACTGTATTGTCATTATCAATTTTTTGCATTACTTTTCCTGGTAATCTAGTTGAGCCTATTCGTGCTTGAATTATACAGCCAATCATTTTCTGTCTATTTTACATTGGTATATGACATGAAAATACTTTTTTATATTTTCTAATAATCAATCTTTGTTAGATTATTTGTATAATTCATATATATTTTAGATTAATTTCAACACATTCTTCTCAAGTCCCCTGATTCTATATTTTGAGGATTCTATTTACATTTTTTTCTGGATTCATTGTTAGAACAAGCGAACCAACTTTTTCATTTTCAAAATAAATTATATGTCATTTTACATAAGGTCTAAAATCAATAAATTTAGTATTATGTTTTAAGTAAATACTCAATCTCTACTACGCACTAAATTCATTTTTTAGATTATTGGTTTGATTATAATGATCGATTTAACTGGAAAAACTGCAGTAGTTTTTGGTGGTAATGGTGGTGTGGGAAATAATTTAATTAAAAAGTTATTTTTACATAAGATAGATTCAGTTTATACTTCATTTCATACCAACTTTAATAACATTTTAGAATTAAAAAAAAATTATGGTGATAAATTATCTTTCCATCAAGTTGATGTAAGGGATAATGTCGCAGTTGAAAAATTTGTTGAAAATATTCAACAAATAGATATTGGTATAAATTGTGTAGGAATAGTTGAAGATCATTCAGTTTCTAAATTACAACTTGAATCATGGAACAATGTCATTGAAACAAATCTGACTGGCACTTTTAACACTTCTAAATCTTTATTTAAAAAAATGAAATCCATGAAACAAGGTAGAATAATAAATATATCTTCTATTGTAGGTATCAAAGGTGCCTTTGGACAATCTAATTATGCTGCTTCAAAATCTGGTATACTCGGTTTAACAAAAACATTAGCGATTGAAGGTGCCAAATACAATATTCTTGTAAATTGTGTAGTTCCAGGTTATATGAAATCTAGTATGACAGAGAATATTCCTAAACATATTCTAAATAACATTATTCAAAAAATTCCTTTACAAAAACTAGGTACACTTGATGATATTTCAAATGCTATTTTGTTTTTATCTTGTGATTATTCTAAATATATTACTGGAGAAACAATAAATGTTACTGGAGGTCTTTGAAAATTGTTTCAAATACTTTTACATATTTTCTAATAACCAATTTTCATCATATTATTTAGCTAATTTAGAAGATTTTTAATCTCTTCTAGTCCATATTTTGGTGAATATCCAAGTTCTCTTTTTGCAAGAGCTATGTCTGCTTGACTAAATCTAATGTCTCCTTTTTTTGCATCACTGTAAATAATCTTCAAATTTTTTCCTGATAAAGAAATCATAAATTCTGCAAGTTCTTTTATTGTGATTGTTTTTCCGCTAGCAATATTATATATTACATTTTTTCCATTTTCTATTGCATCATAAATTGAATTAATTACATCTTTTATTGAAACAAAATCTCTTGTTTGCATACCGTCTCCAAATATTTCGAGTGGTTTGTTTATTGCAATTCTTTTAATGAATTTCGTTATAACGCCAGCATATTCAGGCGATTGTCCAACTCCATAAATATTGAAAAATCTCAAGATAACACAGTTAATGTTGTGTTTTGTGATGAATTCTCTTATTTCGTGCTCCATTATCACTTTACTTTCTCCGTATGGGGAGATTGGATTTGTCTTTGAATTCTCAGTTAATTTGATCTCAGGTAAACTTTCTCCATAAACTGCAGCTGATGAGGCCACGATAATCTTTCTTACGTGATTTTTCTCGCATGCCATGAGTATATTTCTTGTCCCATCTACATTGATGTGAAACGTTTCGGAAGGATTTTTGATTGATTCTTCCACCGAAATCTTTGCTGCCAGATGAACTACAACATCATGCTCCTTTGTCGCATTGGTAATGTCTTCAAGTTTTGTAATGTCCCCTTCTATTATCTTGGCACCCATATTCATAAGGGAGAATACGGAACTTTTCTCAGCATTTGAACAATTATCAAAAATTGTAACTACATTTCCTTTCTCTATGAGAGATTTCACAAGATGTTTGCCAATAAAGCCAGCTCCCCCTGTGACTAGAATTCTCATTATTATTTCAAACCCAGTATCTGATATATGTGATTCAATAATTTATTCTCAAAAATCTTCCTTTAAATATTGTCATGCAAACTGATTTGTTTTATTTTTTACATAATCAATTGATTTAACAGGCGATGGGTCTATCTTATCTAATACGGCTTTGTATATTGTAGAGTAATCCAAAAGATAAATCAAATTTATTATTTTTGATAAAATATTGCCTTTAA